>VBDY01000114.1 GCA_005882775.1 Chloroflexota bacterium | reverse complement strand
GCGACCACCTCGCTCAGCACCGAGTCCAGGGCGGCGACGCTCTCCAGCTCGGAGGCGCCGCAGATGCAGTTGCGGCCGCGCTTCTTGGCCATGTACATGGCCAGGTCGGCGCGGTTGAGGAGCTCGTCGCGATTGCGCGCGTCCACCGGGTAGGTGGCCCAGCCCACGGAGGCCGTGAGCGGGGCGAAGATGGTCTTGGGGTTGTACATGAAGACCTTGGCCAGCGTGTCGCAGATCTCCTGGGCGCGGATGGGCGCGGTCTGGATGTCCACGCCGGGGAGGATGGCGACGAACTCCTCGCCGCCGTAGCGGGTGACCACGTCCTCGCGCCGCATGGTGGAGGAGATGGTGCGCGCGGCGGCCTTGAGGGCGACGTCCCCGGCCGCGTGCCCGAAGCTGTCGTTGTAGACCTTGAACCGGTCGAGGTCGACCATCATGACCGTGATCGAGCCGCCGCTCGCCTTGCACTTTTCAAGCTCCTCGTCCAGCCGGGTGTGGAAGTACCGGTGGTTGGGGAGGCCGGTGACGGCGTCGGTGACCGAGAGCTTCTGGGCCTGGTCGAGGTTGTGGGCGTTGCGCATGGCAATGCCGGCTCGCTCGGCGAAGGTCAGCATCAGCTCGCGTTCCGTGTCTCGCAGAGGCAGCGCCCGTCCCTGGAACCCGACCAGCATGTCGGCGATGGCGCGGGCGCCGTGGAAGACCGGGACCCTGAACCAGAGGCCGGCGGGCAGCGCCGCGTGGTCGGTGGGTAGCAGGGCGTTGGGCTCGAGGACCGGGATCACCTGCTCGCTGGTGGCCGGCGCCAGCGAGAGATGCACCGCGCTCAGGTCCGCGCCTTCGTGCGCCGCCTTGAGCTCGGGGTTCCAGTCGATGAACAGGGCGCTCGCGGGCGGGACCGACTCGTCCTGGCCGATCAGCGAGGGCATCTGCACCTGGAGAAGGACGGCATCGGCATTCATCAGGGCCCGGCCACGCTCGGCGGTCAGCTGGCATGTCTGCTCGAACTCGAGGTCGCGGTTTAGCTCTACGGTCACCTGGGAGAGCGCCGCGTGGGCGCGCTCCAGCTCCGCCTGCAGCGCGTGCTCCGCCTTGCGGGCGCGGTCGCCGATCAGGCCCACCGTCATGCCGGTGATCGCGACAAAGCCCGTGCGCAGGGCCAGGTCGGTCAGGTCCGAGCCGCCGAGCTGGGTGCCGTTGAGCGAGGCGACGTAGTAGACGACGGCGCTGTAGCTGATGGCGATCGTGACCACCGCGGTGATCGCCGCCAGGCCGCCGAACCGAACGGCAGCGATCACGGCGCCCCAGAAATACGCCAGGAAGAACGGCGAGTGGATGCCGCCGCTGACCGCCACACCGCCGGTGGCGAGCAGGATGTCTCCGATGGTGGTGAAATACCCGGCCGTGATCCAGCCCGGCTTGAGCCGGACCACCACGAACTGAAGGGCCAGGTTGTAGATCGCGCCCAGGCCGATCAGAGACATCAGCAGGATGGTCTGGCCGCCCAGGTGAAGGAAGGGCAGGGTTCCGGTGGCCAGCAGCATCGCCAGCCAGCGCAGAGCGACAATCCGCCGCTCCATAGCGATCGCGGCCGGCTCGGAATTGGCGCCCGTCCCCGCCTGATCCCGTTTCGAAAACTTGAGCTTGAGGGCGCCGCTCATCAGCTGGCTCGCAGGCTGACCCGATCCTCGGGCGGCTTGGGCCGCGCCTGGCGCGAGTCAGGGACGTGGTAGTAGTCGAGCAGCATGGCGGTGCTCTCCACCAGGTGAGCGAGGAATTGCTGGGTGACACCGGTCCGCTTCTCCCGGGCCACGCCCTTCTGCAGCCCCTCGAACTCTTCCTCCATCAGCCGAACCACCGCGGCCCGGGCCGCTGCCGGCGAGAGCTGCCCGGCGGCGGCGATCAGGTCGGCCGCGTTGAAGCGACCCTGGGCTGTGTCCCGTTCCGAGCTGCGCAGGTCATTGGCGAGTCTGACCACCCGGGAGGCCTGGCAGATGTGCCAGAAGAGGCGGTTCTTGAGTTCCTGCGAGACGTTCTCGTAGGAGAAGGCCAGGATCGACACCTGGACGACCGGGAAGGCAATGCTGTAGAGCCCGTTTGCCAGGTAAGCGCCGACCGTGACCCGCTCCTTGTTCTTGAGCCACTGGTTCTCCTGGAGCATGGTCCAGATGAACTTCTCCCAGACCAGGTGGCGCATCGGCGTCCATTCCTCGGGCACCTGGTCCTCTATGAACTGCTCCTCCAGCTTGCGTCCGACGGTGGCGCAGGCCAGAGGCATCTGGCTCAGGTCCCGGTTGTGCCAGAGCAGGAAGTGCTGGCAAACCTCTCGATAGTTGGAGAGGTCGAGCTCGGGATGCTCGTCGTCGAGGTAATCGTCGATATAGAGGATGTAGGCCATCGTCCGGGCAAGCGCGGCGGCCTGTTCGAAGCTGCCCGCCGGGTGCAGGGCCAGTGAGGCCCGACAGACTTCACCCAGCAGGTCGTCTCCTCGGGGGTTGCTGGCGGTGAGGTGGCCGACGATGGCAGCCTCATCACGTTGCCGGAGCAGGAGGTCTTTGAGCCGGTTGATGCGCCTATCGAGCACGCCGCCCTCCTTGCGCCAGCAGGATTTGGGCGCTCAGGATGGCTGAGCGGACCACGTTCATCGGGATGTACACGCTCTTGCCGATCCACATTGCCGGCATGGGCGCATCTGCCATGTCATTCAGGAATTGCTCTGCGGCTGACAGATCGACCCGCAGCCCGTCCTTCACCGCGGCCGGGGCCGCCAGCCAGGCCTGCACCGCGTAGGCGGTCTCTTCCGCCGTCCCCTCCGTGAACCAGCCCCACGACCCGTCCTTGCGCTGCGAGTCCTGGAGCCACTTGAGGGCGGGGCGGCAGAGGTCGGGTGCCGGCGCGAGGAGCGCGAAGACGGCGTGGGCGGTGGCATAGAAGGGGGAACTATGCCACTTGTCGGCCCAGTGATCGCCGTCAACGCGCGCATCGCGCAGGAACTTGACGACCTTCTGCGTGACAAGGTGCTGGCGGGAGAACTGCGGGCTGGCGGCGAGGACCTCGAGCGCGTGGGCGTTGGTCGTCACCGAGGCGTCCCGCTCGAGCGGATAGGTCAAGAAGAAATTCACGCCCTCGAACGGACGCAGCGGGCCCATCGAGATCGGATATCCGTACTCGTGGAGGACGATCAGGCTGAGCGCGGTGTCGTCGCCATCGGCCCGGAGGCCTTCGCGCGAAACCCCCACCCCGTCCTCGGTCAGAGAGCTGGCCAGGTAGCGAAGCGCGGGCAACGCGGTCTTCGGCCGGTAGCCGGCGCGCGAAAGGTTGGACAGGACCCAGGCCAGCTCGAAGATCTCGAAGGGCTCGACCATGGGGAACCCACCGTCCCGGCGGCGCCGGGCGATCAGCGATAGATACTCACGGGCGCGCTCGTCCTCGCCATGCAGCAGAAAGAACGCCGTCGCCGATGGAGAGTTCGCGAATGAGCCGTTGTTTGCGATCCGCTTGCGAATCGCCTCGACGTCGAGCTCGGCGCCCACGTATTCCAGGGAATGAAGCAGCGGGGTGTCGACGTTGTAAATCAGCCGAGCCGGGATGTGCCCGACCTTGGCGTCCCGCTGCGCGATCACGCCCAGGAATCGCTCGTAGGGGATGGGGAGGTCACGGGCTTTCGCCTCGGCCAGCAGCGCCGGCAGGACCAGCTCGAAGCCGGCGGTGTCTGGACCGACCTGCCACTTGCCTGTTCCCTCATGGAGGTAGGTGAGGGCACGCAGCCGGGCTCGGTGCGCCGGGCCATCCTGCAATCCAACCGGGAGATCAACCAGGGCCAGCACCCCGCTCAGGGTTGCGATCAGCCTCTCCTTGGCGATGGGCAGGGTGGTCCCGAAGCTGCCGTCGGGGTTCTGATTTTTCAGCAGCCAGGAGAGCGTCTGCGGGTAGGCGAGGCTGTCTTTGTCATTCGCATCGCGGACCCGGGCGGCGAAGGCCGTGTCGTAGGCGGCCGCCGACATATCGCCGCGCTGGAGGGAGGCAAGCAGGCCGGCGACCGCCCCGGGGAAGGGGAGCTCTTCCGCCCTGGACGGCGCGTCCAGCAACTCGGTTTCGTAGACTCGCCGAAGTTCCGTTTGCGACCCCCTTTGACGCCGTTTGCGCGTCTGAGCCGAAGGTACTGCCGCCTCCTTGCGGAGACCGTTTCAATGCGCGCCGGACTCAAGAAAAGGCCAAGCCGTGACGCGCCGGAGGCGAGGGCCGAATGCAGGCCCGACGGAGCCGAGGGCCGATCCAGGCCCGAGGCGTGCCTCCCGGCCCAGAGCGCGCGTCGTAACGCGCGCGAATGAGGTGTCATGCCCGCCGGCCCAAAGCGCGCGCCGTAACGCGCGCGAGAGAGGCAATTTGTAACGCCTGTCGTTACACGCGTGCGGGGGAGGAGCGGAGCGAGCTTTAGCGCCCGGCGAGTGCGGCGAGCAGAGCGAGCTTTAGCGTCCGGCGAGTGCGACGAGCGGAGCGAGCTTTAGCGTCCGGCGAGTGCGCAATAGGACCGAGTCAGGCATCGGAGCGCATCGTCGTTTGGCGCGACGGCCGCGGCGAGGTCCGGAATGGAGCACAATCGCCGGCTTTGTCTCCTTTAGGTGGCGTTGGCCGTCACTAGCTTGCGGCATGCCTTCACGCAAGCCGGTGCGATGCGGCACGTTCCCCTGATACGGCGCGGGCAGACGCCGTAGAGGGGTCAGGCTGTTGTGAGTCGGAGGGCGGTCAGGGTCGCGCTGGACAGGCGCGCCAACTACATGGTGCTGATCCACGGCGCGTACAACGCCGCCGCCCTTTTAGCCGGCACATTCTTGTCGATCTTTCTCTGGCGCTCAAGCCACGACCTGGCGCTGATCGCGCTCTACAGCGGGTTGAGTGCACTGATGATCCCGGTGGCGTTCCTGGCTAACGGACTTCTGTGGCGTGGGCTCGGGGCCGGCGCTTCGATCCGGCTCGGTCTGTTCGGCAACGGCGCCGTGTACCTGCTGATCCTGGTGCTGGGCAACGACACCCCGCACTGGGTCGTCGCTCTTGGCCTCCTGCGAGGCGTGGCCGAGGGGTTCTACTGGTCGGGTTTTCACCTCGTCAGCTACGACACCACGAGCGATCGCGACCGTGACCGCTACTTCGGCGCCCAGGCCACCGCGACCTGGTTCCTGACCGCGGCGCTGCCACCGGCGGCGGGCGCGATCATAGTGGCCGGCACCCATGTCGGCGGGGCATACCGCGGCTACCAGCTGGTGTTCGCCCTGGCTGCGGTCCTCCTGATGGCAGCCATGGTGCTTGCCGGCCGGCTGCCCTCGGGGACTCGGGAACGGCTCTCCATCCCCCGGGTGGCTCGCCTGGTCCGGCGCAACCCGGACTGGCAGTGGGTGACCCGGGCCCGCCTGGCGGATGGTTTCACGGGAAGCCTGATGGGATTGGTCCTCACCGTCATGACCTACCTGGTCTTGAAAAACGAACAGCAGGTTGGGAACTTCAACGGCCTGATGGGTCTGCTCGGGGTCGGCATCAGCCTCGGCCTGGCGGCCTTCATGAAACCGAAGCACCGGATCCGGATCGCTCTGGTCGGCGGCTACCTGCTTGTCATGTCCACGCTGCTCTTGCCGCTCTACCTGACGGCCGGAGCCCTGGTTGCCTATGGCTTCCTGCGCGCGGTCGGTGGGCCGCTCCATGGCAACGCGCTGGCGCCGATGGCCCTACAGGTGATCGACCGCGACCCGCAGGCGAGGACGATGCGATACGAGTACATCGTCCATCAGGAGCTCTGCCTGGGAATCGGGCGGGTGTTGAGCATTGGGTGCTTCCTGCTTCTGATGGCGCCCCTCAACCAGATGCTGCTGG
>VBDY01000113.1 GCA_005882775.1 Chloroflexota bacterium | reverse complement strand
GCGTCACCGGCGGTCAGAGCACCACCGAGGTCTCGATCGCCATCCAGCTGGTGGCGCTGGCTGCGGTCCCCCTGATCTACGTCGGCTTTGCTCCGCCGACCTGGTTGCGCCGCGTATGGCGGGACCCGGAGGAGCAGCAATTGCGTGCTGGGATCCGCGACCTGCTCCTTTACAGCTCGGACCGGGCTACCCTCGCCAACCGGGGGCTCGAGTGGGGCATTCGCCTGCTGGGCGCCGACGGGGCGGCGTTGATCGACGCCGGAGGCGAGGTGCTTGCGATCCGGGGGCTGGACGCGGACCTTGCCCGCCAGCTCGGCGGCCGTCTCGATGGCGAGACTCACGGAGGATTGGTCCAACTCGAGGGACAACCGGGCGGCACGGCGGCCGTAGTGCAACTTCCCCTCGATGCCGGGCGGGGCACCCTGGTGATCGCCGCCGGACCATTCACACCCCTGTTCGGAACCGACGAAGTCGCGCGGCTGCAGGAGTATGCGGCCAACCTGGTCCTGGCCCTCGACCGGGCCAGGGTCAGCGAACGGGTGGCGAACCTGGAGCGCTCGAAATCCCAGTTTCTCAGCCTGGCCTCGCACGAGCTCCGCAGTCCGCTGGCGGTGATGGGCGGCTATCTCAGCATGCTCGAGCAGGGCTCGCTCGGGGTGCTCAAGGAAGAAGGGCTGCGGGCGGTCACGGTGCTCAAAGCCCGGACGCTCGAGATGAACATGCTGGTCGACCAGATGCTCGAGGCGACACGCCTCGAGGACGGGCGACTTGGGCTGAAGCGCCGGCGGGTGGACTTAAGAGAGGTCGTCAGCGAGGCGGTGGAGACCGTGAGACCGCTGGCAAGCGACCGACATCAGCTGTCGGTCGAGTTGCCGGAAGACCCCGTCACCGTCATGGCGGACCAGGACCGGCTCGCCACGATAGTTGGCAACCTGATGGAAAATGCAATCAAGTACTCGCCCAACGGTGGCCTGGTGACCTGCCGGCTGGTTCAGGACGACGGGCGAGCCCTGGTCCGGGTCAGCGACCAGGGCGTTGGCATCTCCGCCGCCGAGCAGGCGCGTCTCTTCACTCGCTTCGGCCGGGTCAGCAACCGGCTGACCATGCACATCCGTGGTACCGGGCTCGGCCTCTTTCTCTCACGCGAGCTCGCCCGCCAGCACGGAGGCGACCTGGTGGTGGAGTCATCCGAACCCGAGCACGGCAGCACCTTCCTGCTGACCCTGCCGCTGGCGGTCGCGGTCGAGCAACCACCCGCTCCGGCCCCACCGCAAGCCGAGCCGGAACAGGAAGTAGGGATCCCGCATTTGCGGGTGATCAGCAAGGACGACGAGCAGCTAGATACCGGGCTGGGTTAAGGGCTCGCGCTCTTCCACGGGCTCGGAGACATGAAGGACCGTCTGTAGCCGGGCGGTCACGCCCTCGGTGTCTAGCCGCAACTCGCGAAGTAGCTCGGCCTGGGTCCCATGCGGGAGAAAAGTATCAGGCACGGCCAGGACCGTCACCGGGATCCCGAGCGGACTCAGCATCTCGGAGACAGCGGAGCCGAAGCCGCCGGTCGCGACATTGTCTTCGAGCGTCACGACCAGCCGATGGCGACGAGCCCAACTCTCGAGCCGCGGGTCCAGCGGCTTGATATAGCGGCAGTCGACGACTGTCGCGGGCCATCCCTCACGGTCGAGGTTGGCCGCCACCTCGAGGGCCGTCGCTACCATTTTGCCGGTCGCCAGAAGCAAAAAGGCGGTTCCCTGGCGCAAAACCTCCCACTCACCGACCGGCAGCACCCGGGTGGCGCGGCGCTCGTCGACTCCCGCACTCCCCTTTGGAAACCGGATGGCGAACGGGCCACCCCCGGTGCGGGAGACGGCGGTGTGGAGCAGGTCGCGGAGCTCCTGTGGGCTGCCCGGAGCAGCTAGCGTCAGGTTCGGCATGGCGCGCAGGAAGGTCAGGTCGAATATCCCGTGATGCGATGGACCATCCTCGCCGGTGATCCCTGCCCGGTCCAGCACGAAAGTCACGGGCAGGTTGTGCAGGCAGACATCCATCATCACCTGGTCCAGGGCCCGCTGCAAAAAAGTGGAGTAGATGCAAACCACTGGCAACATTCCTTCCATGGCAAGCCCGGCAGAAAACGTGACCGCATGCTGCTCCGCGATGCCCACATCGAAGAAGCGGTCCGGGAAAGCCGCCGCAAACGGACCCAGGCCGGCGCTGGTACCCATGGCCGCTGTGATGGCGCAGAGGCGAGGCTCGCGCTGGGCTTCCTCGAGCAACGCCTCGCCGAAGACGTCGGTGTAGGTTGTCTTGTGACTGAGCGGCTTGGCGGTCTTGAGGTCGAAGGCGCTCACCCCGTGAAGGTGGTCGATCTCGTCCTCTTCGGCCGGGCCGTACCCGCGGCCCTTGGTGGTGATGACGTGCACCACGACCGGCCCGCCGAGCCGCTTTGCTTGAGCAAGGGTTCGCTCGATGTCGGCCAGGTTGTGCCCGTCGATCGGCCCCGAGTACTTGATCCCCAGGTACTCGAAGAAGGTGCGGGGCGCGATCAGCTCCTTGAGGCTCTCCTTGATGCGGCGGCCGGCCGCGACCGCCTTGTCGCCGCCGGGCACGTGCCGCAACATCCGGTCGACCCAGTTCTTGGTCCGGTGGTAGCCGGGATTCAGGACGGTAAGCCGCTGGGCAAGGTGCTGGGCCAAACCGCCGATGGTGGGCGCATATGAACGGCCGTTGTCGTTGAGGACGATGGTCACAGGAGTCTTGCGGTGGCCGATGTTGTTCAGCGCCTCGTAGGCCATCCCGCCGGTGAGAGCGCCGTCGCCGACTACTACAACAACCTGGCCGTCCGCCCCACGCCGCTGACGGGCTTCGGCCATGCCGGCGGCGTAGCTGAGCCCGGTCGAGGCGTGGCTGTTCTCGATCAGGTCGTGCTCGCTCTCACCCCGGTTTGGATAGCCGCTCATCCCCCCGAGCTTGCGAAGCCGGGCAAACCCCTCCCGGGGGCGGGTGAGCAGCTTGTGCACATAAGCCTGGTGCCCGGTGTCCCAGAGGATGCGGTCACGCGGGCTGTCGAAGGTCCGGTGGAGGGCAAGGGTCAATTCGACCACCCCCAGGTTCGGCCCCAAATGGCCGCCGGTGTGAGACACCGAGCTGACCAGAAACTGCCGGATCTCCTCGGCAAGCTCGCGCAGCTCGGCCTCGGACAGCTCGCGCAGGTCCGATGGCCCGCCGATCCGGTCAAGGACAGGGGTGGGTTGAAGGTCGCTCATGCTCTCTCAACGAGTCTAAAGAACGGCAGGCGAAAGCCTCCGCTCAGGGGTTCAACGCGCCTTGGCCGGTTTTGGTTTCTTAGAAAGCTCCTCGCGGACCTGATTGGCCGCCTCCACGATCACGGCCAGCTTGCGCTCGGCTTCCTGCCAGCTGCGGGTCTTGAGCCCGCAGTCCGGGTCGATCCAGACCTGCTCGGGGCGGAGGACCTCGAGGGCGCGGTGAATGCCGGCGACCACCTCGTCCTTGGTCTCGATCCGGTGATCGTGCGAGTCGACCACGCCGAGCGCGATCTCCTTGGTGAACGGGTGCTTGCGGATCAGCTCGATCAGGGCGAAGTCGTTGTTGGCTGCTTCCAGGTCGAGCTGCTGTACGGGGAGCTCGAGCAAACCAGGATAGATGGTGTCGAAGTCGCCGTAGCACATGTGGGAGATGGTCTTGGCCTTGAGCCCGTCCGTGACGATGTGCATGGCCTCGATCGCGACCGGCAGCTCGTCCGGCCGGGTCGACAGCGCCGGCTCATCGATCTGGATGTAGCGGGCCCCTGCCCGTTGCAGGTCCTCGGCCTCCTCGCGGATCACCTGGGCAAATGCCAGGATGGTGTCGCGCCGCGAGGGGTAGTGCTCATTGAACGACCAGTCGGTCATGGTGTATGGCCCGGTCAGCATGCCCTTGACCGGCTTCTCGGTGAGACTCTGGGCGAACTGGTACATGGGGACGGTCATCGGCTTTACCCGCCGGATCGGTCCGACCACGATCGGCTTGCGGTAATAGCGGTTGCCGTAGGAGCGAACCAGCCCGCTGATGCCCATCCCCTCGAGTTGCTCGGCGAAGAACGCGGTCATGTCGCCACGCTCCATCTCGCCGTCGACCAGGATGTCCAGGCCCAGCCGCTCCTGCAGGGCGATCACCTCGCGGGTGGCTTTCTTCTCGAGCTCGCCGAGCTCCTCACGAGAGAGCTGACTCTTGGCGTAGAGGTTGCGCGCGGAGACCAGGTAGTCGGGCTTGGGAAAGCTACCCACGCTGGTGGTCTGGAGCAGCTTCATCTCGCCGCCGTCCCGGCCGTCCGTCCGTTGACCGCGCCCACGGCTTCGGCCAGCCTCGCCATCTTCTTCTGAGCCGTCGCGTGCGGAAGGAACTCTAGCCCGGCGTTCGGGCTCGCCCAGACCCGGTCGGCGCCCAGCCTGTCCGTGGCTCTTTCCAAAGTGCGCGCCAGCGTATCACGCTCCTCGAGCCTGGTGTTGCGAGCGTCCATGCAACCAAAAACGACCTCGCCGTCGGGTGGCGCATTGAGGACCATATCGAGCTGAGCCGGGCGGTCGGCGACATCGACCTGCCAGACCTGCACGGGAAAGGCGCGGAGCCCGGTCCAGATCTCTTGCACGGGCTTGAAATAGGTGGCGATTCCCACCTTCGTCTTCAACCCGCGGGCGATGGTCTCCATACAGGCTCGGGCCAGGGCGAGCCTGGCGGGCTGCCCACCGAGGGCCGGCTCGTCGATCTGGATCAACGGGGCACCCGCCTCCTGCAGTGCGAGCGCTTCCTGGTGGAGCGCCTCCGAGACGGCGCGCGCCAGCATCTCGAAATTCTTATAGGCGCGGTCCTCGGCAAGCACGGCGTATGTGATGGGGCCCGGCAGGACCGCCTTCACCGGACGGCGGGTGGCGCCGGCGGCGGTGCGATAGTCGTCGACCGTGGCCGGCCCGCGCCAGCGGATCGGGCCCTGGATCACGGGATGACGGTAATAGACGTTGTTGTCGAAATAGCGAAGCAACCCACCGGGCTTGGCCCCGTCGAGCTGGCGGGTGATCGGCGTGAGCAGGTCGTCCCATCGGATCTGACCGTCGGTCAGGAGGTCGATGCCCGCCGACTCCTGCTCGTTGACAATACGAGTGATGGTGGCTTCGTAGGCGTGCTCGAGCTCCGCATCGGAGATCTCGCGCCGGTCGTGCTTGTGGAGCATCTGGCGAAGATTCACCGGCAGCGGGGCGTCGCTCACACGCGGGTAGCTTCCAGCGAGAGTGCTCCGAAGCATCAGCGAATTCTACCGAGAAAGAAAAAGACCCCGGCCACGTGACCGGGGTCCTCAACTGGTCTTAGCTGACGACTATCTCGCCCTGCATCCAGGCATGGATCACGCACATGTAGAGCAGGTGGGAGCCAGCCGGCGCCGTGATCTTCAGCGTGACGGTTGACGGTATTGGAATCGGAACCTGACAGCCGGGCGTCCCGGTGCACCCAACCAGGACCGAATCGCCAACGACCTTCAGCTCGCCGTTTGCCGCATTCCCGCAGCCCACAGTGACGGGCGGCCCAAAGCCCTGTGGAAAGTGACAGGCAAGAATGGGCGCGCACACAGTCCCAGGCGCCCCACAACCGAATACGTCGCTGACGGTTGCGGGCACGCTGGGCACGATCGAGATCGTGTGGCCATCATTCGTGGCGTTCGCCCAGGTCACGCTCTCCCCGCTCTTTACCGACAGCGGACCCGGCGAGAACCGGTAATTCGCGTTAATCAGAGCGTTCGGGACGAAATGCTCCGTCCCCAGGATCTTGATGGTCCGGCTGCCGGAGGCACTCCCAAGCAGGACCGAGCTGGACAACGCAAAGACTATGGATGCGGTGAGGACCGCGAGTCTGCGCATCGACGTCACCTCCCTCTTCATTGAGCCGACCCCCGACGGCGCGAGTTTACGCCGGGTCACCCCCGTGCGCAAGGGGTAGCGAGTTAAGGTTTCGACAAGGAACCGCTGAGCCCGGTCAGACGGTATAGACCTGGACCTGGCCGCCCTCGACCCGCACCTTGATGGCCGGGAGCGGGGGCAGGCCTGCCCCATCGTA
>VBDY01000166.1 GCA_005882775.1 Chloroflexota bacterium | reverse complement strand
AGGAGCAGGAGGAGCTGTTTGCGCCTGAGCGCTCTGAGCCGATCCGCCTGCCTTTGGATTCCGAGGCGCTCTTCCTTGTCCAGCGAATCCGCGACGAGGCGCATCGGTTTGCCATCACCTTCCACCGGGTGGTCCGCCGGCGAGACACATTCGCCTCGGTGCTGGACGGCATCACCGGGCTGGGACCGGTCCGCCGCCGGGCCCTGCTTCGCGCCTTCGGCAGCGTGGAGAGCATCCGGAACGCCAGCGTCGATGACCTGATGACGGTCAGGGGTATCACCCGGCCGGTCGCGGTCGCGATCAAGGAGATGCTCTAGTCCCCCAGGCATAAAATCGCCATATATGCCGGAGGGAACCAAGGGGAGGCTGGCGACCGCCCGATGCTCCTTCTGCGGCAAGCGCCAGGAGCAGGCGCGCCGCCTGGTCGCCGGTCCGGGCGTCTACATCTGCGACCAGTGCATCGCTCTGTGCACCCAGATCATGAACGAGGCGCCGCCGGACACCCCCGAGGCCGCGAGTTCGAAGGGGAAGCCAGGCAGGCCCGGCCGCTGGCGGAGCAAGCTCTTCCGTTTTCCCCGAGGCCACGCCGTCTGGACCGGGTCCTCGCCCCTCCCCGGAAGCTGACGCGCTGGCGCCAGCCTCGGGTGCCTTCGGCGTTATACCGCCGTGCCAGACGAGTCCCAGCCCCTGGGCGAGCTCCTCGACCACGGCCGCCAGTTCCTGAGCCAGGTCGAAGCCCTGGCCCAGAAGGCCGCCAGGGAGCGGGATGAGCTTCATGCCGCCCAGCGGCAGTGGGCAACCGAACGTCAGTCCCTGATCGAGGAACAGCAGCGGATCCGGGAGCTCCAGGAGGCCGTCAACGAAACCCTGGCCGGCCTGCAGACCGAGTACGACCGGGTCGAACAGGAACGGGACCGGCTGGCCAGGCTGCACGACCAGAGCCAGCAGGAGTACCGGGCGAGGCTGGCGGAGAAGGAGACTGCGGTCGCGAGCGAACGGGCCCGCGCCCAGCAGCTAGGCCAGGAGCTGGAGGCGGCACGGCAGGGTCAGCAGGCCTCGGTCGCCGAGCTCAAGTCCATGGTCGAGTACCGCGATCGGGTGCAATCGGCCCATGAAAGCCTCCAGGGCGAGCACCGCAAGCTCCTCGACGCGGCTGGCCACGCTGCCACCGAACATGACCAGCTCAAAAGGCTCCACGACGACTCCCAGAGGGAGCTCGACGCGGGGCGCGAGCGGCTGAGCTCCGCCATCGAAGACGTCAAGCGGCTCGAGGCTCAGCTGCATGAATCGGCTCAACTGGTCGAACAGAAGGAGGCTGAGCGGCGCGACCTGGTGGCTGGGCATCAGGCTGAGCTGGCGGCGGTCCGTGAGCAGGTGGCAACGGTCTCCAGGCAGCGAGACGAGTTGCAATCCCAGCAGGGCCAGTGGCGATCCGAGCGCGAGCAGCTGGCCCAGAAACTTACGGCAGCGGAAAGCCGGCAAGCCGAGATCCAGCAGGAGTGGCAGCGGAGCCGAGCGGAAATGGCGGAGGAGAAGGCCTCACTCGAGAATCAGCTCGCCGATGCCCTGGCGCAGACGGGTGAGGCGCGCACCCGCCTGGAGAAGCTCGCCGAGAACGAGAAGGTGCTGCGCGAGGAACACCTGAAACTCGGAGTTCGTCACGCAGAGCTGACCGAGCAATCGAGCAAACTGCAAACCGATTGGGCAACCCGCCGCCAGGCTCTATCCTCCGAGATCCATGCGCAGAACCAGGAGATGGAGCAGGCTCGCGCCGAGATCGCGCGTGCCCGCGACCGGGAGCGTCAGCTCCTGGCGCAGATGGAGGAAGCCAGGGCGCAGCAGCCCGCGGCGCTCGGGACGGAGCAAGCGCACACGCTCAATTCGCTCCTGAACACGATCATCGGGTTCTCCACCGTTCTGGTCGATGATGGCTCCAACGCGGTCACTGCCGAAGAGCGTCGCGAGTACCTGAAGCACATCAATGACAGTGCTGAGCGGCTCTCGGACGTGCTCCGTCGTCTCAGCGCCCGGACCGCGAGTGCTGCCCCGGGGCGGCCGGAGGTGGTGCAGCCTGCTGGCAAGGGCTGGAAGGCACCCGGCATTCTGGTCGCCGACCCAGACCCCCAGGTCCGGGAACGGATCGAACCGTTCCTGAGCCGGGCCGGCTACGACGTGGTCTACGTCAAGAACGCCAGCGAGCTGATGCAGAAGGCGCCCAGCCTCCAGCCGCTCGCCATCCTGCTAGATGCGCAACTTCCTCCAGACGGGGCCTCCCGCCTGGTCCGGGAGCTTCGCCGCGACCCTCGCACCCGGGAAATCCCGCTGGTGCTGACCTCCGCGGCCGAGGCCCGCCAACCCGGGGGAAACATCGGCGATGTCGAATTCCTCGCCAAGCCCATCGACCGCCAGCAGCTGGTGCAGCTGATGGTGAAGTTCGACTTGATGGCCGACGGCAAGCGGGCTCGGAAGATGCCCTCGAGCGTGCTGGTGGTGGACGACGACCGGCAGACCGTCAGTCTGGTCAAGGCCATTCTCAAACCATTCAGCATCAAAGTGCTGACCGCCGAAAATGGAAAGACTGCCATCGAGCAGGCGCTTCGCAACAAGCCAGATCTGGTGCTCCTCGACCTGGTCATGCCCGGCGTGGACGGCTTCGAGGTGGTGTCGGCGCTGCGCCGGGAAAAGGAAACCAGCCAGCTGCCCATCCTGGTCCACACCGCCAAGCCCCTGACCAAAGAGGAGCGGGCCCGGCTGGAGGGCAAGGTCCAGTGCATCATCGAGAAGGCGGATCTTCGTCAGGAGCGCTTGCTCGAGCTGATTCTCAAGCGCGGCGAGCGCCGCAACCGCCAGGCGCAACAGCCGGCCGCCTGATCTAGCCGGCGACCTCTCCGGCACGCGACTCCTGAGGGCTGGGTTCCGATGTGGCCGCTGGCCGGGCGCGCTCTTTTCGCAGGAGGTAGGCCACGAAGGGAAGGGTGAGCACGAATACCACGATGGCCGTCACCTGCGCCTGCTTCAGGGTCTGGTCGATCACATAAACGTTGTCCCGGACGAAGAAGATCAGGAACTGGCTGGTCGTGTAGAGGAGGAGGTAGATCATGGCCAGCATTCCCTCCGGGCGGATCCGCTTGCGCAGGTTCCAGAGCAGGATGAAGAGAGCGACGGCGATCAGGAGCTCATAAAGGTTTGCCGGCTGGACCGGTACATCGCGCGGGGCAAAGGTGCCTGGGTTCGTGTACTCAAAGCCCCAGCCGTTGGTCCGGTAGCCCACGATGTCACCGTTGATGATGTTGCCGACCCGGCCGAACGCCTGGCCGATGGTCATCCCGAGGGCGCCCACGTCGAGCAGGCTCCAGAGCGGGATCCTGTAGATGATCGACGACACGATCAGGGCGACGGCACCGCCGAAGATGGCCCCGAAGAACGCCATGCCTCCCTCCCAGACCGCCAGGATCCGGTCCAGGTGATGCAGGTAGAAATCGGGGTTGTTCTGGACCACGTAATAGAGGCGGCCTCCCAGGACGCCCAGCACGGCCGCGATCAGCGCCGTGTTCATCAGCTTGTCTCGGTCGATCCCGCGCCGGGGCGAGTCAGCGAGCGCGACCTGAATCCCGGCATAGAGGCCGATCGCGATCATGATCCCGTACCAGTGGATCTTCAGACCGCCAATGGTCACCAGGACCGGGTCGATCCCGATCTTGATCAGCACCGGTTCAGTTTAATGGTGGGTGGCGATGCGGGAGCGACCATCGTTTACGGACGAGATCAAGGCGGAGCTGGCCAACGTTCTGCCTGCCCGCCCATGCTGCCAGCACGCTGAGCTGGCAGCCATCGTGGGGGTCAGCGGGCAGGCGGGGGAGGGGTCCCAGGTGACACTGCGGCTCTCGCGCAACGCCGTTGCTCGCAAAGTGGTCCAGCTGGCGAGGAGCACTGGTGGCGGGGTCAGCGCCGTGCGCAAAGGTCCCAGCGCGAAGCGGCCGAGCTATCACCTGCGCCTGACCCTGGCGCCCAGCCTGGCGTCGAACGATGTCTGCTGCGCACGGGCATCGGTCCGGGGCGCGTTCCTGGTGCGCGGAGTCCTGGGCAATCGGGGCCACGCCTACCACTTCGAGATCGTGGGCGCTCGCGGCTACGGGGCCGAGCTCTCCCGCCGGATGCGTGCCCTGAGGATCCCGGTGGGCGAGCTGAACCGACGTGGAAGCGCGGTGCGTTACCTGAAGGGGGCGGAGCCGATATCACGCGTCCTGGGACTGATCGGGGCCAACCGTGCGGTGATGCAGCTGGAGAACGACCGGATCGTCCGAGGGATGCGCGGTGACGCAAATCGGCGCGCGAACAGCGAGACCGCCAATCTGGACAAACGGTTGCGGGCCGCGTTCGAGCAGGTCCAGCGCATTCGCCGCCTGGCACGGCAGCGTACCGGCCTGCGGGCCCTGCCGGCGGCTCTGAGGGAAACCGCCGACCTTCGGCTGGCTCACCCGCGGGCGGGTCTGCAGGAGCTGGCCGACCGTGCGCACCTGAGCAAATCCGCGATGGCCCATCGCCTCCGCCGGTTGATGGAGCGCGCGCCGGGAAATGGTCTAATACCCTCAGCAGGACATTAGGTCGGAGGAGCGCATGGCGATCAAGGTCGGGATCAATGGCTTCGGCCGCATCGGCCGCAATGTTTTTCGCGCCGCCCAGGGCAAGAATGCGATTGACATCGTGGCAGTTAATGACATCACCGATCCGCCAACCCTGGCCCACCTGCTCAAGTACGACTCGATCCTGGGCAACTACGCCGGAAAGGTATCAGCCGACGGCGACCATCTAGCGGTCGACGGCAAGCGAATCAAGGTATTCGCCGAGAAGGATCCGGCGGCGCTGCCCTGGCGCGACCTCGGCGTTGAGATAGTGATCGAATCCACCGGGTTCTTCACGGACGGGCCCAAGGCCCGGGTGCACATCGACAAGGGTGGCGCCCGCAAGGTGATCATCTCGGCGCCCGCGACAAACGAAGACATCACGATCGTCCTCGGCGTCAACGAAAGCCGGTATGACCCCGGCCGGCATAGCGTGGTCAGTAACGCTTCCTGCACCACGAACTGCCTGGCCCCTGTGGCGAAGGTTCTGCACGAGAGCTTTGGAATCGAGGCCGGCATCATGACCACCGTGCATTCCTACACCAGCGATCAGCGGCTGCTCGACGCTCCCCACAAGGACCTGCGTCGCGCCCGGGCGGCAGCCCTGTCCGTGATCCCAACCAGCACCGGGGCCGCCCGAGCGATGGCGCTGGTCATGCCCGAGCTGAAAGGAAAGTTCCACGGCATGTCGCTGCGCGTGCCCACCCCGAATGTCTCGCTCGTAGACCTGACCGCCAGCTTCCGCGACAAGGTTTCGGTCGACACCATCAACGAGGCATTGCGAGAGGCCGCCGCCAGCGACCTCAAAGGGATCCTGGCAGTGACCGATGAGGAGCTGGTGTCGACCGACTTCAAGGGTGATTCCCATTCGTCGATCGTCGACGCGCCGCTGACCATGGTTGTGGGTGAGCGAAACGGCAAGGTGATGAGCTGGTACGACAACGAGTGGGGCTATTCCTGTCGTGTTGTCGACCTGGCCGCCTTCATGGGCGAACGGCTGAACTGACCACCAGCTCGCCCGCCGGCGTCGCGCCCCGTAAGGCCACGCTCCGCGACGTCGAGGTCGCCCACAAACGGGTGCTGACCCGGGTCGACTTCAACGTGCCGCTGGAGGGCGCCCGGATCCTGGATGACACCCGAATTCGCGAGTCGCTACCTACCATCAACGATCTCCGGGCGCGGCATGCGCGGGTCATCCTGGTCACCCACGTCGGCCGGCCGGACGGGGCGGTGGATGAGGCGTTTCGCACCACACCCCTGGCAAGCCGGTTGAGCCAGCTCCTGGGAAGTCCTGTCAGGCACCTGGACGATTGCGTGGGTCCGGAGATCGAGGCGGCGGTCGGCGGCTTGAGAGACGGCGACGTTGTGATGCTGGAGAACGTCCGCTTCCATCTCGGCGAGACCCGCAACGATCCGACCTTCGCCCGGGAGCTTGCCGCGCTGGGCGAGGTCTTTGTGAATGATGCCTTTGGGACGGCGCATCGGGCGCATGCCTCAACGGTCGGTGTCACCGCGTATCTGCCCTCGGTGGCCGGGCTTCTGATGGCGCGCGAGATCGCCACCCTGGGCCGGATCATGACCGACCCGCCCCGGCCGCTGGTGGCCGTGATAGGCGGCTCCAAGATCTCGACGAAGATCGGCGTCCTGAAGAGCCTGCTGGAACGGGTCGACCGGCTCTGCGTGGGGGGAGCGATGGCCTGCACGTTCCTCAAGGCGAAGGGCCTGGACATGGGGCGCTCGCTGGTGGAGGAAGATCAGCTCGACACGGCCCGCTCGCTGCTCGCGGCGCCGGCCCGCGGCCGCACCCTGATTCTTCCCCTGGACGCGGTGGTCGCGGCCGACGCCAAACCCGGCGTGCCGGCCAAAACCGTCAGCGTGGATGCGGTGCCCCCCGAGTTAAAGGTCCTGGACGTCGGCCCGATGACGGTCGAGCGGTTCCTGCAGGTCTGTGACGGTGCTGGGGCGGTTGTCTGGAATGGCCCACTCGGCGTTTACGAGGTTCCCCCCTTCAACCGGGGGACCCAGGCGCTGGCCGAGGGCCTGGCCGGGTCACAGGCCGAGACCATCATCGGTGGCGGAGACCTGGTGGCGGCTGTCCAGGAACTTCATCTGGCCGACCGGATGTCCTTCGTATCAACTGGTGGTGGGGCGACGCTCGAGTTTCTCGAAGGCAAGACGCTCCCCGGGATTGCGGCGCTCCGCGATGCCTAAGCCTCTCGTCGCCGGCAACTGGAAGATGCACTTCACCGTGCCCGAGGGATTGCGCGTGACGGAGGAGCTGCTCCACCACCTGCACCCGTACGCGCAGGCTGTAGAGGTGGTCCTTCTACCTCCGGCGATCATGCTCTGGGAAGTGGCGCATGCGCTTCAGGGCAGCGGCATCCTGGTCGGTGCCCAGAACGCCTGGTGGGCCGACCAGGGTCCGTTCACCGGCGAAATTTCGCCAAGCATGCTCGCCGGCTGGTGCCATTACTTGCTGATCGGGCACTCCGAGCGGCGACAGCTTTTTGGGGAGACCGACGAGGAGCTCAATCGGAAGCTGAAGGCAGGACTCAAGCACCACCTGGAGATGATCCTGGCCGTAGGCGAAACCCTGGAGGAGCACGATGCCGGGCGGACCGAAGAGGTGGTCACCAGGCAGCTGCGGGCGGCGCTCTTCGGCCTCGAGCCCGCTGCCGCCGGCCACCTGAGTATCGCCTACGAGCCGATCTGGGCGATCGGTACCGGGCGCGCCGCCACGCCCGACTATGCGAACAGCGTCATGGGAATGATTCGCGAACTTCTCGCTGGAGAGTTTGCCGACGCAGGCCAGGTGCGCATCCTCTACGGCGGCAGCGTCACGGCGGCGAACGCGCCTAGCCTGATGGAGCAGCCGAACATCCACGGGGCTCTGGTCGGCGGCGCCAGTCTCAAACCCGAGGAGTTCGCCCGAATCGTCCAGGCCGCCGCAAAGGTCCAGACCACACCGGCATGACCGGGTCCAGGAGCCGGCTCCTAGTCCTTGTCATCATCGACGGTTGGGGTTACAGCACTGATTCCTTCGGCAACGCGATCGCGGCGGCCCGAAAACCGACCTGGGACGCGCTCTGGTCGCGCTGGCCACACGGCACGTTGGCCGCGGCCGGCGAACCGGTGGGCCTGCCCGTCGGCCAGCAGGGGAACTCGGAGGTCGGCCACCTCAACCTGGGCGCTGGCCGCGTCGTGTACCAGGACCTGACCCGGATCAACCTCGAGATCAGCAGCGGCGCCTTCTACCGAAACCCGGTTTTGCTCGAGGCGATCGGGTCGGCGCGACCCCCGAAGGCGCTTCACCTCCTCGGACTCGTGTCGCCGGGCGGCGTGCACAGCTCGAGCGAGCATCTCTACGCGCTGCTCCGGATGGCAAAGCGTGCAGGCATCACCCGGGTCTTCGTACATGCCTTCACGGATGGGCGGGACGAGCCGCCTACCAGCGCAGCCGGTTTCGTCGAGCAGCTGCAGGGGCAGATACGGGAGATTGGGGTGGGGAAGATCGCCTCAATCAGCGGACGGTATTACGCCATGGACCGCGACCGGCGGTGGGACCGCACGGAGCGCGCCTACCGAACGGTGGTGGAGGGCGTTGGGCCAACTGCCCCCGACCCACTCGCATTCATCAATGACAGCTATCGGTCTGGGATCAAGGATGAGTTCCTGCCGCCCACCCGGATCGTCCCGCCCCCCGGCGAATCCCCGCCGCAGATCAACGATGGAGACACGGTTGTCTTCTTCAACTTCCGGCCCGACCGTGCACGCCAGCTCACCCATGCCATCCTCGACGAGCAGTGGGACCACTTTCCCCGGGTGCGGCGTCCGCGGCTGGCCCATTTCGTCACGTTCACCGAATATGAAAAAGGCCTGCCGGCGGAGGTCGCCTACCGGGATGAGCCGCTCCCCGACTGCCTGGCCCAGGTCTTTTCGGACCGAGGTCTGCACCAGTTCCACACCGCGGAAACCGAGAAGTATGCGCACGTCACCTACTTCTTGAATGGTGGTCGGGAGGCAGCCTTTCCGGGGGAGGATCGGCTCCTGGTGCCCTCGCCGAAGGTCGCGACCTACGACCAGCAACCCGAAATGAGCGCGAGACCGGTCGCCGACGTCGTCCTGCAGAAGGTTGCGGCGGGCGAGCACTCCTTCATCGTCGTCAACTTCGCCAATCCGGACATGGTCGGTCACACGGGCGATTTTCAGGCGACCGTCAGGGCGGTGGAGGTGGTTGATCGCGAGCTTGGCCGGATCGAGCAGGCGATCCTTGGACGTGGTGGCCTGCTGGCAGTGACGGCCGACCACGGCAATGCCGAGCTCAAAATCGACCGAGCCACCGGCGCGCCGCTGACCGCGCATACAACCAGCCCTGTGCCCTTGATCCTGGCAGGCGCCGAGGGAGTTGACCGGCTTCGGGATGGAGGCAAGCTGGGCGACGTCGCGCCGACAGTACTGTCCCTTGTCAACCTGCCTGTCCCTTCTCGCATGACGGGCGAGACTCTGCTGCCCGCGCGCTAGTTCGCTGACCCGCTCCAGTCAACCTGGAGCCGGTCGAGGAACACCCGGGCCACGGTTGCGTCCCGGATCAGCAGGTCGAGCTCGTGGTTTCGGGTGAAGCCCGACCGGGACCAGTTGCAGCTCCCAAACAGCACGGCGACGGCGTCGATGATGGCGAGTTTCGCGTGCAGCAACTCGCCGCGCGCGGGCTTGAACAGCTGGGCACGGGCGCCTGCCGAACGCAGCTCAGCGAGCGCGGCCAGGTTTTGCGGCTGGGTAGGTTCGAGCAGCACCCGAACCTGGACTCCGCGCCGGGCGGCGGCGAGCAGGGCATCGATCACGATCCGGTCGCTGAGCACGAACATCTCGATATCGATGGTTCGCTGCGCGCTGTCGATTGCGCTCACGGCCGCACCCCTGATGGCGTCTCCTGGCCGGGTGACGAGGACCTGGATGAGCGGGTCTGCAACCGTGGATGCGACCGGGGTCGGGTTGCCCGCAAGCTCGAGGTCCTGCTCGAAGATGCGCGTCAGGTTGCGCACCGCCGGCCCGGTGACGAGGACGTCGTAGTCACGGTTCTCCACAGAGTGGCGGCCCCAGTTGATCCCACCAAGCACCGCGCGGCTGCCGTCGACGATCAACAGCTTGACGTGGTCGATGGTGAGGGGTTCGACCGGGAAGGCAACCAGCCTTATCCCCGCCTGGGCGAGCAGGGCCCAGGTGGACTGGCTGGACCCCTCTGACGGATCAAGGATCCCGGTAACAGCCACGCCGCGGGCGTGGGCGCTGAGCATCAGCCCGGCCAGGTCCGGGCGCTGGAACTCATACATCTCGAGGTCGATCGAGCGTGCTGCCGACTGGAGGACGGACTCGACTGCGGCAAAAGCGGCCGGCCCGCCCGGCAGGGGCGTGATCAGGTCGTCGCCGACCGAAAGAGGGGCATTCGGCGGCACGCTGGGGAGGATTCGGGCGGCCGGTTGGGGCGTATGGCCGGGCCCACACGACGCGATGAGGAGCGCCAGGAGGAGGAGCAGCACCCAGGGGCGGCGGGTTCGGCCATACACCTGACCGAGACTAACACAGGATTGTGTATCTGTCAACGCGATAAGCTATACTTCATCCCCGCTTCCAAGGCATGCATACCTTCCTCGGGGTTGTCACCCTCGTCCTGGCCATCACGGTGATGCTCGGAGTCCTGCTTCAGACGCCCAAAGCCAGCGGGCTGGGCGGCACCATCGGTGGCGGCGGTGATTCCGGCGGCGGCTACCGGACCAAACGGGGCCTGGAAAAGAACCTCTTCTATACGACGATCGGCCTGGTGGTGCTCTTCGTCCTGGTCTCTGTCGTTTACGTCAGATTGCCCTGAGGTCGATTGCCCTGAGGTTCGCTCCGCGAGCGGTCCTCGCCGCCGGGGCCGGCGTTCTCCTCCTCGTCCTGACCCTGATGCTGGTGCTCGTCTTCAGGGCGGTCATCCTGGCGCCCGAAACGCCTCGTTCCGGAGGAGCCTATACCGAGGGGCTGGTGGGGGAGATCGCTCCACTAAATCCCCTGTTCGCCACCGAGACCTCCACCGTTAGCGACGTCAACGCCTTGCTCTTCGAGCCGCTCGTCAGGGTGCTGCCCAGCGGCCAGGTGGAACCTGTCCTTGCCGCACGCTGGGACATCAGCCCGGATCTGCGCAGCTACACCTTCGCCCTCCGGGCCGACGCGCGCTGGTCCGACGGCAGCCCGGTGACCCCCGACGACGTCGTGTTCACGGTTCGCACCGTGCAAGACACCCAGTTCCCGGGTGCAGTGCTCAACGCCAGCTGGAAGGACATCATCGCTACCGCCATCGACGGGTCCCACGTCCGCTTCGCCCTCCCCGGAAAGAACGCAGGGTTCATGGCGACGCTCGAGCTGCTTGACATCGTGCCCGGCCACCTCCTGGGAGGCCGCTCGATCGCCGAGCTGGCCGCCCAGGCACAGACCCTGAACCCGGTGGGAACCGGTCCCTTTCGGCTGACCAAGCGGCTCCCGGACCGGCTGCTCCTCGAGAGGAACCCGTTCGCCTGGCGTAAGCCCTGGCTCGACAGCATCGTGCTGCGTACCTTCAGCAGCCAGGACGCTGCGCTCGATGCCCTCGACCGTGGCCAGATCGATGGCATCGCCAACCTGTCGACTGGTGGGCTCGCCCGGGTCGGGCGAAACCACCAGGTGGCCCTTTACTCCGCCTCAACCTATGAATACGCCGAGCTGATCCTGAATCTCCGGCCCGACGCTCCCCTCTTTCAGGACGTGCAGGTGCGCAAGGCTATCGCCATGGCGGTTGACAAGAGGGCGGTCATCCAGGACACGCTGCAGGGACAGGCGCATATCGAAGACGGGCCCATCCCGCACGCCATCACCTGGGCATACGACGCCGCCACCGCCCCGCCTACCTATGATCCGGTCGCCGCGGGCAAATTGCTCGATGCCGATGGCTGGCTGGTCCAGTCGAATGGCGTCCGGGCCAAGAATGGGGCGCCGCTGGCGTTCAATCTGACCGTGTCCGCAGACCTGTCACCCTATGAGCGGGTCGCCCAGAAGGTGGCCTCCGACCTTTCTCGGGTCGGGATCGACGCCAGTGTGCAGCCTGTCTCCACGGCCGCTCTGATCCATGACTACCTGAGTCCGCGGACCTTTGACGTTGTGCTGACCGCCTTCGACAATGGCCCCGACCCCGACGTGTTCGCCTTCTGGCACTCCTCGCAGGAGCATCCCGGCGGCTTCAACTTCACCTCGATGAAACGCAACGTCTTCATCGACAAGTACCTGGAGGATGGTCGTTCCGCCCTCGACCTGCCCACCCGGGTGGCGGCCTACAACAGCCTTCAGGAGCAGTTCGCCAAGGACGTGCCCGCCGTATACCTGTACAGCCCGATCTTCAATTTCGCCGTCGACCGCAGGATCCACGGGCTGCGCCTGGACAGCGCGGTCGAGCCGCCCGACCGCTTCGCCCACGTGAACGATTGGTACGTAGAGGTCGGCCGCTGACGCGGCGCGGTTTAGCTCAGGGCGGCAACCGCCCGTCCAGTCCCTGTGCGAGCAAGATATGCGAAAATCGGTGGTCGCGTGCGGCTGTGGTGAAATCGGTAAACACGCTAGGTTCAGGGCCTAGTGAGCGCAAGCTCTTGGAGGTTCAAGTCCTCTCAGCCGCAATCCTCTCTCGTGGCGCCTAGCGCGCCGGGCGAGTTCTCTGTGAGCGAGCTGCGCTTTATCCGCGGCCGGCTCTCCACCCCGATGCGGGTCCAGCAGTATCTCGACGCCATTCCTTACAACAGCGAGGAGGACGGGGAGACGCTCCGCTCTCCCCGCCGGGTCCTGCGGGACGGTACGGCGAACTGCATCGAGGGCGCAATCCTGGCGGCCGCCGCCCTCCGCGTCCACGGCCAGCCGCCCCTGGTCATGGACCTCACCGGCGTCCGTGACGAGGACCACGTGATCGCGGTCTTTCGGCGCGGCAGAAGCTGGGGTGCGATCGGAACCAGCAAGTTCACCGGCCTGCGCTACCGGGAGCCGGTGTACCGCAGCCTGCGCGAGCTAGCCATGTCCTACTTCGAGCACTACTTCAACCTGCGCGGTGAGCGGACGATGCGCGGCCACGGGCGGCCGGTGAACCTCTCCCGCTTCGACGCCCTCGGCTGGATGACCGCGGAAGAGGACCTCTGGGCGATCGCCGAGTACCTCGACGAGATCCCGCACCGGCCCTTGCTGGCTCCCGGCCAGGACCGCGGACTGACCCGGGTAGATGCCCGACAAAGGGGAGCGGATCTCCTCCACCACCCCAAATTCCGAGGCCGGCAAAGTTGACATTGTTGTTAACACTTGTTAAACTCACCGCACTATCATTTCAATGCTTCCGGCGGGTTGGGGAAGCCGCCGCGAAGTGCCTGGATGGGGATGAGAAAAGCGATTTCAGAACCGCCGGATATACCGTTGGAGGCCGTTCAGTGCCTCCTCACCCGCGTCATCTGGCAGGCGGTCGCAGATCTGAGCGTCAGCGCCTACCGGGAGGAGGCGGAGAACTTCTTCAACGGCACGGCTTTTGCCGAGTATTGCGACATCCTGGGCTGGAACGTACGCCGGGCCCGGGCCAGCCTGGGACGGTTCGTGGACAGCGGGGCCCGCATCTCGGGCAATCACATGCTGCCGCCGGCTGCTTCCGCCGGGCTAACGGCCACCGGCTGATCCGAGCTCCGCACTAAGCGCCTTCCGCCGGCGGGAGCTCCCGTCTGGTCGAGTGCGCCACCCGCTAGACTTCAGGCACAGTCGATATGAACCTCCTCCTTGTCGAGGACGAGCGCAAGCTTTCGACGTTACTCAAGCAGCTCCTGGAGGACGAGCGTTACTCCGTGGACGTGGCCCTCGACGGCGAGCGGGCCCAGGAGCTGGCCGAGACGGCGCGCTATGACGCCATCATCCTGGACCTGATGATCCCGAAAAAGGATGGGATGGAAGTCTGCCGCTGGCTGCGCTCGAACAGCATCCAGACTCCCGTGATCATGCTGACCGCCCGCAGCCAGGTCCACGACCGGGTGGCCGGCCTGGACGCCGGCGCCGACGACTATCTGCCAAAGCCATTCGCCTTCGAGGAATTGCTCGCACGATTGCGGGCTGTGATGCGGCGCGAGGACCGCAACGGCCACGTGACCAGGCTCCAGGTCGCCGACCTGGTGATGGACCTCAAGACCCACCAGGTGAGGCGGGGCGACAGCGTCATCGACCTGACCGCGCGCGAGTTCGCACTGCTCGAATTCCTGATGCGCAATCCCAACCAGGTGCTGACTCAGGCTCAGATCGCCGAGAAGGTCTGGGACTACAGCTTCGAGGGCACCACCAACCGGGTTGCCGTCTACATCTCCTATCTGCGCGACAAGATCGATGAGGGGCGCTCGCCCAAGCTGATCCAAACCGTTTATGGAGTCGGCTACCGGCTGTCGGGATGATCCCGGGGGGCGCCCTCATCCGGCTGGCGGCCTGGTACCTGGTTTTGATCGCGCTGATCCTGGCCTGTTTCAACGTGATCGTCTACTTCACCCTTTCGCAAACGCTCCAGGCGCGGGTGGCTGCCGATCTCGAGGCCAAGTCCCGCCTGGTGATGGCGAGCCTGGCCACCAGTGACGCAGCGGTCGCGCCGCCTCAGGCGGTTGGGGATACCGCTTACGGGGACACCTTCGTCCGGGTCCTCCAGACCACCGGCAAGGTGCCGACCATCGTGCTCAATGCGCCCAAGATCGACGGGCTCTTCGACCAGGACGACAACACCGTCGCCCGGGCCGAGGTTGGGCTGACGACGGAAAGCCAGGACACGGCGGGTGGCCAGCTGTACGCGATCCGGACCGACCCGGTGAAAAACAAGAAAGGGGCCGTGGTCGGCGCCCTGCAGGTGGCCCGGCCTATCTCCTGGATCGGGGATACCCTGAGCCGCCTGGAGCGGCAGCTGGCACTGGCCTCCGGGGTGGGCCTGATCCTGGGAGCGCTGGTGGCATTCCTGATGGCGCTCAAATCTCTGCGTCCAATCCAGCGGAATCTGAAAAAGCAGCGCGAGTTTGTAGCGGACGCCTCACACGAGCTGAGAACGCCACTCACGCTCATCCGCACCAACGCCGAAGCCTGGCTGCGACGCGCCGCCGGTACCTCCCAGGCCACCTATGCGCAGCACATCCTGGAAGAAGTCGATCAGCTCAATGCCATCGTGGGCGACCTCACCACCCTTGCTCTCGCGGACGCCAGGCAGTTGCGAATCGAGCGCCGCCCGGTGGAGTTGAGCGGTATCGTCCGGGAGCTGATCGACCACACCGCGCCCCTGGCCGAGGAGCGCCACGTGCGTCTGGCGCCCGAGCTGAATGGCGGAGTCCAGGTGCAGGCAGACGCGATCCGAATGCGACAGCTGCTGCTGATCCTGCTCGACAACGCGTTGAGCTATACGCCAGAGGGCGGCGAGGTCTCGGTGTCCGTCGCCCGGCAGAACGGAAAGGCGAAAGTCACCGTCGCGGATACCGGCCCGGGGATCTCAGCCCGGGACCTGCCCCACATCTTCGACCGGTTTTACCGCGCCGACAAGGCGCGCAGTGGGGGGGACGGGCATATCGGGCTGGGACTCCCGATCGCGAAATGGATAGTCGACGCCCACCGCGGCGACATCCAGGTGAAGAGCACGCCCGGCGTCGGGACCCGTATCGCCGTCTCCCTCCCGGCGATGGAAGAGGAACCGTGGCTTCTCAATCTACCTTGATCTCGCGGACCGGTCGTAGCGTGAAGAAGGCGATCAGGAAGAAGACAGCCGAGATCCCGAACATCACCCGATAACCGGCGGCGCCGGTGGTTCCCTTGTTGACGATGTCGATGATCGGTCCGAGCAGGAAGCCGGCCAGGATGCCGGAGCTCGCGGTCGCGATGTTCGATACCCCCATGTAACGTCCGGCTTCCGCCTTCGGGATCAGATCGGTGGCAAAGGCCCAGTCAACCGAGAGGAAAATGCCGAAGCCGAGGCCCAGGATGACGCCGAAGATCAGGACGAGCGGGATGCTCGTCGCGAAAATCATCAGGCCGGCTCCCAGCGCCCCGATCAGACAGGCGGCCGCCACGAATCGCTTGCGGCCATACCGCTCTGACAGATAACCGGCGCTCAGACTGACCACCGCGGCGACGGTGACGATGATGATGATCAAGTAGCCGGTGTCGCGCTTGGCCGCATCATCCGACAGCCTGAACGCGTCCTGCAGGAAATTGAGCGCGAACCGCTGGATGCCGACCAGGGCGATCAGGAAGAGCAGCCGGGATACCATCAGCCAGGCGAAGTCGGGGTAGCGCTTGACGTCCAACACGAAGCTGAGCGCGATGGACCGACCCAGGCTCTCGGTCGAGCGGCGGGTCGTACGCACATCGCGCACCCCGAAGACTGCCATGGCGCCGGTCACGGCGATTACCAGCGCAATCGACATGATAGAAATCCAGCGCAGGTTGCTCGGGACCAGGATCCCGATCACGACGGCCGCCGAGACCAGGCCGACCATCTGCAGGGCGCCGTAGTAGCCGGAGGCCTGACCCCGCTGATCTTCCGGCACCTGGTCGGGCAGCATGCCCTGGTACGGTCCTTGCGCCGTGTTGGAAAACAGCTGCAGCGCGCTGTAGACGACGAAGAGCATCCAGAAGGATGGCACGATAGCCATCAACGAGAGGCAGATCACCACCCCCAGCGCCCCCACGGCGATGTAGGGGCGCCGCCGGCCGATGGCAAACATGCTGCGGTCACTGATGGCACCGATGGCAGGCTGCCAGACCACCGCGAAAATCGTCCCCAGGCCTTCCAGCACCGCAAGGTAGGTGTTCTTGTTGAGAGTCGGAGTCAGGATGCCCAGGTGAAGCGTGACCGGGTGGGTCAGGTCCTTGACGATCCCCGGCAGGATGAAGAGCGCCAGGGGATTCCAGAGATAGGAGATCCCGAACCAGAGGCCGCTGAGCAGGATCATCTCGCGCAGTCCGACGCGCCGGCGAGGCGCACTGTCGAGCACGACCGGGAGAAAGCGCCGGCGTGCGGGGATCGTGGTGGCAGCCATGCGCGGAGTGTATCCTGCGCCCGACCGATTTGCTAGGTTAACCGGATGCGGCCGAAGGTCACGGTCGTTGGCGCGGGGAACGTTGGCGCGACCCTGGGTCAGCGACTCGCGGAACGTGGGTATGCGGACGTCGTCCTGGTTGACATAGTCGAGGGGATGCCCCAGGGAAAGGCGCTCGACCTGCTGGAGGCCGGGCCGGTGGTGGGCTACGACTCGCGCGTGATCGGGACCAACGGCTACGAGGAAACCGCCGGCTCGCGCATCTGTGTCGTCACCTCGGGCGTCCCGAGGAAGCCGGGAATGAGCCGGGATGACCTGGTCAAGACCAACATGAACATCGTCCGCGGCGTCACCCAGGAGCTGGTCCGGCGATCCCCGGACG
The DNA here is from genome assembly GCA_005882775.1 of Chloroflexota bacterium. Taxonomy (GTDB): domain Bacteria; phylum Chloroflexota; class Dormibacteria; order CF-121; family CF-121; genus VBDY01. The sequence goes on along the minus strand of VBDY01000166.1, from coordinate 14,678 downwards.
CGATCCTCATCATCGTCAGTAATCCCCTCGACGCCATGGCCCAGCTGGCTCACCACGTCAGCGAGTTTCCCCGCGAGCGGGTGATAGGCATGGCGGGCGTGCTCGATACTGCCCGCTTTCGGAGCTTCATCGCCCAGGAGCTCCAGGTCTCCGTGCATGATGTCCAGGCATTCGTCCTTGGTGGCCACGGGGACACCATGGTGCCCCTGGCCCGGATGTGCACGGTCGCGGGAGTTCCTATCGAGAAGCTGATCAAGCCTGAGCGGATCGAGGCAATCGTCAAGCGCACCCGTGACGGTGGCGCAGAGATCGTTAACCTGCTCAAGTCGGGGAGCGCCTTCTACGCGCCTTCCGCTGCAGTGGCGCAAATGGTCGACGCCATCATCCTCGACCGCAAGCAGGTTCTGCCCTGCGCCGTCCGGTTGGAGGGCGAGTATGGGATCAGGGGACTGTTTGTCGGGGTGCCGGTCAAGCTGGGCGAGCGCGGCGCCGAGGAGATCATCGAGCTGGACCTGACCCGGGATGAGCGGGCGGCGCTGCAGCACTCAGCCGATTCGGTCAAGGAACTGGTCCAGGTAATGGGTATTTAGGGATCATCGGTACCGCCCGGTATCCTTAAAGCCGATGACCATCGAGATCCGTAGCGGTTACATCCCGCAATCCCGCCGACTGATCGAAAACCCATCTGCTGAGGAGCTCCGCGACCTGACCGCGGCCATGCCGAACGCCCGGCGCACCCTGTTTGACAACTACAACGTTCACACCCGGGTCGACGCCCGCAGTACCAAGAGCACGTACATCGTGACCGACCATCCGGAACGCCATACCGCCCAGACCGTGACGCCGGAAGAGGGGCGCAAGTGGGCGAGGATCCAGGATGAGTACATCAAGGACCGCGAGATGGTCCTGGTCGATGGGCTGATCGGTAACGACCCGCGCTTCATCACCCCGGCTCGGCTGATCGTCGAAGCGCGCAACGCCAACGTGGCCGGCATGCAGCGCTGGCTCTACTATCTCGACGGAAATCGGCAGCAGCCCGAGATCACGCTGATCTACACGCCCAACCTGGCGGCTCCCGGCTATCCGAACGACCGGGCCATCTTCGTAGATCTCGACGCCGGCATCACTCGCGTCCTGAACTCCGACTACTTTGGTGAGTCGAAGAAGGGCGGTCTGCGGATGTGGAACAAGAAGGTCTACGACGCCGGCGGCCTGGCCCTCCACGCCGGCTGCAAGGTGGTGCCGGTGGGTGACCAGCAGCGAGTCTTTCTGATCGTCGGGTTGAGTGGTACCGGCAAGACCACCACTACCTTCACCACCCAGAACAACTCGAAGCCTGTACAGGATGACTTCGTCGCCCTCATGCCTGGCGGCCGGATCTACGCCAGCGAGAACGGTTGCTTTGCCAAGACCTTCAGCCTCGACCCGAAACACGAGCCCACAATTTACAAGGCGGTCACCCGGCCGACCGCCTACCTCGAGAACGTATCCCAGAAAGAAGAGGGCGGCCCGGTTGACTTCTATGACACCAGCTACACGCAGAACGGACGCGCGGTCTTCAGTTTGGCCGACCTGGGCTGGAGCGAAGATGCGCGGAAAATCGGACCGGCGGACGTGCTGCTGATCCTCAACCGCAACGAAAACATCATTCCCGCGGTCGCCCGCCTCGATTCGGAGCACGCGGCCGCCTATTTCATGCTTGGCGAAACGCAGGGCACCTCAGCGGGCGGCAAGGATGAGATGGGGAAGGCGCTGCGGGTACCCGGGACGAATCCGTTCTTCCCGCTCCGCCACGAACAGCAGGGCAACCGCTTTCTCGAGCTACATCGGTCGCGGCCCTTCGAGGTCTACCTGATGAACACGGGCCGCGTCGGGGGCGGTGACGGGACCCCGGACAGCAAGAAGGTGGAGATCGAAGACTCCAGCGCCGTGGTCAAGGCGATTGCCGAGGGGACGATCCACTGGACGCACGACCCCGACTTCGGCTACGAGGTCGCGCAAGGGCTACCGGGGATCGACGACGTCGAGCTCCTCCAGCCGCGGCGGCTCTACGAGCGGACCGGCCGGGGCGATGAGTATCGAGCCCTGGTGGCCCGGCTCAAGCAGGAGCGGCAGGCCGAGCTGGCCAAGTACCCGGGCCTGGACCCGGAGATCGCCGCCGCCGTCAAATAACCCCCGCCTAGGACTCCCACTGCGAGACGGCGAGGAAGTAGCCGCAAAGGTTGCAGCTCCAGCCGGTGATTGGATGGACCCCGAGCCGTCCGATGGTATCGGCCTCGCGTCCCGGATTGCGGATCTCCTTCCAGTTTGGCTGACCGTTGCAGCGCGGGCAGCGCACCGGCGGCCTGAGCTCTTCCATCCCGATGGCTATAGTATCTGGGCCCGTGCCGGACGAGCGCCTCTACTCGATCACGCAAGCAGCCGAGTGGCTGAAGGTTTCACCCGCCACGATCGCGACATGGATCCGCCTCGGCATCGCAAAAGCGAGCCGCCAGGATGAGCTGGGTCGGTACCGCTATACCGAACAGGACCTGATAGACATGCGGGAACGTTTCCAGCAGCGGCAGGCACGCAAGCGGGCCGGCTCGGGCGGTGGAGAGGACGCTCCGTAAAATAACCGGGGCGAGCGGGTGGAGGGAAGGAGAGCCATGCAAGCACGGATTGTCACGACTGCACCAGACCAGGTTGCCGCGGACGCGATCATCCTCCCGTTGTTCGAGGGGTCCAGGCGGATACCGCCTGAGGCGGCCTCACTCGACCGCCAGCTGCACGGCGCCCTCCAGGATCTGCTGAAGTCCGATCATTTCCGGGGAAAGTTCATGGAACTGGCCCAGGTCCACACGCTCGGCACTCTGTCCAGCCGCTGGGCGGTCCTGGTCGGGCTGGGGCTGGAACGCGAGCTCGACCTGGTGCGCCTGCGCAATGCGCTCCAGCATGCAGGCCGCTCCCTCCGCAAACGCGGCACCGAGAGTCTCGCCGTGGTGCTCACGTCTCCGGTCCGGCGGAAGGGAGCCCCCGCCGATGTTGCCCGGGCCGTGACCGAGGCGATCGCGCTGAGCAACTTCGAAGCGAGGGCATTGCGAACCCGCAGCGATGAGGCCGAGGGTCGGCTGACCAGCCTCAGCATCGTGGGGCTAGACGGCGGGCGTCCCGCCGCCACCTCCGTCAACCAGGCCGTCGCCCTGGCCGAGATCACCAACCAGGTCCGGGAGTGGATCAACCTGCCGGCCAATGCTTTTACGCCCACGATCTTCGCTACCAAAGTGCGCGAAGCCGTCCGCGGCACGGGGCTCGAGTTGAGTGTCCTCGAGCTGGCGGACGCGCGCCGGCTGAAGATGGGCGCCTTCCTGGCGGTGGCCAAAGGGTCGGACGAGCCGGCCAAGGTGATCGTGCTGCGTTACCGCGGCGGCAAGAAGGGCGGCCGTTTTCTGGGGCTGGTGGGAAAGGGCATCACGTTCGACAGCGGAGGCATTTCTATCAAGCCTGCGGAGCACATGGAGATGATGAAGGGCGACATGGGCGGCGGAGCGGCCGTGATCGGTGCCATGCTTGGGATCGCCCAGCTGAAGCCGGCCATCAACGTCATCGGGGTTGTCCCGACCACCGAGAACCTCCCATCGGGTAAGGCATCCAGGCCGGGAGACGTGGTCACCGCCTCCAACGGAAAGACCATCGAGATCATCAACACCGACGCAGAAGGCCGGCTGATCCTGGCGGACGGCATCACCTATGCCATCCGGCAGGGAGCGACTCATGTGGTCGATGTCGCCACCCTGACGGGTTCGATCGCGCGCACCCTCGGCCCGGTGGCGACCGGCGCCTTCGGCAACGACCCCCGGCTGATGAGCTTGGTGAAGAAGGCCGCCGACCTCGCCGGCGAGCGCGTATGGGAGCTGCCCACCTGGCCTGACTACGACGGACTGATCCGCAGCGACATCGCCGACATCAAGAACTCAACCGTCCAGTGGGCGGGGGCGACCACGGCGGCGCTCTTCCTGCGCGAGTTCGTCGAGGACCGGCCCTGGGTGCACCTAGATATCGCGGGCAGCGCCTGGCAGGACGCAAAAGAGTTGAAGACCATCCCGCTGGGACCGACCGGGGCAGCGGTCCGCCTGATGGCCCATCTGGCGGGTCTCCTGGCCAAGTCCTGAGTCCCGACCAGCTCGCCGCGCTAGCCGGCGGTTACCGCTTGTCCCAGGCTGGGATCGGATATCTTGGCAGTGCGCCTGCGGCTTCTGGAGGCCAAACCACCACTGGCTTGCCGGACTGGACCTGCTCCACGTAGACGGCTTTCGACGGGTTGGCCCCCTGGTCATCGAAGCGGATTTCACCGAAGAAGGTATGCAGGTCAACCCTGGTGAGCGCGTCGCGCACCTTTGCCGGGTCCGCACTTCCTGCCTGGTGGGCGGCTGCAGCCAGCGTCAGGCATGCCGCGGTGGCGCCCGCGCTGTGCTGGTCGGGAGCGTGGCCGAAGCGGCTGAGATACTGGTTCGCATAGTCCTGCCCGGTCAGGAAGTCAGTTGTTGGCACCTTGGCCAGGGGCGACCACTGGGTGGTGCCCACGGCGTAGTTCGCTATCTTGCCTAGCGGTTTCACGAAGTCGGCCCCGGTCGGCTCCTGAGTGAAGGCGATCAGACGAGCCGGGACGTTCAGCTGCCCGGCCTGCTGCATCGTGAGAACGCTCTCGTCGGAGTGGCCGGCCTCGAGCAGGAGATCCGGATTGGCAGCGGCAGCCCCAGCCAGCTGCGACCGGACATCGTTCGTTCCGGAGGGATAAGCACCGAAGTAGACCACGCTGAGGCCGCGACTGGTCGCATAGTCTCGCATCTCGCCCCCGAGCTCGGTGGAAAGCGTGTCATTCGCGGCCAGGATTGCCACACTCTGAGGTTTCACGTCCTGGTTTAGGGCCATGTCGATCACTCCTTCCATCTGCCGGCGGGCGGGCGCACCGACGCCGAAGACGTAGCGGTAGTGATTGTTGAAGATCGCCGCAGAGGGACCGTCGCTCTGAACCATGGGCAGCTGGTGCTGCTCGGCAATGGCCGCGTCGCGAGCCGTCGTGGAGTTGGCCGAAGGGCCGAGCAGGAGCTTGACGTGGTTCTGCGAGATGAGCTGCTCCAGGTCGCCGGCGCTGAGCGAGACCCGGCTCTCGTCGTCCATCATCCGGATGTCGAGCCGGTACGGGTGGCCATTGAGCGCCACTCCCCCATGATTGTTGAGCCACTCCTGGCAAAACAGGTAACCCTCCTTGACCAGCTGCCCGTCTTGCGAAAGGCTTCCTGTCAGCGATAGGGCAGCCCCGACGCTGAGCGGGTCCGCGTCCCCGGGCAGCGCGTCGGTGCCTACCAGTCCGCAGGAAGACGCAAGCAACCCGATCAGGGCAAACCAGACCGGCCGGTTACCGGCACGCACGGCCACTGATTATGTGGGCTGGGCGGTCCTTAGAGTGTGAGCTAGACTTACCGGTTGTTTGTCAAGGGCGAGTTAGCCAAGTGGTAAGGCAGAGGTCTGCAAAACCTCCACCGCGGGTTCGAATCCCGCACTCGCCTCCATCGTTTTGAATCGACCGAGGCCTGGCCTGAGCTTGATAGACTTTTTTCCCGCTGGGAGGGGAGAAAGATGATCCAAACAGCTTTCACCCGGCTGATGGGCGTGGACCACCCGGTCGTCTCGGCGGGGATGGGAGCCGGAAACGCGGACGGTGAGCTGGCGGGTCGGGTCAGCGAAGCCGGTGGTCTCGGCGTGATCGGCGCTTCCTTTCTCGATGCCCACGAGGTCGCCGAAATGATCAACCGCGCTCGTGAGATCACGTCTTATCCGTTTGGCGTCAACCTCCTGCTCTTCAGCAATGAGCACCTGCTGGAGGGCGTGCTCGGCGCAAACCCGTCGGTGCTGTCGACGGCGTGGCCGAGGGCTGACCAGGACCTGAAGTCGATCTTCGCGAAGGCGCACGACCGAGGGATCAAGGTAATGCATATGGTGCCGACCCTCGACGACGCTAAAAAGTCGGCCGAGGCTGGAGCCGATGTCATCGTCGCTCAGGGAACAGAAGGCGGCGGTCACATCGGCCTGATGGGGACGACGGTCATCGTGCGTCAAGTGGTCAAGGCCGTCGCACCGCTGCCGGTGCTGGCAGCGGGTGGGATCGCCGACGGAGCCGGACTCGCCGCGGCGCTGGCGCTCGGCGCGCAGGGTGTGTTACTCGGGACCCGGTTTTACGCCACCACAGAGTGCCCGTCTCCGGCTGCCTGGAAGCAAGCAATCGTTGCCAGTGACGGCCATGACACCATCGTCACATCAGTCCCCGAAAGCCTGACCGGTCGCGATTGGCCGGGCGCATGGTCGCGCGTGGCCAGGACCCGCTTCGTTGAGGAATGGCTCGGCCGTGAGCCGGAGCTTCGCCGCCGGCGAGGGGAAGTTTGGTCCGCGCTGGAGCGCGCCGAAGCGGAGGGCCAGCTGGATTACCGGATTCACCATGTTGGGCAATGCGCCGGCCTCATCGATGCCATCCTGCCTGCGGGCGATGTCGTCCGGCAGATCGTGGCAGAGGCGGAAGACATCTTGCGAAAGACGCTTCCAGCGATGGTCACCGCCGATCCGATTCGAGCCTGATTCGTACTCAAGGGGCCCGGCGATGACTGAGGGTTCGAATCCCGCACTCGCCTCCAGTCTTGGAATAGACCCATTCCGCCTGGAAGCGCTTGGTATCAACGGTGCGCGAGGGCAGTGTGGTCGAAATCCGATTCCAGGGCGCCTGGCCCTGCGATCGCCGTGACCGAGCGGACGTCGAGCCGCTCGCCACAGTGCGAGCAAACCGGGACCACCTGGACGACGCGGCCGCAGCCTGTGTGCCTGATCTTGAGGGGTGGACCATTGGGCGCTGCCCATCGATCACCCCATTGGCGCATCGCCGTCATCACATGCCACAGGTCGCTGCCCTTTGGCGTGAGACGGTACTCGGAGCGGGGTGGATGGTCCTCGTAGGGGACTCGCTTGAGCAAACCATCTTCGACCAGGCGGTTGAGCCTCTCGGTCAGGATGTTGCGCGCGATCCCCAGGCGAGCCTGGAAGTGGTCGAAGCGAGTCACGCCCAGGAAGGCATCGCGGAGGATGAGCAGACTCCACCATTCACCGACGACCGCGAGGCACTGCGCCACCGAGCAGTTCATGTCGCCGAGGTTGGTTCGCTGCATGAAACAACAATACAGAGTTGCATATTGCAACGCACAGGGACTATCCTCCTCAAGGCGACCATCTCACCGCCTGGAAGGAGAAGCGAATGCCAATGATCGATGTCTACGCCGTCGAAGGGACCTTTAGCGAAAAGCATGCCCTGGCAAAGGATCTCGCCGCAGCCGTGATGCGCTGGGAGCAGGTCCCGCAAATTCCCTTGTTCCGGAATAACACGGCCGCCTTCATCCACGATCTGCCGGCCGGCTCCGTCTCAAACGTGTCCGGTGACAGCAACTACGTCCGCGTCCAGGTCCTCACACCTGCCGGCGTCCTCGACCGGGACAAGCAGCTCGGCGTGGTCAAGGAGCTGACCGAACTGGTCGCGGCCGCCGCCGGCGATCCCAGCCTCATCGAGCGCACCTGGGTGCTCATCACGGAGTCACCCGAAGGCGGCTGGGGTATCAACGGCCACGCCAACACCGGCGCCGACATCGTCCAGGCGGCCCGCGCCGCGCTCGCCGCCGCGAAGGCGAAATGAATACCATATCGAGACATGGCGGAACGGGACGTCTTCATCCTGTCCGAGCGCGCCCTGGCGGGTGTGATCGACTCCATCCAGGATGATCAGTGGGATCTCCGAAAGCCAGACTGGTTTCAGACAGGCGGGCAGGGTGACGCATCACTCCGGGAGATCGTCAACTATCACGCGTACGATTCCGCCTGGGTGCCGGACGTGCTGGCAGGAAAGACCATGGCTGAGGTTGGAAACACCTACGAGCACCTGAAGACAGATCCCAACACTGAGTACCGGCCCTACAGCAATAAGGCGATAGGTGCGGCGAAGGCGCTCGATGACCCGGACAAGATCGTTCATCTCTCGTATGGAGACTTTCCGGCTCGTGAATACCTCAAGCACATCACCAGTTTTCGAGGATTCCGAGCCTTTGACATAGCCAAATGGATCGGCGCGAGTACGGTGCTGCCCGACGACCTTGTTCAGGGAATGTGGGAGCAAATCGCTCCAGAGGTGGAGGCGTGGCGAAAGATGGGAGTCTACGGACCTCCCGTTTCCGTCTCAGCCGACGCTCCTCTACAGGACCGTCTTTTGGGCCTGGTTGGCCGCGATCCCCGCGCCCCGGCTTGATACCCAGGCGATGGACGACACCGTGCGGCGCTACATCAACGGCATCGCCCCTGAGAACCGGCCCCTGTTCGACCGCATCCACCTGCTGGTGCTCGAGGCGCACCCGGACGCCGCCGTGGTGCTCTCCTATCAGATCCCTACCTACAAGCTAGGCCAGCGCCGCCTCTTTGTCGGCGCCTGGAGGCACGGCATCTCCATCTAGGGCTGGGACCAGGGCCGCGACGCCGGCTTCACCGCTCGCCATCCCGAGCTGAAGACCAGCAAGGGGACGCTCCGTCTGCGGCCTCAATCCGCTGCCGATATCAGCGACGACGAGCTCCGGGACCTGGTGCGCGCCGCCCTGGAGCGCTGACGCGCGGGAGGCGAACATTTGATCGGATGTTGACTAATTGGATTGACATAGTCAACAATAACCCGAACATAAATGACCGAGAAGGCTGCCGAAGCGATCATCGACCTGGCTGAACTTCGCGAGCGACTCGACGACCCGGATCTGACTCTCGTCGATGTTCGAGCCCTCCCCGCCTACAACGGCTGGCGTGCGAGAGGCGCCGTTCGAGGAGGGCATATCCCGGGCGCGGTTGCCTTCCCGAGCGCCTGGCTGAAGACCGTTGATTCGCCGGAGGTCGAGCGGCTGCTGCGCTCGAAGGCCATTCTCAACAGCCGGGAGGTCGTCCTCTATGGCGATCGGCCCGAGGATAGCCTGCCGCTGAGGACAAGGCTGGCGGCGTTGGGACAGCTGGGTGTCCGGACTTACCAGGGCGGCTGGGCCGAGTGGGCGGCGCAGAGATCTCTGCCGGTCGATCGGCTCAGCAACTACCAGAAGCTTGTCCATCCAGACTGGCTTCGCGAATTGCTCGACGGGGGGACCCCGGAGGCCGGACCGGCCGGGCCGTTCCGGCTCTTCCATGTCAACTTCGGCGTCCCCGAGGAGTATGTGGAGAATCACATCCCGGGAGCGCTCTATCTCGACACGAACCGGCTCGAGAATCCTGAGGACTGGAACCGCCGGACGCCGGCCGAGCTGGAGACAGCCCTCCGCTCACTCGGAATCACCCATGACACCACGGTCATCCTCTATGGACGCGATACGGAAGGTCACGCGAACGAGAAGTGGCCGGGACGTCGAGCCGGACAGATCGCGGCCTGCCGGGCGGCGCTGATCCTGCGTTACGCGGGCGTGGAAGACGTTCGCCTGCTGGACGGCGGCTATGACTGCTGGGTCCAGGCGGGAAACGCACTCGAGACGGATCTACGCGCGCCGGCGCCGGTCGCTTCATTTGGGATAGAGATCCCGCGCCACCCGGAGCTGATCATCGACATCGACGAAGCCAGGCAGATCCTCGCTGACCGAGAGCATGCTGCCCTGGTCAGCGTTCGCACCTGGAGGGAACACATCGGGCAGGTGAGCGGCTACAACTACATTGGCCCGGCCGGCCGGATCGCCGGCGACGTCTGGGGAAACTGCGGCTCGGACGCCTACCACATGGAGCATTACCGCAATGTCGACAACACGATGCGGTCCTATCCGGAGATCGCGGCAAACTGGACGGGGGCCGGGATCACCACCGACAAGTGGGTGGCTTTCTACTGCGGGACCGGCTGGCGAGCAAGCGAAACCTGGTTCTACGCCTACCTGATGGGCTGGCCGCGGATCGCAGTCTACGACGGCGGTTGGTTCGAGTGGAGCCAGGATCCGATCAGCAACCCAATCGAGGTCGGAGAGCGGGTAGCGGTTTAGTCCCGGCTAGCTGTCCCTGGCCCTCCAGCACCGACAGGATGTTGCCGGCCGGGTCCGAAGTCGGACAATTCGCATGTTGATCGTCCGCGCAGCCGTTCAGGCAGACCTCGAGCCCGTCCGGTCGATCGCTGATAGCTATGGCAACCTCGCCAGCTGGCCGCAACGACCCGACTACCTCGACCATGAGCTCGCCACGGCCACGCTGGCGGTATGCGAGGAAGCGGGTGAAGTCATCGGCTTCGGTGCTGTGCTTCGCCGTGCGGGAATCGCGCACCTGGCGGACCTGTTCGTCAGGCGGGATCGGGTTGGGTTCGGGATCGGCAGGGCCATCCTGGCGCGTCTGCTTCCTCCCGGCGCCGACCGGGTCACCTTCGCATCACCCGACCCGCGGGCGCTTCCCCTCTACGTCAGCTTCGGCATGCTCCCCCTCGCGCCCCTGCTGTACTTGAAGGGAGACCGGGCGGCCGCTACGCTCTTACCGGATCCGGACGTCACGCTGACCGATGCGAACCAGCCAACTCTCCGCCGCCTCGATCGCGACGCTTCGGGTAGGGACAGACCGGAGGATCTTGACTTCCTGCGTGCCGCCAACGCGCGTGGGCTTACCGCACGTCATGGGCGAGAGATCATCGGCTATGGCTACTGCCGGCTGGCCGATGACCCCGAACACGGTTCGCCGAGTGCGTATCTCGGCCCGGTCGGGGCGCGAAGCGAGGCGGACGCGGTGCGAACGGTTACAGCGCTCCTTCGCTGGTCGGCCGAGCACGCCACGCAGATGACGATTCCGGTTTTTGGGCCGCACCCCGCCACCGCGATCATGCTGGCCTCGCATTTTCGAGTCAAGGACATCGACACCTACATGGCCAGCCGGGACGGTCTGATCGATCTCGCTAGCTACTGCCCCTCGATGGAGCTCGGCTGAGCCCGAGGATCCCTCGGCAGAAATTTGCATCACAGTTTCGAAAGGTTACCCGGCGCACGATGTCCACATGCGATACGCAACCGCCGGAGCTCACCAGCCGCAAACGCCATGGCTCCCACCACGCTGGTCGCGACGCCAGGTGCTGACCGCCGGTGGCCTGGCGGTGGCGGGCGCGATGATGACCCGAGCCGTGAGCGCCGGCTTCCTGCGCCCGGGCACGGGGACCAGCATTGCATCGAATCCCAGTTCGGCCGCGGCGGCGAGCGGGGCCACGGCGGCGAGTGCGTCCCCCGCCCCCTCGATTGCCACCACGGCGCCAACTCCGGTGGCGACACCAACCCCGGCGCCGACCCCGGCCACCGTAACCATCCCGGTGCCGGTGTACCAGCAGTCAATGACCCTGGATTGCGAAACGGCCGCCCTGCAGCAGGGCCTCGCCTATTACGGGCACCACGTCAGCCAGGCGGAGCTTTTCGCGCTCGAGGCCGCTGACACCCGGCTGCCGGTGATGGGCGCCAACCACACGGTGCTGCGCTGGGGTAATCCCTATACGAATTTCGTCGGCTATGTCAACGGCAGTGACTGGAGCCCGACCGGCTACGGCGTCTACTGGCCGGTGATTCTGCGCCTCGCGCAGACCCACGGCCTGCCAAACGCGGTGGGTGGCGAGGGCTACGCGCCCAGCACCATTTACAGCGCGCTCGCTTCAGGCCATCCGGTGCAGGTGTGGATCGAGACCCGGTTCGCCAGGGTGACGCTGGGAACCTGGACGGCCTGGGACGGGACCCGAGTCCGCTACTCGTATGCGGAGCACTCGGTGACATTGACCGGCGTATCCCCGACCAGGGTCCGGGTCAACGATGTGCTCAATGCAACCCAGTACTGGGTCAGCAAGACCCTCTTCGAGGCCAACTTCGCCGATTTCAACAACATGGCGGTGATCTTCCGCTAAGTCGGGCCGGGCCGTATCATCCAACGAAGTGTTCGGGTCGCTCCTCCGGATCCTGCAAACATCGCTTCGGCCGTATGCCCGGCAGGTGGCGCTGGTGGTGGCGCTGCTACTTCTCCAGGCGATGGCGAGCCTTTACCTCCCGAACCTGACCGCCGACATCATCAACAACGGCGTCGCCAGAGGCGACCTCGGCTACATCTGGAGGATCGGCGGCGTCATGCTCGCGGTCGCCATGGCCCAGGGGCTGATCGCCATCGTCGCCGTCTACTTCGCGTCCGGCACCGCGATGTCGGTCGGGCGTGACCTACGGGCGCGCGTCTACGAGAGGGTGCAGGGTTTCTCGGTCCGCGAGATGAATCGCTTCGGGACCCCCTCCCTGATCACGCGCAACACTAACGACGTCCAGCAGCTGCAGCTCTTCGTGCAGCTCGCGCTCACCATCATGGTGATCGCACCAATCACTGGCATCGGGGGAGTGATCCTGGCCCTGAGTGAGAACGTGACGCTCTCGGCCCTGCTTGCCGTGATCGTCCCGCTGATGGCCGCCGTAATCGTCACCCTGACGGTGATCGCGGTTCCGCTGTTCCAGTCGATGCAGGTCAAGATTGACCGGATCAACCAGGTGCTCCGCGAGCAGATCAGCGGAATCCGGGTGATCCGCGCCTTTATTCGGGCCGGCTACGAGCGAGAGCGCTTCCAGGCGGCCAATGCCGACCTGACCTCAACCGCTTTGCTAGTCAACCGTATCTTCGCCGCTGCGTTTCCCTCCCTGCTGGTCATCATGAACCTGTCCACCATAACGGTGGTCTGGTTCGGCGGCCACCTGATCGGTAGCGGCCAGATGCCGATTGGCAACCTGATCGCGTTCATCAGCTACATCCTGCAGATCCTGATGTCCGTGATGATGGCGGTCATGATCGTCGTGTTCTTGCCGAGGGCGGCCGCCTGTGCCGTCCGGCTCGAAGAGGTGGTTAACACGGCGCCGTCGATCGATGACCCAATCACGCCGGTGTTGCCCGGAAGCCGCTCGGGAGTGATCGAATTCCAGGACGTGACCTTCGGCTACCCGGGCGGAGAGCGGCCCGTCCTGCAGGAGCTATCGCTCACCATGCGGCCGGGTCAGACCACCGCCATCATCGGTGGCACAGGCTCTGGCAAGACGACCATGATCAACCTGATTCCACGCTTCTTCGACATCACCGCAGGCGCCCTGTGTGTCGATGGGGTCGATGTGCGCAAGCACGTCCTGGAGGACCTCTGGTCGGGGATAGGGCTGGTGCCCCAGCGCGCCTACCTGTTTCAGGGCACGGTCGCAAGCAACCTGCGGTTTGGCAAGCTGGATGCGACCGACGCCGATCTCTGGCACGCGCTGGAGATCGCCCAGGCCCGGGATTTCGTGGCAGCCATGCCGGGACAGCTCGAGGCGCCCGTGGACCAGGGCGGCACAAACTTATCCGGCGGTCAGCGCCAGCGGCTGGCAATCGCCCGGGCACTGGTAAAACGGCCGCGCATTTATTTACTCGATGACTGTCTCTCCGCCCTCGACGCGGGAACGGACGCGCGGCTGCGAGCGGCCCTGAAGAGCGAGACCAGGGAGGCCAGCCTGGTGATCGTCTCCCAGCGAGTCACGAGCATCCTCCACGCGGACCACATCGTCGTCCTCGATGCCGGCCGCATCGTCGGCGCCGGCACCCATGCCGAGCTGATGGTGGCGTGCGCGCCCTACCAGGAAATTGTTGCCTCGCAGTTGGGAGAGGAGGCGGTGGCATGAGCAGCCGGGCTCCGGCTCAAGCCGGGCGCCCCGGCGGTATGGGCGGCCCGGGGCGCATGGGCATGGGGCTGGGCCCGCCGGCACCCAAGACCAGGAACGTCGGAAAGACGCTCCGGCGGTTGCTCGCCCGGCTCCGGCCCGAATGGGCGCGGATCGGGATCGTTGCGGTGCTCACCTCGCTGGCCGTCGCCTTCAGCGTGATCGGTCCCAAGATCATCGGTAATGCCACCAACGTGATCTTCGACGGGATCCTGGGCCAGCGCTTTCCGGCCGGGATTTCCAAGCAGCAGGCCGTTGCCTCTCTGCGCGCCCAGGGCCACGGCCAGATCGCCGACCTGCTCAGCGGGGCCAACATCATCCCGGGCAAGGGCATCGATTTCAGCCAGCTCGGCCGCTGGCTGGCGCTGGCTGCGACCGTCTACATCCTGAGCGCCCTGTTCAGCTGGCTCTCGGCGTACATCATGGCCGGCGTTGCCCAGCGCACGGTTTACACGATGCGCGCCGACGTCGAGGCCAAGCTCAGCCGCCTACCGCTCAAGTACTTCGACAGCCATCCCCACGGTGATCTCCTTAGCCGTGCCACCAACGACATCGACAACGTGACCACCACCCTCCAGCAGGGTCTGGCCCAGATGCTCAACTTCGGCCTGACAATCATCGGCGTACTCGCCTTGATGGTCTGGATCAGCCTGTTGCTCGCCGCGGTCTCACTGGTCATGATCCCCCTCTCCATCGCCGTCACACTGCTGGTGGCGCGACGATCGCAGAAGCAGTTCGCAGCGCAGTGGGCGCAGACGGGCGCCCTGAACGGCCACGTGGAGGCTACCCACACCGGCCATCAGCTGGTCCAGGTCTTCGGCCAGCGCCGGCAGGTCGTGACGGAGTTCCACCGCCAGAACCAGCGCCTGTACGAGGTGAGTTTTCGAGCCCAATTCCTTTCAGGCTTGATCCAGCCTGCCATCACCTTCCTCGGCA
>VBDY01000165.1 GCA_005882775.1 Chloroflexota bacterium | reverse complement strand
TTCCAGGGGGTGTTCGGCTACGGGGCGCTGCATCTGGCCAACCTGGATTCGTGGGGCTTGATCAGGCCAGGCATCCCCGGGCTGGACGACACCGTCAATCTGCTGGCCCGAGGCGTGCATTACGCGGACGCCGTCAACACCGTCAGCCATCGATATGCCGAGGAGATCCTGACTCCAGAGTATGGCGAGAAGATGGACCCGCTGCTCCGGCAGTTTCGCGGAAAACTATCCGGGATCATCAACGGGATCGATTACGAGGTCTTCAACCCGGCAACCGATGAGAACATAGCCGTCCGCTACTCAAGCGAGGCAATCGAGCGCAAGACAGAAAACAAGCTGGCCCTCCAGAAAGAGGCCGGGCTCCCCGAAGACCCCGAGATCCCGCTGATCGGACTGATCTCGCGCCTCTACGACCAGAAGGGTCTAGACCTGATCGCCAACATCATGTGGGGCCTGATGCGGCTCGACCTCCAGATCGTCGTGCTGGGCGCCGGCGACGGACGATACGAAGAGATGTTTCGCGCCAGCGCACGCGACAATGCGAAGAAGCTCTCAGCCACCATCGGGTTCAAGCCTGTTCTGGCCCAGCACATTTACGCCGGGTCGGACATGTTCCTGATGCCATCCCGGTTCGAGCCCTGCGGGCTCGGCCAGCTGATCAGCCTGCGCTACGGCACCATCCCAATCGTTCGTGCCACCGGCGGACTCGCGGATACGATCACTGACTGGGACCCCGTCAGGCACACCGGGAACGGGTTCGTCTTCGACGCATACGACCATTGGGACCTCTATGCCCAGGTGGTGCGGGCCCTGGAAAACTTCCGGCAGCCGGAGCAATGGCGAAGGCTCCAGGCCAACGCCATGGGCACCGATGTCAGCTGGGCAAACTCAGCGCAGCAGTACCTGCGCCTTTACCAGAGCGCCATCGCCAACCACGCCGAGGCCCGGGAGTACGCCGCCGCGACCGCCGGTCCCTACGCCTGGTAGCGGGTAGCCTGGCGGCGTCGGAGCCCTGTCCGATGGCAAATCTCTAATAGAGGTTAATATTTGGACCCTTTTGTTGAAGATTTGCTACCGGCTGAGTAATGATTACGTCGATTCGGCTGCGGCGCTTCTTACGGGCGAACTGACTCCACATTTACCGGAAGGGAGGTAAAGGACGTACATGGACGCATCTTCGACCAAACATCGATTGCCGCTGGTCCTAAGCGTCGCGGCGACCGTGGCGCTCGTGCTGACCGCCTGCGGGAGCACGTCGGGGGCACCCGTTACGGCGACCGGCGTTAAAGGCGGCACTCTGATCATGCTCGGTGCCGGCGACGTCGATCATCTCGACACTGCGAGCGCCTACTACACCGTCAGCTACACAGTCGAGCGTGCTTACTCTCGGCAGCTGGTGAGCTATCCGACCTCGTCCGATCAGCAAAAGGCGGTTTCGATCGTGGCCGACGCCGCCACCGAGGTTCCGTCCCAATCGAATGGGGGAATCAGCTCGGACGGCAAGACCTACACGTTCAAGATCAAGAGCGGCGTCAAGTGGGACACGAGCCCGGCTCGGCAGGTGACCGCGCAGGACTTCGTCCTCGGCTTCAAGCGCCTGTGCAACCCGGTCAACCCGGTGGGCGCGCCATCCTACTATGAGAGCACCATCGTCGGCTTCAAAGACTATTGCGAGCCGATGCTTGCCCTTTCGAGCAGCACCGCCTCAGCGATTGCTGCTTACATCCAGGGACACGAAATCTCGGGGATCACAACCAGCGGGACTGACACGATCAAGTTCCAGCTGATCCAGGCTGCCAGCGACTTCGTGAACATTGTGTCGCTCCCATTCGCGTCTGCGGCGCCGGTGGAGTACCTGCAATACGTCCCTGGCGACGACACCTTCAATCAGCACGTGATATCCGACGGGCCTTACAAGGTCGTGAAGTACGACCCGAACAAGGAGCTCGACCTGGACCGCAACCCGGCCTGGGACTCCTCGACCGATAGCCTTCGGGCCGCCTACGTCGACCACGTCAAGGTGACCGAAGGCCTCACCCAGGACGCGGTGCAGCAACAGATCGCAGCCGGCACCGCCGACATGGAGTGGGACGTGGGTGTGCCCACAGCCGACCTGGCGCAGCTCCTTCAGTCAAAGGACTCGCACCTGATCATCGGCCCGCCCGGGACCTTCAGCCCCTACGTTGTCTTCAACCTGCAGAGTCCGAATGCCAACAAGGCGATGCAGAACGTCAAGGTCCGCCAGGCGCTGGAGTACGCGGTCGACAAGGTCGCGATTGCCCAGTTCTACGGCGGCCTCACCATCAACCAGGCGGCCACCCAGATCCTGGCGCCGGTCGACGCTGGGTATCAGAAGTTTGACCTCTACCCGACGCCCGACAGTAAGGGCGACCCGGCGAAAGCCAAGAGCATGCTGGCCGACGCGGGCTATCCCAACGGCCTGACCCTCAACTACGTTTACCGGACGGCGGGGAACCACCCGAAGATCGCGGCGTCACTGCAGGCGGACTTCGCGAAGGCGGGCGTCACCCTGAAGCTGGTGCCGGTACCGCCGGCGCAGTTCTACACCAAGTACCTGGAGAGTGCCGACGTCTCGAAGCGCGGCGTCTGGGACATGGCTGCCCCTGGGTGGGTGCCCGACTGGTTCGGCAACAACGGGAGGTCGATCATCACGCCCCTGTTCGACGGCCGGACCTACGGACCCGGCACGACCAACTACGGCGACTACAACAGCGATACGGTGAACGGCTATATCGACTCTGCTCTGTCAGCCAGTTCGCAGGCCGATGCGAACAGTTTCTGGCACAAGGCAGACATGCAGATCATGCAGGACGCCGCGGTGATCCCGGTACTGAATCAGCAGACTCCCGTGTACTACGCGAAACGGATTCAGAACTTCGTCTATTTCCCGTTCTCGCAGCAGGGCGACATTACCAACGTCTGGATCAAGTCCTGAGGTGATCGAGTAGCGAGTACGACCTAGGCGACAACTAACGATGTGAGATGAACCGGCTCGAGGTGAAAGACCTCACGGTGACGTTTCCAACCGCGGACGGCCTGGTGCAGGCCGTCCGCGGCGTTAGCTTTGAGCTCGAAGCAGGCAAGACGTTGGGGATCGTGGGCGAGTCCGGCTCCGGGAAGAGCGTGACCATGCAGACCATCATCGGGCTCACCAGGGGTGCCCGGGTCTCCGGTCAGGCCCTCTTCGAAGGGCAGGACCTGCTCGCGATGAAAAGCGACGATCTCCGCCACGTCCGTGGAGCTGAGATCAGCATGATCTTCCAGGACCCGCTTTCCAGTCTCCACCCCTATTACCGGGTTGGCTGGCAGATCGTCGAGATGATCCGCGCTCACCAGGAAGTCTCGGCGCGGGCGGCCCGGTTGCGGGCGGTCGAATTGCTGCGGCTGGTCGGCATTCCCCAGCCGGAGCGGCGGGTCGACGATTTTCCCCACCAGTTCTCGGGGGGCATGCGCCAGCGGGCAATGATCGCGATGGCGCTGGCGAACAACCCCAAGCTGCTGATCGCCGACGAGCCGACCACCGCCCTCGATGTCACGGTCCAGGCGCAGATCATCGACCTGATGCAGAGCCTCCAGAAGGAGCTCGGCACCACCATCATCATGGTTACGCACGACCTGGGCGTGGTTGCGGACATCGCCGACAAGGTGATCGTCATGTACGCCGGCCGGGCGGTGGAGGAAGCCGACCGGCGGACCCTCTTCTACCGTGCCCACCATCCCTACACCCGCGGTTTGATGGGCTCACTGCCGGGAAAAGGTGGGACTCGCGAGCGACTCAACCCGATCGCCGGTCAGCCGCCCAGCCTGATCCGAATCCCCTCTGGTTGCCCCTTTCATCCTCGCTGCCCCTTCGTGATGGACCGCTGTTTGAGGGAGGAGCCCCCGCTGCTGGATGTCGGCACGGAGGAGGGTCACCAGTCCGCATGCTGGCTCCCACCTGACCTGGTTGGCTTCGACCGCCAGGTTGACGCACGCCGCTGGACCGCCGCCGAGGCCGACCGGACGGGGCGAGCTCGGGTGCTGGCCAAGGGCCGCGCCCTGACCGCGGAGCCGGCCTCGTGATCCACGCCGTCGCTCCCGGCTCGGCGCCACAGGACAGCGACGTGCTGGTCCGGGTGGACGACGTGCGCAAGTACTTTCCAATCCGGACCGGCCTGCTCCGGCGGGAGGTCGGTCGGGTCCATGCCGTCGATGGCGTCAGCCTCGAGATCCGCAAGGGCGAGACGCTGGGAATTGTGGGGGAGACCGGCTGCGGCAAATCGACGCTGGCCCGTTGCATCGCCCGCCTTTACGACCTCACGGCCGGTACGGTTGTTTTCGACGGGCGCGACATTTCGCGGCTCTCCCGGCGAAGGATGCGCCCACTGCGCAAGGGGATCCAGATGATCTTCCAGGACCCGATCGGCTCGCTGAATCCCAGGCGGCGGGTGGGGTCGATCATCGGGGACCCGTTCGCCATCCACGGCATCAGCCGGGGCGAGGACCGCAAGCATCAGGTACAGGAGTTGATGCGGGTGGTCGGCCTGAATCCCGAGCATTACAACCGGTTTCCAGCCGAGTTCTCGGGTGGCCAGCGGCAGCGAATCGGCGTCGCCCGCGCCCTGGCGCTGCGGCCGAAGCTGATCATCGCCGACGAGCCGGTGTCGGCTCTGGACGTCTCCATCCAGGCGCAGATCCTCAACCTGCTGACCGACCTGCAGGATGAGTTCGGACTGACCTATATCTTCATCGCCCACGACCTATCCGTCGTCCGTCACGTGAGCGATCGGATCGCGGTTATGTACCTGGGGAAGATCGTTGAGGTGGCCAGCGTCAGTGAGCTCTATGCCCGGCCGCGCCATCCCTACACAAACGCCTTGCTCTCGGCGGTCCCGGTTCCAGACCCGGACCAGGCGGACCAGCGCGAGCGGATCATCCTGGTCGGGGATGTCCCGTCGCCGATCAATCCGCCGTCCGGCTGCCGCTTTCACCCTCGGTGTCCAAAAGCGCAGAATCTATGCACGGAGGTCGACCCGCCCCTGGAGGTGAAAAAAGACGACCGCGCTGAACATGTTGCGGCGTGCCACTTCCCGGTTGAGGTGGGCGAGAAGTTGAGCCGGGCTCGCGCCGGCATCGCCCAGCCGGAGCGACAAGCGGCGGTCGAGGTCTCGCACGAGGCGGTAGAAGGCGCTATCGGCCCCAAGGAGAAGACGTGAGCGTCAGCAGTATCGACCCTGCCCAGAGCGCACTTAGCGCACCAGAGCCTTCGACCTTCGGGGAAGAAGGTGAAGCCGCCAAGGAGATCCAGGGACGAAGCCCCTGGCAGCTGGCCTGGGCGCGGCTGCGCCAGGACAAGGTGGCCATCGGCTCGGCGGTTGTCATCCTCCTGATCACGCTTGTGGCAATCGGCGCCCCCCTGATTGCCCATCTGGTCGGGCATGGCCCGGGCGACACCTACCCCTTTATCGGAGAGGACTCATACGGCTTGCCGATAGGGCCGAACCGGACATTCCTGCTGGGCGCCGATGACCTCGGCCGTGACGTCCTGGTACGGGTCGTCTACGGCGCCCGGGTCTCGCTTATTGCCGGCGTGGTGGCCAGTGCGCTGGCGGTGCTCGCGGGGGGGATCGTGGGCATGCTGGCCGGGTATTTCGGCACGGCGGTGGACACGGCGCTGTCTCGCTTCATGGACGTGATCCTGTCCTTCCCACTATTGCTGTTCGCGATTGCGCTGGTCTCGCTCGTCGGCCCCAGCCTGACGGTATCGATCGCCGTGATCGCGTTCTTCAGCTGGGCGGTCGTCGGCCGCATCGTCCGTGGCCAAACCCTATCGTTGCGAGAAAAGGAGTTCGTCGAAGCGGCGCGTTCGCTGGGTGCCAGCGACCTGCGGATCATCTTCGTCGATATCCTGCCGAACCTGGTGGCACCGCTGATCGTTTACGCCACCCTGCTCATCCCCGCCTCGATCGTGTTCGAGGCGACTCTATCCTTCCTCGGCCTCGGTGTGGTGCCGCCCACTCCAACATGGGGGAACATGCTGTCCGACTCGCTCCCGTACTACAAGGTCGCCTGGTGGTTCATGCTCTTCCCCGGCGGGGCGCTTCTCATCACAACGCTCGCCTTCAACCTGCTGGGTGATAGCGTCCGGGACGCATTGGATCCGCGCTACGCGCGGCTCTTCAAGGCCTGAGCCTGTGGGTGCCTTCCTCGTCCGCCGGGTCCTGTTCGGGCTGCTGGTGTTGTGGATCATCAGCGTGGTGGTCTTCGTGATGTTCTTCGTCGCTCCGCATGACCCGGCACGCCTGCTGGCAGGCCGCCAGGCCACCGCCTCCGAGATCCTTGCCATCCGGCACAACCTCGGCCTCGACCGGCCGATCCTCGAGCAGTACGGTAGCTGGGTCTGGAAGCTGGTCCACGGTGACCTCGGCTTCTCCTATCGTGGCTCGGTCCCGGTGCGAGATCTCCTCGGCAGCCGAATCCCGGTCACGGCATCACTCGCCTTCGGTGCCGCCGTCATCTGGCTCGTGATCGGCGTCGGCGCCGGGGTGCTGGCCGCCATCAAGCCGCGCACGATCGCCGACCGGCTGGTCACATTCTTCGCCCTCTTCTTCTACTCGATGCCCACATTCCTGCTCGGCTTGTTCTTCCTCTTTTTCTTCTTCTTCAAGCTGTACACTGCCGGCTTCCACCTGTTTCCCGGCAGTGGGTACGTCAACCTGAAGGACGATCCGCTCGGCTGGGCCGATCACCTGATCCTGCCCTGGTTCGCGCTGGCCCTGGTGACCGCAGCCGTCTACTCGCGCCTGACCCGCGGCACCATGCTGGATGTCCTGGGTGAGGACTACATCCGGACGGCTCGCAGCAAGGGGATCTCGGAGGGCCGAGTCATCGTCCGCCACGCCTTGCGCAGCGCGCTCACCCCGGTGGTGACCCAGTTCGGTATCGACCTCGGTGCGCTGCTTGGCGGCGCGATCGTCACCGAAAACGTGTTCGGGCTGCCCGGCCTGGGCCAGCTGGCGGTCCAGTCGATCAGCGACCAGAATCTACCGGTCATCATCGGGATCGTCATTGTCGCCTCCCTCTTCATCGTCGTCGCGAATATGTGCGTCGACCTGCTCTACGCCGTCCTCGATCCGCGCGTGCGTCTGACCTGACGCAGGGCGGCGAAGCGCTAAGGGCGCTTCAAATGCGCTCGGAAATAGGCGAGCACCTGGCGGTCGGTGCGCCCGTCCGCTCGAAGCCGCTCTTCGAGATTTTCCTTTTCTGAGTACGCCGTGAAGGCCGCCCGAGCCTGACCGTCCCAGGCGGTTCCTGGCCCGGGATCGTAGCCGAGGCGCCGGAGGCCCTCCCGGAGCTCGGTCGCCAGGCCGGCGTCGACGGCGACGAGCTGATCGTCAGGCGGCTTTTCGAAATAGAGGCGCCAGAGCTCGTAAACGCGCTGCAGCTCGGCGACCGGGCTGGCGTGATCGTCCACCCGGAGGTCTACGTAGCGGTCATTGAATCCGCCGTACCCGCCTTCGGGCTTGACCACCAGGATGGCGGCCGACTGTTTGCCGCGACTGTCACCGCCTGCCCGGTCCCCGGCGGCGAGCGCGCTGAGGAGCCGGACGGCCAGCGTTCCACCGGTTCTGCGGAAAGCCTCCAGCATGTCCTCGACCGTCTTCTCGCTGACCAGGATGTTCCCCTGGACCGCGACCCCCTCGGCGGTCCGGCCTCCGAACCAGGGAAAGCAAGCAGTGCCACTGTAGGTTGCCGACCCCCCGTGCATGTCCACGATGCCGACCTGGCGCTTGTCTTTATCGGCGTCGGTCGACGTGAGCCGCTGGATCACTGTATCCGGTTCCAGTCCGTCGGCCAGCAGGTCCAGGCCCTGGGGGCCGTATCCGGTGTTGGCGAAGGACTGGGTGGCGACGGCGCCCACGCCGGCCCGCGCCCACGGCACCACCGCGCCGACCGACAGGAACTTGGAAGCGACCGCGACCCCGCACTCGCCGGTGGCAGGGTCGGCCGCGACGATGGAAAACGTGCGGAGATCCTTCATCCAGAGCAAGCCTACCCGGTGATCCGGGTTGCGATAATGAAGCACTCATCACCGGCGTTGTCATCGAGAGGAGTTGCCGGCTTGCCACAGTTACGTCAGGATCTGATCACCGGCCGCTGGGTGGCCGTGGCAACCGAGCGCGCCCGCCGGCCGGACTCCTTCACCCAGGCCGCCAGGGAGACAGTCGCGGCGCGCGATGTCTGTCCGTTCTGCCCCGGCCACGAGGAGATGACGCCGCCTGAGGTGCTGGCATACCGAACCACCGGCACGCCCGCCAACGCGCCTGGCTGGTCGATCCGGGTGGTGCCCAACCTTTACGCCGCCTTCAAGCTGTCGCCCGAGGGCCAGGAGCGGCGCGACGGGGGTTTCTGGCAGCGGGATGCGATCGGGACATGCGAAGTCCTGATCAGCAGTCCCGACCACCGGGCTCCCACGCCCCTGCTGCCGCGGTCCCAGGTGGAGGAGATCGTGCAGTCTTACGTCGACCGGTATCGAGTCCACCAGCGCAACCCCGTGCTCGAATATGTCCTGATCCTCTACAACCACGGCCGGCCTGCGGGCGCCTCCCTGGAGCACCCGCACTCGCAGCTCTATGCGATCAGCCTGGTCCCGCCCAATTTCCATGAAGAGCTGGCGGGGGCCACCCGTTTCCAGGCTGAGCATGGGGCGTGCGTGTTCTGCCGGACGATCGAGGAGGAGACCCGGGCCGGCGTGCGCATCATCATGGAGAACGAAGGGTTTGTCGTATTCGCCCCGTTCGCGGCGCGCACACCGTTCGAGACCTGGATCGTGCCCAAACGCCACGCGGCCTCTTTCGGCGACCTCGACGAGCAGGCTGATAAGGGCGCCTTTGCCGAGGTGCTCCAGGCCACGCTCCAGGGCTTGTACCGGGGGCTCAACGACCCTCCCTTCAACTACTTCATCCACAGCGCCCCGCTCAAGGGCGATTACGCGCACGAGTACCACTGGCACCTTGAGATCATTCCCAAGCTGAGCATCGCTGCCGGTTTCGAGCTGGGAACCGGCATGTGGATCAACGTGGTCAAGCCCGAGGACTCAGCGGCATTCCTGCGAGAGCGGATCGAGACCCTGGCGCGAGAGGGCTCAGCCGCCTAGCAGCATGAAACCGGCGGTCCCATCCGGGTGACCCGATGAAAGCCGTCGTCATGGCCGGCGGCGAGGGCTCGCGGCTACGGCCGCTGACCAGCGGGCTTCCGAAGCCGCTCGTACCCGTGGTGGGCAAGCCCGTAATGGAACACATTCTCCGCTTGCTGCGGCAGCACGGCATCACCGAGGTGGTCGTCACCCTCCAGTACCTGGGGTCCTCCATCCGCGATTATTTCGGCGACGGGTCAGACTTCGGCATGGAGATCACCTATGTCGTGGAGGATGCGCCCCTGGGGACGGCCGGCAGCGTCAAGAACGCCCAGCAATATCTCGACGAGCCGTTCATCGTCATCAGCGGCGATGCCCTGACCGACATCGACCTGACCAGGGCGATGCAGTATCACCAGGAAAGGAAGGCGGCGGCGACGATCGTGCTGACCTCGGTGGCGAACCCGCTGGAGTTCGGGGTGGTGATCACGAACCCGGACGGAACCATAAAGCGATTCCTGGAGAAACCGTCCTGGGGGGAGGTTTTCTCGGACCAGGTCAACACCGGCATCTACGTGCTGGAGCCGACCGTGCTCGACCTGCTACCGCCGGCGGCCGTGGTCGACTGGAGCGCCGACGTCTTTCCCAAGATGCTCAAGAACAGGCTGCCGCTCTTTGGTTATCTCGCGCCTGGCTACTGGTGCGACATCGGGAACATCCAGACCTATTACCAGGCTAACTGGGACGCTCTCAGCGGTAGGGTCGATGTTGAGATCGATGGCGAGCGGCGGGAGGGCGACGTCTGGGTGGGCGAGAACGTGGAGTGGGGCCTGGGCGTACGGGTGGTGGGGCCGGCGTACATCGGCCAGGAGTCGAAGATCAAGGCAGGCGTGTTCCTCAATGGGCCGGTGTGCGTTGGGAACTTCTCCGTGGTCGATGAGAACACAAAGATCAGCAACTCGATCATCTGGACCTACTCCTACGTCGGCGAGAACTCGAGGCTGAGGCAGGCGATCGTCTGCCGCCACGTGACCATCAAAAACAACTGCCTGCTCGAGGAGGGCGCTGTCATCGGTGACGAGGTCCGGGTCGGCGAGGGCAGCACCATCGATGCCGGGGTGAAGATCTGGCCGGACAAAGAGATCGAGCCCGGCTCGACAGTGCACGAGAGCATCATCTGGGCCGGCCACTACAAGCGGGGTCTCTTCTCGTCATACGGCCTGACAGGGCTGGTGAACGTCGAGCTCACGCCTGAATACTGCGCCCGGCTGGGCGCATCATTCGCCGCGCTCTTCCCCAAGGGATCGTCGATCGCCGGCGCGCGCGACGGGCAGCGACCCTCGCGCATGATCAAGCGGGCAATGGTTTCGGGGATGATGTCGGCGGGCGCCGCCATCATCGACCTGAGCGAGCTACCTATCCCGGTGACCCAGTACTACTCGTGCAAGCACCCGATCGCGGGCGCCTTTCACGTCCAGATGTCCCCGCTCGACAGCCGCTCCGCGGACATCCGCATGTTCGACGACCATGGGGTCATCCTGGACAAGAAGGCCGAACGCAAGCTAGAGAACGTGTTCTTCCGCGAGGACATCCGCCGGGTCCATTCCTACGAGATGGGTGACATCACCTATCCCCGCGATGCCATCGATTCCTATATCGACGGCCTGCTGGAGCGGATCGATATCGAGACCCTCCGCCGCTCGCAGCTCAAGGTGCTGGTCGACTTCGACCACGGGAGTGCCTCGCTGGTTCTTCCCCGGCTCTTCAAGGAGCTCAACATAGAGGCCATCCCGCTGAATGCCGGATTCGACGAAACCTACCAACCTAAAAGCACGGAAGGGTTTGCGGAGGCTCGGCGCCAGGCGGCGTTGATCACGAGGACGCTCGGGTGCCGGCTGGGCGCTTATATCGATTACGGATCCGAGCGGCTCTACCTGATCGATGAGAAGGGTGAGGTGCTCGACCATCACGAGGCGTTCGCGCTGATGAGCTTGCTTGCCCTGAAGGCGCGACCTGGGGTGCTGGTGGCTCCCGCGACCGTGCCCCAATCGATCGCCCGGATCGCAGGAATTCTGGGGGCGCCGTTCGTATCGAGCAAGGCAGAGCCGTCGCCGCTGCTGCGGGCCGCCCAGCAGCACCAGGCGGTGCTGGCGTCAGATGGCAACGGTGCGTACGTGTTTCCCGAGCACCAGCTGGCGTTCGACGGCATCTTCGCCCTGATCAAGGTGCTCGAGCTGCTCGCCCGCGACGGCCGGGCCGTCTCCGCGATCCGGGCCGAGATCCCGAGGGTGGCTTACGAGCACCGGTTGCAGAACTGTCCCTGGGCGCTCAAGGGCCGGGTGATGCGAACCATGGTCGAGATGCACCGGGATGAGACGGTCGACCTGGCGGACGGGATGAAGGTCTTTGTCGACGGCGGCTGGGTGCTGGTCCTGCCTGACCCCGATCTGCCCCGCTACCACATCATCGTCAGCGTGGAGGATGGGAAGCGGGCGGGTGAGCTCGCCGATCGCTACACGGCCATGGTGCAGGCGGCCGTCGACGGAGGTGCGACGGCTCCCACGGTTCCCACGCATTAGAGCTCAGGCCGGCCGCCGCTTCATACGTACGGCCGGGTTTTTCAGAGCCCTGCCCGCGCCCGTGAAACAGGCTCTGCCACCGCGACTTCGCGACATGAAGCAACGGGTTCGCTCCAGCCAGGCGCAGTGGTACCTGGGCGACCCCAGGATTCACTTCGAAGCGTGGTGGCACGCGAATACCGGCCGCCTCGAGCTCGGCCTGCACCTGGAGTCGAGTCCAGCGGTGAACGAGCGGATTGCCCGAGCACTCAGCCGCAGAATGTTGATGATCAAGGCGCGGCTCGGCGGAAACCTGGACCTGGAGCCATGGGACCGGGGCTGGGTCCGGCTCTATGAGACGTACGCGATAGAGGTGTTCGATCCCGCCGCGGTGACCCGAACCGCGGCCCGGATGGCTGAGCTGATCAGTGTGATTTGGCCACTATGCGAAGACGGCCTGCGCGCCCCCGTGCGTGCGAAAAAGCGATGCTAGAATTCCGCTTGCCTGCGGGTGTAACTCAGTTGGTAGAGTGCAACCTTCCCAAGGTTGAAGTCGCGAGTTCGAGTCTCGTCACCCGCTCCAGGTCTTTAACCTCGCCTTAAACAGGTGCCCTCATATACTTACCGGGGTGGAGGCGCAGGTTCAGGTCGCGCAAGCGCCATACATCAGTTCGGTTGCCTCCCGGTACCTGAATCGCGAGCTCTCCCAGATCGAATTCACGCGGCGGGTGCTGGCTCTGGCCGAGGATCCGCTGCTCCCGCTCCTCGAACGGGTGCGCTTCCTCGCCATCCTGGGCGAGGTACTCGACCAGTTTTTCCAGGTTCGAGTCGCGGGCCTCAAGGAACAGCTGCTGGCGGCCCACCCCCCGGTATCACCTGACGGGCTGACCCCGACCGAACAGCTGCTCGCCATCCGCACCGGGGTTGAGGCAGTCGTGACTCGGGCGGCCTCGTTGATCAACCAGGAGATCGCCCCCGGGCTCAAAAACGCTCGGATTTGCCTGGTGCGCACCGATGAGCTCGATGAAACCGACCGCGGTTATGTCGCCGGCGTCTTCCGGGACCGGATATTTCCGGTGCTCACCCCGCTTGCCGTCGACCCGGCTCATCCGTTTCCCTACATCTCGAACCTATCTCTGAACCTGGCCGTGATGGTCAGGGACGCCCCGCGGCGTCAGCTTCGCTTCGCCCGGGTGAAGGTGCCGCCGCTCTTGCCCCGCTTCGTGGCGTTGCCGGACGGTCATCGGTTCATCACCCTCGAGCAGGTGATCGCGCTCCACCTGCAGGCGCTCTTCCCCGGCATGGACGTGGTCAGCCATCACGCGTTTCGCGTCACTCGCGACGCAGACCTGGAGCTGGTCGACGAGGAGGCAGCCGACCTGCTGGCCACCATCCAGTCTGAGCTCCGGCGCCTGCAGCGAAAGGCCGCGGTCGTGCGGCTCGAGGTGGAGGCGACCATGACGGATGAGGTATTGGGCCTTCTGATGCGCGAGCTCGAGCTCGAACCCACGGATGTCTACAAGACCGACGGCCTCCTGGACCTGTCCGCGTTGTGGGCGCTATATGGGCTGGACCGCCCCGACCTAAAGGACGAGCCGTGGAATCCTGTCACCCAGCGCCGGCTCCAGGGCGCCGGCAAGGAGCCGCCCGACCTGTTCCGGGTCCTGCGTCAGGGCGATATCCTGGTCCACCATCCCTACGATTCGTTCGCCACCTCGGTGGAGGCCTTCATCGACCAGGCGGCGCTGGACGGCGGGGTGCTCGCCATCAAGCAGACCCTGTACCGGACCTCGGGCCCGGCCAGCCCCATCGTCAAGTCGCTGATTCGTGCCGCCGAGGCGGGCAAGCAGGTGGTGGCGCTGGTCGAGCTCAAGGCTCGAGGGGATGAGCAGGCAAACATCGCCTGGGCGCAGGCGCTGGAGCAGGCCGGGGTGCATGTCGCCTACGGCGTGGTCGGTCTCAAGACGCACGCCAAGGTGACCCTCGTCGTGCGCAACGAGGACGGAGTGATCCGGCGCTATGTCCATATCGGGACCGGCAACTACAATCCGAAGACCGCCCAGATCTACGAAGACGTGGGGTTGCTATCGGCAGACCCCAAGCTCGGCACCGACGTCTCAGAGCTGTTCAACTTCCTCACCGGATACAGCCGGCAACGCCGCTTCGGCAAGCTGCTGGTCGCGCCCGTCGGTCTGCGTTCCAGTGTCATCAGGCTGATCCGGCAGGGGGGCAAGCCGGGTGGTCGGATCATTCTCAAGGTGAACAGTCTGGTTGACCCGGAGATTGTCGATGCACTCTACGAGGCCTCGCAGGCGGGAGCGGAGATCGACCTGATCGTCCGCGGCATGTGCTGCCTGCGGCCCGGTGTGCCCGGACTCTCGGAGCGGATTCGGGTGAGGTCCATCGTCGGCCGCTTCCTGGAACACTCCCGGATCTTTCGGTTCGGGCCCGAACATGACGGCGTCGAGTACTACCTGGGCTCTTCCGACCTGATGCCGCGCAACCTGGACCGCCGGGTCGAGGCTATGGTCCCCATCGAGCACGCCCCGCTTCAGGATCGTCTTGCGGAGATTCTTCAGGTCGAGCTGAGCGACGATACCCAGGCCTGGGAGCTCAAGTCGGACGGCTCCTGGACTCGCATCCCGAGCCAGCGAGGGATCAACGCCCAGCACGTGTTCCAGGAGCTCGCTGTGGCGCGGGCGCGATCCGGCCAGTCTGCCGCCGATGCTTGAGCGCGAGATCAAGCTGGGGGTGACCCCGGGTTTCGAGCTGCCCCCACTTGATCGCATCGCCGAGGGGGTGGTGGCGGCGCCCACCCAGGAGACCCGTTTGGAGACCGTTTACTACGACACCCCTGACCTGCGGTTGGCTCGGTGGGGGTGCAGCCTTCGATTCCGGCAGCGGCAGGGCTGGACCCTCAAGCTCCCCCAACCGTCGGACGGCCCCGCCCTTGTCCGTCGCGAGCTGGAGTTTCCTGGCGATGGAAGTCGTCCCCCGGAGGCGGCGACCGCGCTCGTCCAGGCGTATGTCCGCCGCTCATCGCTGGTCCCCGTCGCCACTCTGTCCACCATGCGCAAGACCGTGCAGCTGAAAAATGCCGCCGGCGACCTGCAGGCCGAGGTGGTGGACGACGACGTCTCAGTCATCCAGGGGCTGCGGGTCGCGAATCGTTTTCGCGAGGTCGAGGTGGAGCTTCGCGAACCGGGAGCGGACATCCTGATCGAGCCGGTGCTGGCCATGCTGAAGGCGGCCGGAGCCGGCGACGTCGACCCCACCCCCAAGCACCTTCGCGCGCTGGGACCTCGGGCCGCTGGTCCACCGGAGGTCACCACCATCGAGTTGGGGCCTAACGCGCTGACCAGTGAAATCGTCCGGAACGCCATCGCCGAGTCGGTCGCGACCTTGATGCGTCACGACCCCGCGGTCCGGTTGGGTGACGACCCGGAGGACGTGCATCGAGCTCGGGTCGCGACCCGTCGCCTACGCTCCCAGCTGCGCAGCTTTCGATCCGTGCTGCAGAGGGAGTGGTCTGACCCCCTGCGCGAGGAGCTGCGCTGGCTGGCTGACCAGCTTGGCGCGGTGCGCGACCGCCAGGTGATGGCGGCCCGGGTGCGGTCGAGATTGGCAGAGGTGCCCGCTCCCGACCGGCCGGTCGTCGGTGAGCTCGCACGGCAGCTGACCGCCGAGAGCGAGGAGGTGCGGGCCCGGCTGGCGCTCGACATGCGCTCTGACCGTTACATCAACCTGCTCGAGAAGCTGATCGAAGGGAGTCGAACTCCAGCCTTCCTACCCGAGGCAGCCCAGCCGGGGACACAGGTCGTCCCGCAGCTGGTGCGACGCGACTGGAGGAAGTTGCGCTCCGCGGTCAAGGCCTTGCCCGATGAGCCGGGGGACGCCGACCTGCACCGGGTCCGGATCCTGGCCAAGCGTGCGCGCTACGCGGCGGAAGCCGCCCGGCCGATCGGCGGCCAGAAGTCTGCCGCCTTCGCCAGGGCCGCCGCCGATCTGCAGGGCGTTCTGGGCGACCACCAGGACAGTGTCAACGCGCAGGCCTGGTTACGCGAGGCCGGGACCGGTCGAGCCGCCTTTGCCGCGGGCGAGCTCGCGGCGATCGAGCAATTCAGTGCGCGCCAGATCCGAAGCGAGTGGACCGAGAAATGGAAATTGCTTGACCGCAAGCGCCTGAGAAGATGGATGATATAGTCGCAAACCAGAGTCAAGTCACGCCGTCCCAGCAACAAACGACGCAAGGGGTGTCAATGGCAGCAAAGATCTTGAACGTTGACGAGGCCAAGCTGGTACGCGCCGCCGGCGGGATCATCTTCCGAAACGGCAATCGAGGACCCGCCCGGGTCGCCGTCATCCACCGACCCTCCTACGATGACTGGTCCTTTCCCAAAGGCAAGATCGCGACGGGAGAGACCCTCGAGCAAGCCGCCCTGCGTGAGGTCGCCGAGGAGACCGGGATGCGATGCCGCCTCGTCCGCCCCCTGGGCTGCACCGCGTACGCCGACAGGCGAGGACGCGACAAGGTTGTCTGCTACTGGGTGATGGAACCGGTCGGGGGTCGCTTCCGCCCCGGTGGTGAGGTAGACGAGCTCCGCTGGGTGACCGTCGGTGAGGCGTTTGACCTGCTCAGCTACGGGCGGGACCGGGCCTTGTTACGCGCTGTAGAGCTCAAAGCCGCCGGCTGAGGGCCTAGTGAGCGTGTACCTGGTCCGCCACGCCAAGGCGGGCGAGCGCGACGAATGGCGGGGCGACGATCGCCTGCGACCGCTCAGCACGCCCGGCCGGCGGCAGGCGCAAGGGCTTGTCCAAACCCTCAAGAAGGCAAAGATCGAACGGATTCTTTCCAGCCCTTACATTCGTTGCATCGACACGGTCAGGCCGCTCGCCGAGGCTCGCGGGCTCAAGGTGGAGACATCCGACCAACTGGCTGAGGGCGCCGGCGTTGACTCTGTGCTGCGGCTCGTCAAACAGCTGGCCGGCCATAACGTTGTCCTCTGCACCCACGGGGACGTGATGCAGGAGACGGTCGAGCACCTTGCCAGGTCGGGGATCATTCCTCCCTCACGCAGGGATGACATGGCCAAGGGCGCCACCTGGGTTCTCGAGGAGAAAGGCGGCACCGTCACCGGCGCCGATTACCTGCCGGCGCCCTAGGCCTAGCCGGACAGACCGGCCGTGTGTAGCACGGCGTAGGCAACCCATGCGGTCACGGCCGCGGCCGGGATGGTAAACACCCACGCGGTCAGGATGTTTGCGCCCACGCCCCAGCGCAGCGCTGAGAGCCGCTGAGACGCGCCGGCTCCCATCACCGTGCCGGTGATGACGTGGGTGGTACTGACGGGGAGGCCGAACTGTGTCGCCACCTGGATGACGGCGGCTCCAGTGAGTTGCGCCGCCATCCCCGTCGCCGGGTCCAGCTTGTAGATCCGCCACCCCAACGTTCGGATGATCCGCCAGCCGCCGGCGTAGGTGCCAAATGCAATAGCGGACGCCGAGAGGAGAACGACCCACACGGGAACCTGGAACTTCGGGATCTTGCCGGTCGCGACCAATGCCAGCGTGATGGCCGCCATCGTCTTCTGCGCGTCATTCGCGCCGTGCGAGTAGGACACCAGGGCCGCAGTCAGAACCTGGAGACTTCGAAATGTCCGGTTGAGCGGACCGGGGCGGAATCGGTAGACAGCGAGAAGCAACAGGACCATGAAGACACCGGCAACGATGAAGCCGATAGGCGGGGATATCACCAACGACAGGACGACCTTCCAGAATTCCCCTGCCTGCACCCCGTGAAGGCCGTGGGCGGCAGCAATGCCGGCTCCGACCAGTCCGCCGACGAGTGCATGGGTAGAGCTGCTCGGCAGACCCAGGTACCAGGTGATGAGGTTCCACGTTATGGCACCAATCAGCGCGGCGATAATCACTACCAGCCCGGCTTTGAACGGCAGGATCTTGCTGATGGTGTTCGACACCTTCGCCTGGAAGAAGACAACAGTGACGATGGCGCCGGCCAGGTTGAGTACAGCCGAGAGCAGAACCGCCTGATGGGGGCTCATTGCCCGCGTTGACACCGAAGTCGCGATAGCGTTGGCGGTGTCATGAAATCCGTTGGTGAAATCAAAGGCGACGGCGACCAGGATGGTCACGATCAGGAGAGCCTCAGGCATTCTTGATCGAGATCGCTTCGAGCAGGTTGGCGACGTGCTCACACTGGTCCATGGTCAATTCGAGCAGGTCGTATATGTCCTTCCACTTGACCAGGTCATTCGCGCTGGCGCCGTTGGTGAACAGTTGCGCGAGCGCCTCTCGGGTAATCCGGTCCCCCTCGTTTTCGAGGCGGTGAACCTCCAGCCGGTGTGGCTCCATTTCGCGGAAGCCTTCGAGTCCATCCAGCGCGCGAGCAACTTCGATGCCGGCCTTGGCCAGCGCTTCGCCCATAGATCTCGCCCATTGTGAGATGACCGTAACGTGATACAGGTCGATCTTGTCCGAGACCTCCTCCGCGAGATCGACAACTTCGTCAAGCGACGAAGCAAGCTGGTAGATGTCTTCTCGCTCCAACGGCGTCACGAACGTGTGGTTGATCAACTGGTAAATTTCATGGGTCACGTCGTCGCACTCGTGCTCCAGCTCCCTTAGTCGGGGATGCCGGCTTTGGCCTTCGAGCAAGCCGTTGCGGAGTTGGGCAAGGGATTCGCTTACCAGTTCACCTTGCTTCTTGAACAGCACGTAGAACCGTCGCTCTTGGGGAACAATACTCAGCCGCAGTTTTCATCACCTCCGAGCCGAGCATAATCGGCGATGGGTTAAGGCGTCGTTAAGGGCAGCAGGCTCTAACATATTCACTGATGGAGCTCGGGATCCGCGGCCTCGGAGATCGCGTACAGACGGCGCTTGCCGATTCCCTAACCGCGTTGAGTGCCCACGACCTTGCGCTTGCTGATCGTGTTGTCCGCTCGGACGTCGAGATTAACCGTCTGCGCTATGACCTCGAATCGCAAGCCAGTTTGCGACTCGCCGCAACCACGGACTCGATGGAAGTCCGCGCCCTTGTGGCTGGGTTATACGTCCTGGCGGACCTCGAGCGCATCGGGGATCATGCCGAGGGCATCGCCAAGGTAGCACTGATGCTCGGGCCATCGCCAACAATGAATATTCCGTCTGTTATTTCCGCTATGGGTGTCCAGGTCCAGGACATGGTGGGGCGCACACTCAGCGCTTACATTCGCAAGGATGCGGATGCCGCTCGCGTCCTGTGTGCGGAAGACGACGAGGTTGATGCACTCTACGACCGTGCCTATGGTGAGATGCTGTCCGCAATGGCGGGGGATCGCCATCTGGTCTCCGAAGGTACGTACCTGCTCTGGGTGACTCACAACCTTGAGCGGATCGCCGATCGTGCCACCAACATCTGCGAGCGGGTGGTTTTTCAGGTCACCGGGCGGGTGGAAGAGCTCAACGTTTCCAAGTACTGACGTGCCCCTCGTCAGAGTCGTCTTGCTGGGCCCACCGGTCCGCAATGCGGCCGAGTTGCGGCAGGAGCTCGGGCAGCTTGGCTTTGAGCTCCGCTGGCATAGGCATGCTGGTGGCCTATTACAGGAGCGCACTGCCGACGGCGTTATCGGGTGGAGTGCCGATCCGGTCGATATCACAGCGGTGGTTCGGCGGGTCACGGCAAGCCCCCTCCTTGTGGTCGGTGGCTGCGAGGCAGACGCGGCAACCTGCCTTGACCTCGGCGCGGACGCCTGGTTGCCGCCTGAGGCGCCAATCCGCCTGGTGGTAGCTCAACTCCGCAGTCTGCTTCGGGCTCGCAGCCAGCCGGCAAAACCTCTGGGGATTCGACCCCTCGGCAAATTGACCATCGATATCAGAGCCCGTCGCGTGCGGGTTTCTGGCTCCGAGCTTGAGCTTGCGCCAAGGGAGTTCGAGTTATTGCGTGTTCTAGTTGAAAACGCTGGCCAGGCGATGAGTCGGGACCGCATTCTCTCCGCCGCGTGGAGTCCGCATTTCGTCGGCGAACCTAAGACCGTTGACGTTCACATTGCCTGGCTACGACAGAAGCTGGACGGAAGCGGGTTGCGGGTAACTACAGTCCGTGGTATTGGCTACCGGCTTGACGTCCTGCCTGATTCCGTCCCGGTGGATGTGGATGCCGAACTTTCTGTCAGGGCGCGCCTA
>VBDY01000164.1 GCA_005882775.1 Chloroflexota bacterium | reverse complement strand
CGTAGCAGCGTCGTTTTTCCCGCGCCATTGGGGCCCAGGACGGCGACCACCTCACCTGGTTCCACCCGCAAGGCAACGTCCATGTCGAGCCCGCCGAGGCTGAGCTGCAGGGTCGCCTCGAGGGTCACGCGGCACCCAGCCAGCGATCTCGAAGGGAGACCAGGACGACGAGGGAGACCGCCAGCATGACCAGGCTCAGGACGATCGCGCCCTCCGGCCGGTCTCGAGCGCGACGTAGACGGCCAGCGGCATGGTTTGCGTCCGGCCCGGGAAGTTGCCGGCAAACGTGATGGTTGCGCCGAACTCACCAAGAGCACGCGCCCAGCAGAGGACCGCGCCCGCGAAGAGCGACGGCGCGACCATCGGCAGCGTGACCCGGCGCAGCACCGTCCAGCGGTTGGCTCCGAGCGTGCGGGCCGCATCCTCGAAGCGGCGGTCCATGCCACGAAGACCGGCCTCAACGGTCAGGATCAGAAAGGGCATGGCGACGAAGGTCTCAGCCACTACCACACCCGCCACCGTAAACGGCAGCCGGACGCCGAAGAGCTGGTCGAGCCACTGCCCGACGAGTCCGCGGCGGCCGAGCGCGAATAGCAAGGCGACACCACCAACCACGGGAGGAAGCACCATCGGGAGAGTGGTCAGTGCCCTGAGCAGGTTGCGGCCGGGAAAAGCCGCCCGGGCATAGACCCAGGCGAGTGGGAAGCCGAGCACGAGCGCGACGGCCGTCGACGCCAGGGAACAGACGATGGACAGCCGCAATGCCGTCAGCGCCTCGCTCGAGGTCAACTCGCTCCAGGCGGTGGGCCAGGGAGCTCGGGCGAGCAGGCCGACCAGCGGCAGGATGAAGAACGCCGCGCCCAACGCCGCCAGCACGGCGAGCGGGATCGGGACGCGGTCGCCGGCACGCCTCATGGACTCAGGAAGCCGTACCTCTGAAGAATTCCCTGACCCTGCGGGGAGAGCACGAACTCGATGAATGCCTTGGCGGCGCTTCCGTTTTTCGATTCGGTCAGCAGGGCGATCGGGTAGCGTGCGACCACGTTCTGGGCGTCCGGAATGTCCACGCCCTGCACCTTGCTCCCTCCCGCCTTGACGTCGGTGACATACACGACGCCGGCGTCCGCCTCGCCCAGACTGACCTTGCTGACCACCGCCTTGACGTCGGTCTCCTGGCTCGCCGGTTTCACCGTCTGCCCGGCCTTCGTAAATGCCTGCAGCGTGTACCGGCCGCACGGGACCGAAGGGGCGCAGAGGACGACGATCAGTCCGGGTCTGGCGAGATCACCAAGGCTGGCGATGCCTTTAGGGTTGCCCGCGCCGACCACGATCTCGAGCCGGTTCCGTGCGAAAACCTGGGCGGTGCCAACCAGACTGGCGTCCTGCAACGCTTGCATATTGGGTTGGTCCGCCGAGGCAAAGACGTCGCCCGGCGCACCCTGTTTGACCTGCGCGACCAGGCTTGATGACCCGCCGAAGCTCAGGTCGACCTTGACCGAGGAATGGTCCGTCTCGAATTGGCCCCCCAGGTCCTTAAATGCCGAGCTCAGCGAGGCGGCAGCCAGCACCGTGACCGAGCCGCTCACTGCGCCCGCGGGCTGCGTTGTGCCGCCGCAAGCGGTTGCGGTCAGCGCGACCGCCACCAGTAATGGGATTGGTCGCTTCATTCCTCCCCAGCCGGCTGCTCCGGTACTTCGACGATGACATTGGTGGCCTTCACCACTGCTACCGCCCGCACGCCGGGAGCGAGGCCGAGCTCGTCGGCAGCCTCGCGGGTCATCAGCGAGACAAGGCGGTGCGGTCCCGCCTGGACCTCCACCTGCGCCGCCACCCGGTCCTTGACCACGCGGGTCACGATGCCTGGAAAGCGGTTGCGAGCCGACTGGCCGAGGATTGGCTCGGCAGGCGGTTGATCGCGAGGGGCGCTTGCAAGTCGGGCCAGGTCGGCCCCGTCGATAAGCCGTTGTCCGCCGGCAGTCCGCCGTGTCTGGAGCCGGCCGCTATCGGCCAGACGCCGGACGGTATCGACACTCACCCCGAGGAGCTCGGCGGCCTGGCCCAGGCGGTACGATGCCATTGATCTTGACGGATAATCTAGCATTTGCGGGCTACTGACGCCATTCAGCTAGCAATTGCCGGGTACCGCTGCGGGTTTGGGGATGCCGGGGCAGCGGTAGAATACATGTGCTCCTCAAAGAGCCAGGTGCCGACCGACCGGTGGGGGCGCCAGGTCTCGACGGGGTAGTGGTCTGCAAGATGGCGAGCCGTGTCGCCGAGCACGTAAAAGCGGCAAGGCTATAAACGCCAATCGCGAACTGGCTCTCGCTGCGTAAGTAGCGAAGTCATCCGGGGATTCGTCCCTGGCGCCGGCTCGCTCCGGGTCAGCAGGAGCGGCGTCCGGCGGAAATCTAGCTGACTCGCTTCCGGCGGGCGTCGCGGCCGCCGGGGGGACTTCCCACCGCGACTGGTCTTGAGGGATCCGGTCCCACGGGAGCCCGATAGGCGAGATTCAAATCCGGGACTACGCTCGTAGAGGTCTTGCGGGACGCTGCTTCGGACGCGAGTTCGATTCTCGCCGCCTCCACCGGTCGGCCGGCGCGAAACCTCGTTTTGTCTTCACGGTGTCCTCAGGCGCGTGTCTTCACAGCTCGATCGATCTCTCGACGGGCATCGCGCGCGGCGATCGCTTCTCGCTTGTCGTAAAGCCGTTTCCCTTTGACCAACCCGATTTCTAGCTTGGCGTGGTTGCGCTTCCAGTACATGCGCAGCGGGACCAGCGTCAGACCTTTCTGTTTGATCTTCGTGCCCATGGCGATGATCTCCGCGCGATGCAGGAGAAGCTTCCGCTCGCGCCTCGGGTCGTGATTGTTGACGTTGCCCTGCTCATACGGGCTGATGTGGACATTCACCAGCCACGCCTCTCCCCCATTGATCCGGATGAAGCCCTCGCGGAGGTTCGCCCCGCCGTCGCGCAGCGACTTGATCTCGGTGCCTCTCAGCTCCATGCCCGCCTCGATGGTCTCGACCACGAAGTAGTTGTGGTAGGCGGCGCGATTGGTCGCAATGATGTTCTCGCCCTCCCGAGCCTTGCGCTGGGGGCTCATCGAAGGCCGCGCTCCCAGGCCGCGGCGGACATCGGACGTCCACCCGGTGGTTGGATCTCGTCGATGACGTAACTGGCGTCCTTCGTGGCCAACGAAATCCCATGCGCCTGATCCCCATCGATGTGACCGCGCAACACCTTGACCTCGCGCCCACGCAGGTTGATCCAGCATCCGGGCGCGGGAGTCAGAGCGCGAACCCGGCGGTCGATCTCGGTCGCAGACATCTCATTGCTCAGCCTTCCATCTTCGGATTTGAGGCGCGGGGCGTGGGTCGCGCCCTCGTTGGGCTGAGGCACAGGCGTCACCTCACCCCTTTCCAACTGTTCGAGTGTCCGCAACAGGACGCGGGCTCCGATCTCACTCAGCTTTTCTTCGAGCATTGGCGCCGTCTCATCCCAGCGGATTGGAACTCGCTCCTGGGCAAGCATCGGCCCCGTATCGACACCCGCATCCATCTGGATCACTGTCACGCCAGTCTCGCTGTCGCCTGAGAGGATCGCCCACGCGATCGGCGCCGGACCGCGGTGCCGGGGCAGCAGCGAGGCACGTAGGTTGATCGCGCCGAGACGCGGAGCGTCGAGCAGGGACTGCGGAACGATCTGCCCATAGGCGACCACCACAAGGGCATCGGGGGAAAGCTCCGTAATTCGACGGATGGCTTCGGGTTCACGGATGCGTTCGGGCTGGAAGATCGGGAGGCCTGCCTCCATCGCCTGTCGCTTGATGGGAGACTCGAGCAATTTGAGTCCACGACCCGCGGGTCGGTCGGGTTGGGTCACCACCAGGGGAATCTCATGCCCAGCCTCGACCAGGTGGCGTAGCGTCGGCGCTGCGAAGGCCGCGGTTCCGGCGAAGACGATCCGCACGGGACCTAGACTCCGACGAGTTCGGCTTTCTGCTCCTGCTCCTCTGGCTCGACCTTGCGTAGCGTGTCGAGGCTGGTCAGGCGGTCGGTGAATAAAATCCCGTCGAGGTGGTCGATCTCGTGCTGGATGGCGCGCGCCAGCAGCCCATCGCCCTTGACCTTGACCGTCTTGCCATGGCGGTTGAGGCCGCGGGCGACCACCCGCAGGAATCGCTTCACCTCGCCGACGTAGCCAGGCACCGACAGGCAGCCCTCAGGACCGATCTGCTCTCCCTCCCCCTTGACCATCTCGGGATTGACCAGCGCGTGCAGGTTCTCGTCGGTCTTGATCACCAGCACCCGCAGCCCGACGCCCACCTGGGGCGCGGCCAGGCCGACACCGGGCGCGGCCACCATGGTGTCGACCATGTCGTCGATCAGCTTGCGGACGCTGTCGTCGACGCGCGCGACCCGCTTCGCCTTCTGGCGAAGGATCGGCGCTTCCTGGGTGAGGATGGGGAGGACAGCCATGGCTTTGCCGCTCACATCGGATCGACGTCGAGGCTCCAGCCGCGACCGCCGGGCAGGCGGTCGGCGATGCGATGGAGGGCCAAGCCCCGGATCGTGACTTCCATCCGAAACTCGTCCTTGAGCCGGTAGAGGAAGGCAGGCGAGGGTCCGAGCACCTCGATGTCGCCCAATTTGAGCAGGCCGATTGTAGCAGACAGGTGTTCGACGAACGCCTGCGCTTCGCGCTGCGCCTTGGCCTCATCGCGATGCGCGTAGGTCGCCATGATCAACTCACTAAAGGGCGGAAAACGGTAGGCGCGTCGCAGCTCCAGCTCTTCGCGGAAGAAGCCGCGATAGTCGTGGTAGCGGGCGTGACGCACGGCCGGGTGCTCGGGCGTGTAGGTCTGGATGAAGACCTCGGCCGGTTGCGACCCACGGCCTGCCCGGCCGGCGACCTGGGTGAGCAGGCTGAAGGTGCGTTCCGACGCTCGGTAGTCCGGGAAGTGAAGGCTGGTATCGGCATTGACCACTCCGACCACGGTCACCGCCGGCAGGTCGTATCCCTAGGCCACCAGCTGCGTGCCGACCAGGATGTCCGCCTCACCCCGCAGCATCTGCTCGAAGACCTGGTCGGCGGCGTCCCGACCCTTCATCACGTCGCGGTCTAGCCGGAGGACTCGCGCGCCGGGGAACGTGGTGGTGACCTCTTGCTCGATCCGCTCCGTGCCGACGCCAAAGCTCTTGATATAGCGGCTGCCGCAGTTGGGACATTTCAGCGGAAGGGCTTCCTGGGTCCCGCAGTAGTGACACTGCAACCGGTTGAGCGCCGCGTGATAGACGAAGGCGACGCTGCAGTGGGGGCACTGGCGGACCTGGCCGCAATCCCGGCAGATGACGAAAGTGGCCAGCCCGCGCCGGTTGAGAAACAAGATAGCCTGCTCCCGGCGCTCCAGAGCGGCCGCCACTGCCTCGTGAAGCGCCTTACTGATGGGACTGAAGCGAGCAGCCTGGAGCTCCGTGCGCATGTCGACGATGGTCACGGGTGGGAGCGGACGACCCATGACCCGGTGAGGCAATTCCAGGAGCCGGTCCTTTCCGGCCAGCGCCCGGGCATAGGTCGCGACACTGGGGGTCGCGCTCCCGAGCACCAGCACAGCCTGTACCTTGCGGGCCAGCTCACGGGCAACCGTCGGTGCGTGGTAGCGCGGCATCCGATCCTGCTTGAAGGCGGAAGCCTCCTCCTCGTCGATGACGATCAACCGGAGCCTCGGTAGCGGGGCAAACACCGCCGACCGGGGCCCGATCACCAGGTCGGCCTCACCTCTTCGGATCCGCCACCACTCGGCGGCTCGTTCGGCTTCGGTCAGACTGCTGTGGAGGACCGCCAGCCGTCCCGGAAATCGAGCGGCAAATCGCTCCACGGTCTGCGGAGTGAGCGCGATCTCCGGGACCAGGGCAAGCCCCTGTCCCCCGTCATTCAAGACGCGTTCCAGGAGCGCCAGGTAGACCTCCGTCTTTCCACTGCCGGTGACGCCGTGCAGGAGAAAGACCTCCGGCTCCCTGCGGCCCAGCGCGATCTGGATGCGTTCCAGGGCCGCGCGCTGAGCAGGCTCCAGCTCGGGGGCGAGGCCGCCACCAGGGCGATCCGCCCGCTCCAGGATCCGGCTCCGGCGCCGGCTCTTGGGTTCGCGCCGGACAACGGCGCGGACGCGCGGAGGCACGATATTGCGAATCACCTCGTCCAGGGGCGCGAGGTAGTGATCGGCAACAAACCCGGCCAGCTCGATAATGTGCGCCGGGAGCAGCGGCTCGGCATCGATCACCGCGGCGATAGGTTTGGGATTGACGACGTTCGGCGCGTTCGAAAGCGCGTACACGAAGCCTGGCACGCTCCGCTTGCCGAAGGGCACGCGTACGCGTTGACCGACCTGGACCTGGCCGCGCAACTCCTCCGGGATCAGGTAGTCGAAGAGTCCGGTGGTGCTGCCGACCCTGGTCTCGACCACCACCTGGGCGACCTGGTGGAGGCCGCCTTCGACCTCAGCGGCCGGCGGAGCGAGCCTCATGGATGGCGTCCCACACGCGTTCGGCCACCTCCCACTTGGTCAGGCGGGGCACCTCGCGTACCAGCCCGTTCGCAGACACGATGGTGACGGCGTTGAAGTCACTGCCGAGCCCCTGGCCGTTCACTCCGACCTGGTTGGCCACGATCAGGTCGAGCTCCTTGGCCTTCAGCTTCTCCCGCGCCTGTGGCTCGACATCGCTGGTCTCGGCGGCGAAGCCCACCCGGAAGAGGCCTTTTCGCCGGCCGACCGCGGCCAGAATATCGACGTTGGGCTGGAGACGAAGGTCGAGCGGTTTCGAGGTCCGGCGGATCTTGGATGACGCCACCTCAGCCGGCCGGTAGTCCGCCACCGCCGCCGCCATGACCAGGACGTCGGCCTGCGCCGACTCGCGCTGAACCGCCTCGAGCATCTCCTGGGCAGTCGTGACCCGGACCTCATCGATTTCCTCGGACGCCCCGGGGATGGTGGTGATCAGGGATACCCGTGCCCCCCGAGCGGCCGCCACCTCAGCCAGGGCGCGACCCATCTTGCCGCTCGAGAAGTTGCCGACATAACGCACGGGATCCAGCGGTTCGCGCGTCCCGCCGGCGGTCACCACTACCCGCAGACCCTCCAGGTTTCGCCGGCCGTTGAGCACGGCGCCGATCGCGGCGACGATCCGCTCCGGCGATGCCAGCCGGCCGATCCCGGTCTTGCCCGAGGCCAACCGGCCGATGGCAGGCTCGACCACGACCGCGCCGCGCTGGCGCAGGCTGGCAAGGTGCGCCTCCGTCTGCGGATGACTGAACATCCTGTCATTCATCGCCGGGCAGACGACCAGCGGCGCCTCGCTGGCCAGCACCGTGCCCGATAGGACCTCGTCGGCGAGGCCAAGCGCCAGCCTGGCGATGGTGTTGGCGGTGGCGGGTGCGACCACGACCACCTCAGCCCACTCGGACAGCTGGATGTGAGTTTCGCCGGAACCCCGAGCATCGAGCCAGTCCGCGGCTACCGGGTGGTAGGAGAGTGATTCGAAGCTGAGAGGGGCAAC
Source organism: Chloroflexota bacterium (assembly GCA_005882775.1). Taxonomy (GTDB): domain Bacteria; phylum Chloroflexota; class Dormibacteria; order CF-121; family CF-121; genus VBDY01. The sequence goes on along the minus strand of VBDY01000164.1, from coordinate 12,620 downwards.
GAACCGGGTAGCCTCCGGGGTCATCACCACCCTGACCTCCGCCTCGCCCTCGGTCAAAAGCCGGACGCATTCGAGCGCCTTGTATGCGGCGATCCCTCCACTCACCCCGAAGACGACGCGCCGGCCCTTCAGCGCGCCCGAATTCATACCGGGGCGCGCCGCCGCGCGTGCTCGGCGGCGATCAGTGCGAGGATTTCGCGGGCGGTCTCATCGACATGCCGGTTGCAGACCACGTGCTCGTAGTCCTTGGCCAGACCCAGCTCGACCAGAGCCTCCCGCTGGCGCACTTCGAGCGCCTGTGGAGATTCGGTATTGCGTCCGGTCAGGCGGTTGAGCAGCTCATCGGTGGAGGGCGGTGTGATGAAGATGAAGAGCCCGTCGGGTTTCCGTCGCTTGACGAAGGCCGCCCCCTGGACGTCGATCTTGAGGATGATGTCTTCCCCGCGTTTGAGGGCGTCCTCCACCTGGCGCCGGGAGGTGCCGTAATAGTGGTCGTAGACCTTCGCCCACTCCAGGAACTCCTTCTTGGCGATCAGGTCGAGGAACTCAGGCTCGGTGACGAACCGGTAGCTCTGGCCGTCGATCTCGCCCGGGCGCTTAGGCCGCGTCGTATAGGACACCGAGTACCTGAGCTCGGGGGCGAGCTCGAAGAGCCGTCGCAACACCGTGTCCTTCCCCACCCCACTTGGGCCGGAGATCACGATGAGCAACCCCTGCTTCTCGATCACAGCATTTTACTTTTGCCCACGGCCTTCCAGGCGGCATCAAAGTCAGGTGGGGGTTCGCTGGTGAAGCGCAGGTTGCGGCCGCCACGGGGATGCCTGAACTCGAGTACCGCCGCGTGAAGCGCCGGGCGGTCTATCGCCACGGAGGGCCGGCCGTAGACGCGGTCGCCCAGGACGGGGTGGCCGATATAGGCAAGGTGCACCCGGACCTGATGAGTCCGACCCGTGCCCAGGCTGACCTCGAGCAAGGAATACCCCGGGCTCACTTCCAGCCTGCGAAACTCGCTGACCGCCTCGCGGCCTCCGGCGACCACTGCCATCCGCTGCCGCTGCCTGGGATCACGCGCGATCGGTGCCTCGATCCGGGCCGCCGGTTCGGACACCTCGCCAACCACGATCGCACGGTAGCGCCGGTGCATCGTCCGGTCCTTGAGCTGGCGGGCGAGGTCCCGGTGGGCAACATCGTTGCGAGCGACCACCAGCAACCCCGAGGTGTCGCGGTCGAGCCGGTGAACGATCCCGGGCCGGTCGACACCGCCGATCGAAGACCATCCCGGGCCTCGTCCAAGCAACCCGTGCACCAGGGTGCCGGTGGCATGTCCCGGGCCCGGGTGCACCACGAGGCCCGCAGGCTTGTCTATCACGAGCAGGTCGTCGTCCTCGAAGACCACCCGCAGAGTCATGGGCTCGGGTGTCAACAGGGAAGGCTGGCTCGGTGGGATCTCCCAGGTGAGCTGATCCCCCGGGTGCAGGCGAGCCCCGGACTGGCTGGGCGCACCGTTCACCAGGACGAATCCCTCCCGAATCAGCCGCTGCACCTGGCTCCGGCTTGAGTCCGAAAGCAGGTTCACCAGGTACTGGTCGAGACGCGACACTGGTCCGGTGACCGTGTGCGTCCCCGAGGTCACGCCGGTCGCGGGCGCCGGCTGCGCAGGAAGGTGCTCAGGACGAGGAGCACCACTCCGATGCTGATCGCTGAGTCAGCCAGGTTGAAGATCGGCCAGTACGGGACCTGGATGAAGTCGATGACGGACCCGCGGATGCCGCGGTCGTATGCCGTCGAGATCGCCCCGCCGAAGATCAGCGCCAACCCCAAACGAGCAGGCCAATCTCTTTCGTTCAGCCAGGCGTAGTAAAAGAGGATGCCGGCGAGGACGGCCACCGAGACGATCAGCAGACCCCAGGTGAAGTCCTGGAATAGTCCGAAGGCAGCCCCCCGATTCTGGATCACCCGCAACTCGAGCAGGTGGTCGATGATCTGGCGAGGGCCGTAGCCAACCCCGAACCGATTCTCGACGTATCGCTTGGAGAGGCGGTCGGCGGCCACCACCGCGGCAGCCACCACCAGCAGGAATCCGTAGCGGCGCAGGTATTTCAGGTCTTTGCGACCCTCACCAGGCAGACCCTGAGCCCGTGCCCCTCGATTTTCAGGTCCTTGCACGAGGCGCCATTCGGCGGAGTGCCTGGAGCAACCGCCAGCGCCAAAGTTTCGGCGGCGATGTAGTCACTCCAGCGCTCGAGAGCCCAGGCCAGCATCCCGTCCCCTTCGTAGAAGAGACGGATCCGGTCGTCCACGTTGAACCCGGATTGCTTGCGCAGCTCCTGGATCTCCCGGACCAGGTCGCGAGCCAGTCCCTCGAGCTGAAGCTCCTCGGTGATGCGCGTATCCAGGGTGACCAGGCCGCCCTCGCCCTCATAGCGGGCCTCCTTGACGTTGAGCTCCTCGAGCAGGATCGCCTCCAGGTCCGGTGCCAGCGGAGCGTCCGCGATAGCGACCGAGGCCAGCGGGTGGCGCACCTTGACCGCCGCCTGGTTGCGGGCGGCATGACCCGCCTCAACCACCCGGCGGAGCCGCGCCATGTCGCGCCGAAGGCGATCGTCCACCCAGCCCGGGTCGGCCAGCGGCCAGTCGCTCAGGTGGACGCTCTCTGGAAGCCCGCGACGTCCGGCCGCCAGGTTGCCGTAGATGACCTCCGCCACAAAGGGCGTGAACGGTGCCAGCATCTGCGCCACCGCGACCAGCACTGTGTAGAGCGTGTGATAGGCACTGCGCTTGTCGGTGTCTGATTCCGACTTCCAGAAACGTCGGCGCGAGCGGCGCACGTACCAGGTGGAGATGTCCAGGACAAATGCTTCGATCCGCCGCGATGCCGTGGTCGGATCGTAGGCCTCGAGCGCCGCCTCCACTTCGCGCAAGGTAACGGCGAGCTCAGCCAGCAGCCAGCGGTCGAGCACGCTGCGCTGATCGATAGGCGGCGCCTGAGACTGTGGATCGAAGCCGTCGAGCCGGGCGTAGTTGGTAAAGAACCCGTAGGTGTTCCACAGGATCAGGAGGAAGCGCCGGACCACTTCCTGGACCAGGCCGACGTCGAAGCGGTACTCATTGCCCACGGCGACCGCCGTGTAGAAGTACCAGCGGGTGGCATCGGCTCCGAACTTGGACATGATCTGCATCGGATCGACGGTGTTCTTTAAGGACTTGCTCATCTTGCGGCCCTGCTTGTCGACCACGAAGCTGGTGCAGACCACGTTCTTGAAGGCCGGCTGGTCGAACAGCATGGTGGCGATGGCGTGCAGGCTGAAGAACCAGCCCCGGGTCTGATCGATCGCCTCCGATATGTAGTCCGCCGGGAAGTGGGTCTTGAAGACGTCCTGGTTCTCGAAAGGGTAGTGGTACTGGGCGACGGGCATGGCCCCCGAGTCGAACCAGACATCGATCACGTCGGCCACCCGGCGCATCACGCCCCCGCATTTCTTGCAGGGCAGTGTCACCCGGTCGATGTACGGCCGATGCAGGTCGTCCTTGAGGGTCAGGCCCAGCTCCTCGACCGATCCCACACACCGCTGCTCGCCGCATCCCTCACAGACCCAGACGGGCAGGGGAGTCCCCCAGTAGCGCCAGCGCGAGAGCGACCAGTCGACCAGGCTCTCCAGCCAGTTGCCCATCCGTCCCTTCTTGAGATGGGCCGGGACCCAGTTGACCAGGTCGTTGTTGCGGACCTGCTGCTCCTTCATGGCAGTCGTCTTGATGAACCAGGCAGTGAGCGCGTAATAGAGGACCGGCCAGCCGCACCGCCAGCAGAACGGATAGGTATGGCGGATGGTGCCGGCGCTGTACATCAAGCCGCGCTCCTGAAGGTCCTTGATGATCAGGGGGTCGGCCTTCTTCACGAACATGCCGGCGAACGGCTCGACCTCCGGCCGGAAATTTCCGTTCAGGTCGACCACGTGGCGAATCGGGATGCCCTTCCGCTGGCAGAGCTCGAGGTCGTCGACGCCGTAGGCCGCCGCCGTGTGAACGATCCCGGTGCCGTCCTCGACGGATACGAAGTCGGCATCGACCACGTAGAACGCCGGCTTATCCGGCACCAGGTATCGGTAGAGGGGTTGGTAGCGCTTTCCGAGCAGGGTCTTGCCCGCGAACTCTGCCTCGACCTGATAGTCGCCTTCCAGGACGGACAGCCGGGCCTTGGCCAGGATGTATCGCTCCTCGCCCTGGCGGACCCGGACGTAGGGAATGTCCAGCCCGACGGCCAGCGCGACGTTGCCGGGCAGCGTCCAGGGAGTGGTGGTCCAGGCCAGGAAGAACGTCCTGGGCTCGTCTTCGAGCTCGAACTTGACGTACACGGAAGGGTCTTCGATGTTGTCCTGGTACCCACCCGGCAGCCCCAGCTCGTGGCTCGACAGCGGGGTCGCGTCGTGCGGACAGTAGGGCACCACCTTGAATCCCTGGTAGAGAAGCTTCTTGTCCCAGAGCGTCTTGAGAATCCACCAGACGCTCTCCATGTAGGGGGTATCGAATGTCCGGTAGGCATGCTCCAAATCGACCCAATACCCCATCCGGTCGGTGAGCTGTGCCCACTCACCGATGTACTGGAAGACGCTCTCCCGGCATCTCTTGTTGAACTCCTCGATGCCGTACCGCTCGATGTCCTGCTTGCCTGAGATCTTGAGCTGTTTTTCGACCTCTATCTCCACCGGGAGGCCATGGGTGTCCCATCCACCTTTGCGGTCGACCTGAAATCCACGCATCGTCTTATAGCGCGGGAACAGGTCCTTTAGCGCGCGGGCCAGAACGTGATGGATTCCGGGGAGGTTATTAGCGGTGGGCGGGCCTTCGTAGAAAACGAAGCGAGGCCGGCCTTCGCGCTGCGAGATGCTGCGCCGGAAGATGTCTTTTTCCCGCCAGAACCGCAGCACTTGCGATTCGAGCTCCGGGAAGCCGGCCCGGCTCGAGACTTCCTCGAACATGGACGCCAACTTTAGTGGATCAGCTCGTGCCCAGCAAGTTCACAAACAGAAAGAGGATCAGGATGGCGATCATCGGTGAGAAGTCGACCCCCATCCCGCTCGGTATGAACCTCCGCAGCGGCGCCAGGATCGGCTCGGTCACGTCAAACAGGAACCGCATCAGGGAACTCTGCGAGTCACGGACGAACCAGGACGCAGCCGCCCGGGCGAAAATGGCAAAGATCAAAAGGTAGACGAGGACAAACGCGAAGTAGTGCAGGTAGCTCAGCAACGTCGACAGCGTCACAGTGATCGCGGCCCGAACAGGGCGCGGCCCAATCGTAGCAGGGTGGCTCCTTCCTCTACGGCGGCCGGGTAGTCATCGGTCATGCCCATGGACAGCTCGGGGAGCTCGACACCAAATCGCTGACGGGACTCGTCGCGCAGAAGCCTGAGCGAATGGAAAAACGGGCGGGCGGCTTCCGGGTTATTGGTCAGCGGGGCGATCGTCATGAGCCCTTTCAGCCGCAGCGCCGGGTTCGACTGGAGGGCGCGGACGATCGGCTCGATCTCCGCCGGGCTGGCACCGGTCTTTTGGGGTTCTTCCCCCACGTTGACCTCGATCAACACATCCAGCGGGCGATGCATCCGAGCGGCAAGTGCGTCGACCACACGCACACTATCGATGGATTGGATCATCGAGAAGTCCTCGACCATCCGCGCCTTGTTGGTTTGGAGGTGACCGATAAGGTGCCACTCGCATTCATCGCCGGATAGCTCGGCCATCTTTGGCAGAGCCTCCTGCACGCGGTTCTCGCCGAACCGGTGATGTCCGGCGGCGATTGCCTCGCGGATACGCTCGACGGGGAAGGTCTTGGTAACTGCGACGATTCGCACCTCCGCTGGATCCCGGGCGGCCTTCTCGGCGTGACGCCCGATCGTGGCCTGGATCTCTGCGAGCCTGGAGGCGAAGGATGCCAACGGTCAGGGGGCGACGATCGCGGCCAGGAAGCGACCCGGGCGGCCCGCCCGATGGGAAAACCAGCGATCGTCCTCTTTCGTACACCAGCCGGCCGCGCGGATGCGCGCTGACGGCACGCCGGCATCTTCGAGCTGCAACCGGGTCAGGGCCGCCAGGTCGAGTCGGGGACGGCCGCCGGCGTCCTGGGCCAGGTACCGCTCGGAACGGCCATACTGCGCCGACAGCGGCTGCGCGACCTCGGCTCCAACCTCGTAGCAGCGACCGCAGATTCCCGGCCCGATCAACACCTCGAGGTCCTGGGGATCGGTGCCAAAGGTCAGGTGAAGCGCCTGGACCGTCTGGCTCACCACCCCCTTGAGGGATCCCCGCCAGCCTGCGTGCGCGGCCGCAACCACGCCGCGACGCTGATCGGCGAACAGGACCGGAAAGCAGTCGGCATGGTAGGTCACGAGTGCCTGGCCTGGCAGGTCCGTTCCCAGCGCGTCGGTGTCGAGCACGGACTGCGCCCCCTGCGGATGAGTGCGACTGAACGTCTTTACGCTGGCGCTATGGACCTGGACGGCAAATAGCGCCAGGTTGAGATCGAAGCCGACCTCAGCGGCGAGCCGCTGTCGGCGCTCGAGCACGGACTTCGGATCTGGCGAGCCCGTCAATCCCATGGAACCCATGGCCGTCGTCGAGAAGCCGTGGCGTGCTGGAAATCCCGGGACGATGACTACGGATGCGAGCTCGATGGACACGACGACCTCAGGCGTGCTTTTCGCGGCTCAGAAGCTGGTCGATCTCGTGCTTGACCTCCTGCAGATCCATGAACGAGCGATAGACCGAGGCGAACCGAATATAGGCAACCTCGTCGAGGCCGCGGAGCTTGTCCATGACGAGCTCCCCCACCTCGCGCGATGGGATCTCGACCTTGCCGCGGGTACGCAGCTCTGCCTCGATCTCATCGACCACCCGCTCTACCGCACTCGGCGAGATGTCGCGTTTTGTGGTCGCCTTCATCAGCCCGGAGAAGAGCTTCTGCCGGTCGAAGTCCTCCCGGCGGCCATCCTTCTTGATCACGTAGAGGGGAACCCCCTCGATCCGCTCGTAGGTTGTGAAACGTTTGGTGCACTGGAGGCACTCCCGCCGCCGGCGAATCGCCTCGCCAGTATCGGAATCCCTCGAATCGACGACTTTGAGGTCGAGGTGACCACAATATGGACACTTCATCTGGCCTCAGTATCCCACATGTTGTGTTCGCCCGAGTGAAGCAGCAAAGCAGTTGAAGGGCGACTTGGGGTCAGGCACAATCTACGGATGTTCATCAGAGCCACCCGGTACGTCTACGTCGTGCTGCTCTGGCTCTACCTGGCGGCCATCCTGTTCCAGATATTCCTGGCCGGGCTGGGATTCTTTGGTACCGGCGGTTTTGGATCTCACCGCGACCTGGGTTGGACGCTTCACCTTGGCCCGCTCCTGCTGCTGATCGTGGCAGGCCTCGGACAGGTGGGCTGGCGGCTGATCGGCTGGAACGGGCTGTTGCTCCTTCTGGTCGGCGTCCAGCCGTTCCTCCCCGGTGCGCGGGGAAGCGCCCCGTACATTGCGGCGCTGCACCCGGTGAACGCCGTGTTCATCGTCCTAGTCAACCTGGAGCTGGCCAAGCGCGCGACAGCCCTGGTCCGGCTACCCATTGCGCCGCCGGCCGCTAAGCCCACGGCGATAAAGCCCGCTTAGCAGAACGCGCGGAGCGACCTTTAGCGTCCGGCGAGAACCCTGACTTAGCAGAACGCGCGGAGCACGCTTTAACTCAGGGCGGGCGGACCCTAGACTCAGCAGGAGGAGCGGAGCGACCTTTAGCTTCCGGCGAGCGGCGGAGTAGGCGGGAGCAACGCATCCGGCTGCCTTTCTCGGTTGCAGCCGGGCGGCGCGTAGGCCGGAACGGAGCCGCAATCGCCGGTTAAGTAGAGGGAGAGGCGCGGGAAGGGGGCGCGCCTCTCCAGGTTAGCGGCGACCTCGCAAAAACGCGGGGATATCGAGGTTGGAGGGATCGAATCCCTTATAGGAGGGAGCCTTCTCTTCCGGTTCCGGCTTGTGGTAAACGGCCCCGACCTCGCGATAGGGCTCGACCCCTTCGGCGAAGCCGGTGGCGACCACCGTGATCTTCAACTCGCCGGCCATCTTCTCGTCGATGACCGTGCCGAAGATGATGTTGGCTTCCTTGTCGGCGGATGAGCGGACGATCTCGGCTGCCTCATTCACTTCATGCAGAGTGAGGTCGGCGCCGCCCGTGATGTTCAGAAGGATGCCCCGGGCACCGTCGATCGAGGTTTCGAGCAGCGGGCTGGCCACGGCGTCCCGGGCCGCGTCCGCGGCGCGCTGGTCCCCGCTACCGAAGCCGATGCCCATCAGGGCCGCGCCCTGGCCCGACATGACGGCCTTGACGTCGGCGAAGTCGAGGTTGATCAAGCCGGGCTGGACGATCAAGTCGGAGATACCCTGCACGCCCTGACGGAGGACGTCGTCCGCGATCTTGAGCGCTTCGGTGAAGGGCACCTTCTTGTCGGTCACGTCGAGCAGGCGCTGGTTGGGAATGATGATCAGGGTGTCGACCTTCTCCTTGAGCGCATTCGCGCCCTCCTCGGCGATCGCGCGGCGGCGGCTCCCCTCGAAGGTGAAGGGCTTGGTGACCACCCCGATGGTCAGAGCTCCGTTGTTGCGGGCGATCTCGGCGACCACCGGCGCAGCGCCGGTGCCGGTGCCACCACCCATGCCGGCGGTGAGGAAGACCATGTCCGCGCCTGTCAGCATCTCGGACAGTTCCTGCTGGCTTTCCTCTGCGGCCTCGCGTCCGATGGTTGGGTTACCACCGGCGCCCAGGCCGCGGGTCAGCTTCTTGCCGATGTTCATCTTGGTCTGGGCCTCGGAATGGGCGAGGGCCTGGAGATCGGTGTTGATGGCGATGAACTCCACGCCGCGCAGCTTGGAGCGGATCATGCGGTTGACGGCGTTGCTGCCGCCGCCTCCGATACCCACCACCTTGATTCGGGCATTGCCTTCAAGCGTGCGGTCGGCCTCGCGCATTCTGAAATCCTCCTTATCGCGCTCTATGCGCGCCCTCACGAACCGCTGGTCCACGGGTTGCCTGGAGGTCAGGCCCTTTATCCGAAGCTGATCATCCATGTCCATGGCGGTCTCCTTCCTTTAGAAAAAATCTTTGAGCCAACGAAACGTCCGCTGCACGCCCGCCGAAACCCCCGCGCCGACGGGCACGTGCCCGTTCTGCTGATGCCGCATCTTCAAGCCCCAGCGCAGGAGACCAATCGCCGTCGCGTACGCCGGCCCGGTTACCTGGTCACTCATCCCCAGCGCGCCGTGCGGCGTCCCGATCCGCACCGGCAGGTCGAGGTGCTCCTGGGCCGCCTCGGTGAACCCGAGCAACCGGCAGCCTCCGCCGGTCACCACCACGCCCCCGGGAAGAAAACCGTCGTGACCACCCCGCCGCATCTCGATCCGAACCATCTCCAGGATCTCGTGCGCCCGCGGAGCGATGATCTCAGCGATATGCCGGCGAGGGACCACCTGGACGCGATCCTGTCCGATCTGGTGCAGTTCCACCATCTCCTCCGACGGGATGCAGGCCGGAATCGCGTGCCCGTAGTTGACCTTGAGCATCTCCGCCTCGGTCAGGGTGGTGCGCAGACCGATGGCTATATCGTTGGTCACGTGCATCGCGCCCACCGGAAGGACGGCGGTGTGAACCACGCTACCTTCAGTAAAGAGAGCGATATCGGTGGTGCCGCCGCCGATGTCGACCAGCGCCACTCCGAGCTCCACTTCGTTGTCGCTCAGGACGGCCTCAGCCGACGCCAGCACCTGAACCACCAGGTCTTCGACGTTCATGCCGGCCTGGTGCACACACTTGACCACGTTCTGCACGGCGGTGAGTGAGCCGGTGACGATGTGCGCCTCCACCTCGAGCCGGCCGCCGGACATACCGACCGCATCCTTGACGCCCTCCTGGCCGTCGACCACGTAGCCGCGGGGAACGACATGGATGATCTCCCGGTCGTTGGGAACGGATACGGCCCGGGCCGCATCGATCACACGGGTGACGTCGTCCTGGCCGATCTCCCTGTCGGAGCGGGCCACCGCGATCATGCCCCTGCTGTTCTGGCTGAGCACGTGGGTGCCCGCCAGCCCGACGAAGGCAGCCTCGACCTTGTGTCCGCACATCCGCTGGGCGGCGTCGACCGCGTGCGAGATGCCGCGCACGGTCTTCTCCATGTTGACCACCACGCCGCGGCGGAGGCCGTCTGAGGGAGACTCGCCTACCCCTACCAAATTGAGGCCGCGCTCGGTCTGCTCACCGACGACGCAGCAGATCTTGGTAGTACCGATGTCCAGTGCTGAAACGAATTTAGAACGGGGCAAAAACCTTTCCTGGAACGTCTGGAACGACGAGGTCGACCACATTATACGGTGGTCGCCGCTGCCTGACAACACTATTTTCCGACGTTAATCGCCGTAAACGCGAGTTAAGAACGCGCGGAGCCGTGATCGCCGGATCAGTCGCTGTGCGCGAACCTAGAGCAGGTGGCGGCGGATAACGGCGATGTTGTCGAAGATGCGAACTCCAAAGGCCACGATCGCGGCGAAGTACAGCTCGACGCCAAGCTTGTCGCCGAGATAGGTGAGGCCTCCGGCCAGGAGCGTATTCACCAGGAAGCCTGAGAGGAACACCTTGTTCTCGAAGTTGCCGTTGAGCCAGGCCTTGATGGCTCCGAGCACGGAGTCGAGCGCTGCCAGGATCATGACCGCCGTGTAGCGTGCGTAGCCGGCGGGGATCTGGACCGGTAAGTTGAGCCCGAACACAATTCCGAGGACGGCAAATACCGCCACCGCGCCGACCAGCCATATGGCCTCGCTCGAACCGCTTCTCGCGAGCCGCATCCTCACGGTGCTACCTGGGACGCAGCTGAACGGCGGGGGCTCGAGGGTTCATCAGATTGATGTATTCGAGCGGCGCGGTGGTCAGATCCAGGCGGCCGGCGAGTGCCCGCAGCGCCGCCAGCTTGGGCTCGAGGCTGGCTCGGTCGGCGTCGGTGACCATCTGGCCAAAGGTTACCGTCCATCCACGCTGGGTGCGCATGGTGAGCACCTCCCGGTCGTCCAGCTCGAATGAGGCCACGTTCAGCTTGAAGGCGGGATAGAAGCCGGACTGCAGCGCGGTCAGCATCTGGAGAAGCTCGCCCGAAACCGCCGGATCGCCGGGCTTGACGGCGCTCAGGTGGATGCGGTTGAGGACCACCAGCCGGCCGGCCTCGGACGCGGGGCCGAGCACCGTGCCCTGCTCATTGAGGTAATAGGACAGCTCACCCACCTGCAGCACGGCCACCGGTGACCACTCGGTGACGCGGACCTCTACCCGGTCGGGCAGCGCCACCTGGACCGCGGCTGACTGCACCCAGGGAAGCGCCGACACCCGCTGCTCCAGGTCGGAGTGGCCGAGAAAGAAGATGCTCCGACTGCCATCCACCGCCAGGGCCGATACGACGTCGCTGACAGTCTGGTGATGCACGCCGCTGACCCGGATGGCCTTGGGGCGAAGCGCCGGCTGGGCCAGCAAGAACAGGATCGCGAAAAGCATTAGCCCGACCAGGGCCGTCTGGCCGAGCGCCCAGAGCCAGCCGCGGCCGCCGCTGGCTGTCGCCGCAACAGGAGGTGGCGTGGCCCTGCGACGGGTGCTCTTTTTCTCCATGGTGCTCACTGTCATTCGTCGTTCCCCGGAAGCAGCCGCGAATCAATCGCGGTCTGCGAGCGTTGCTTGTCCGCAAACCGCTCCAGGGCCAGCTGGATTAGCCGCTCGACCAGTTGCTGGAACGAGACGCCGGAGGCTTCCCAGAGCTTTGGGTACATGCTGATCCGGGTGAAACCGGGAATGGTGTTGAGCTCGTTGAGATAGAGCTGGCCGCTCCCGCGCTCCAGAAAAAAGTCAACGCGAGCCATGCCGGCGGCATCAACTGCCTTGAAGGCACGAACGGCGAGCTCACGCGCCTGCTCGGCCGTTCCCTCTCCCACCGGCGCCGGGATCAGCAGCTTGGAGCCCTCGTCGAGGTACTTGGCCTCGTAGTCATAGAACTCATGCGCCGGCACCACCTCGCCGACGATCGAGGCCTCCGGGTCGTCGTTGCCGAGCACGCTCACCTCGAGCTCGCGGGCCTCGATGGCTCGCTCGACCAGCAGCTTGCGGTCGAAGCTGGCTGCCAGCCGAAGGCCCTCGACCAGCTCCTCGCGGTTGTGGGCCTTGGTGGTGCCGACGCTCGAGCCCGAGTTCGCAAACTTCGAGAAACACGGATAGCCAAGTTGCTCCTCCACCAGGCGCACGAACGCCTCCGGATCCTTCTCGAAGTCCCGACGGGTGATCGGCAGGTGGTCCACCACCGGCAGGCCGACAGCCTCGAATGCTTGCTTCATGTAGATCTTGTCCAGCCCGAGAGCAGACCCCAGGACACCGGCTCCGACATAAGGGACGTTGGCGAGCTCGAGGACACCCTGGATGGTGCCGTCCTCACCGTTGAGGCCGTGAAACACCGGGAAGACCACATCGAGCGCCGGAACCGTGGCGTCGCCGGGCGCGCCGGTCAGGGCGGCCGGGACCAGCGAGTGCTGGGTCGGATCCGGTGGCAGGTAAACATACTTTC
>VBDY01000163.1 GCA_005882775.1 Chloroflexota bacterium | reverse complement strand
GCCTGATCGAGTCCGGACCGGAGCACCGGCGGGCCGTCAGGGCGCTAAAGCGGAAATACGGTCAGTACGCCAGGATGCCGCTGGCTGAGGATGCCCTGGTTATTGCGCTCGATGTGGAGCGGCACCGCCATTGGCGATCCAGCTGATGCGGCCGCCTCCACGGAGCCCTAGCGCCAGCTGCGGCGTGTACGTGCGTATCGATACGATCCCGGTCGACGGATCGCCGTAACGGGCGACAAAGTAGACGGTGTCTCCAAACCAGGGATCGTTGATGATGTACCCGCTCGCGTCGTAGCCGGTCAGGATAACGAAGTGCTGGTTTCCACCGAGCCTGACCTCAGCGATCACCGGACGGCCCGCGTCGATTTCGGATGTGATCAGGTTGATATCTGGGCCCAGCCAGCCGGTGAAGATCACCCTGCCATTGCTGTAGGAGTCTATGGTCGACCAGAGGATCTTGTCGTCGAAGGCGTATCCGCCGTGTTGCGTGAGCCAGACATTGAGAAAGCCGGGGTCCGTGCGGATTCCGTAGTAGTTGAGCATCATCACGACCGAGGTGATCGCGCAGCCCGACGAACCTACGGTCTCGGCTGGGGATGAGCCCAGCCCGTAAAGGCTCCAGCGGATGTCCTGCTGCCCCAGAACGGTGACTCCAAGGGTGGTGTCTGCCGACGCGCCTGCTGACTGGCTGAGCGCGGCCCCCAATGCAATCGCGGCAGCCACCAGGCCGGAACGAAGTTTTGGCAGGCAGGACGGGGCCAGTTGGTACCTCCAGGAAGAGCCCTACGAATTGGCTGGCCCATCGTGCCCGCGCCATCAGCCGCAAACAAACGTTCAGCTGACCCAACCTCGCCACCTGGTGACGTCTCAAAAGCACCGAGGGTCGCTGGGCGACAAAACCAAGCTTACGAGCCTCCCCGCAGAGTGGCCCGTTACAAGTTTTGGCCGCTGAGTGGCACGCGAGTTGGAAAGCCTGTGAAGGTTCGGAAAATTCCGGTGCTCGAAGCTACCAGTGCCTCTGCACGGTTTCGACGGACCCGTGCAGCCCCAGCTCGCGGCGGAATCCTTAAAAGCCGCCGCGATCAGGCCGCTTGTTTCTTCGTCAGCTGGCGCGCCCTGGCCCGCTGGACCCTTTTCTCTCTGGCTGCGCGGCCCCGGCGCAAATGCGGTTTCACGACCCTATAACCGGCTGGCCGGCCTTTCCCGTCCCGCGAGATTGAATTGGAGGAACTCAGTCACACGGTTGTTAACATGAAAATCGGATGAGCGATCCGAGGCCGGTCGGCGTCTTCGATTCCGGCGTTGGAGGGCTCACCGTTTTGCGAGAGCTGCAGAGGCAGCTCCCACACGAATCCACCATTTACTTCGCCGACCTGGCCCACTTTCCCTACGGGCCCCGATACCAGGCCGAGGTCCGGCAGTTCGCGCTCGACATCATCCGCTTCCTCCAGAAGCTGGACGTGAAGCTGGTCGTGATAGCCTGCAACACCGCCACCGCGGCGGCCCTCAACACGGCGCGCGAGGTGTTCGATATTCCGATCATCGGCGTAATCACTCCGGGCGCCCAGGCTGCCGTGGAAGCCACCCGGAACCGGCGGGTGGGGGTGATCTCGACCGAGGGCACCATGCACAGCGGCGAGTACCTGCATGCGATCAGGGAGGCCAATCCAACCATCGGTGTTCTCCCCAAGGCCGCACCCGATCTGGTGGACCTAGTCGAGAGCGGCAAGGCCCAGTCGCCCGAGGCCGAGGCCGCCCTGCGGCATGCGCTCAAGGACATCATCGAATACCAGGCCGACACGCTGATCCTGGGCTGTACCCACTACCCGTTGCTCCGGCCTCTGATCAGCAAGATCACGGGGGACCGCATGACCATCGTCGATTCGGCCGAAACCACCGCCCAGAAGACCGGACGCGTCCTGGACCGCAATGGTCTCGGCAGCAGCGACGCTGAAACCCCCATTCACCAGATCTACGTCACCGGCTCCCCGGAGCGTTTCACGGAGGTGGCGCGGGTTCTTTTCGGCGAGGATCTGCCGCCGATCCGTTCGGTACCGGTGGAACTGGTCGGGCAGCCACGCGGGCGCGAGGGTGCCGCCTGAGGTGAGCGTGATCCTGACCGAGACTGATTTCCTGGAGCCGGTCCGCGCAGAGATGGACACCTTCGAGCAGCGCCTTCATGCCACGGTTCAGGCCGATCTCGGCCCAGTCTCGGAGGCCATGGAGCACATCCTGGATGCGGGCGGAAAACGCCTGCGGCCGGCGCTGGTGTTGCTTGCGGCAAAGCTAGGCGACCGGACCCGGCTGGAGGATGTGTTCCGGGCGGCGATGGCCATCGAGTTCATCCATAACGCCACTCTCATCCACGACGATCTGATCGACGGCGCTCCCATGCGCCGGGGCCTGCGCACGATCCACGAGTCGCTCGGGCCCAACCCGGCAATCATCATTGGCGACTACTACTTCGCCAAGGGAGCCAACCTGATGTCCGAGGTCGGTGAGCCCGTCATCGACGTCGTCCTCTCGCAAACTGTGATGGCCATCTGCTACGGCGAGATGTTGCAGTTGACCAGCCAGCGCAGGTACGAACAGTCGCTGGAGGACTACTACTCAAAGATCGAGCGAAAGACGGCGGTCCTGCTTGCGGCATCCACTTTCTGTGGAGCCTTCCTCAGCGGTCAGCCCGAGCGCGAAGTGCAGGCGCTCCGCGAATTTGGCCGCCTGCTCGGGATGGCCTTTCAGATCGCGGACGACGTCCTGGACTTCGTGGCGACGGAGGAGGAGGTCGGCAAACCCGTGGGCAACGATCTGAAGCAGGGGACGGTCACCCTGCCCTTGATGCTGGCGCTAAAGGATCCGGGGATGGATGGCAAGCTCGAGCGGATTCTCCAGAAGCCACAGCTGAGCGACGCCGATTATGCCGAGGTGGTGCTGATCGTCCGTGGGTCTCAAGGGATCGACGCCTCGCTGGAGCATGCGAGCAGGTTCAGCGAACGCGCCCGCGCCGAGCTACAGGTGTTTGCGCCATCTCCTGCGCGCGAGGCGCTCGAGGAGCTGACCCGCTTCGTAGTCCGCCGCAAAAATTGACGTGACGTTCGTGCTCGTCGGCCTCAGTCACCGAACGGCGCCGCTCGAAGTGCGGGAGAAAGCCTTCATCGCCGAGGCCGCCGTTGGCGAGTGCGTCCGGCGACTGGTCGACCGGGACCTGGTCGACGCCGGCGTCCTGCTCTCGACCTGCAACCGGACTGAGCTGTACGCGGTATCAGATTCCCCAGCTGCGGCCGCCGGTCTCTTCGAGGCCTTTGCCCTGTGGCCCCACGAGCTGCCATTTCAGATCTGGCAGCAGTACGCGTACCAGCTGTCGGACCGAGCGGCTCTGGACCATCTGTTCCGGGTCGCCTGCGGCCTGGATTCGATGGTGCTGGGGGAAGGTCAGGTGCTCGGGCAGCTCAAGCGCGCTTTCGTACAGGCCCAACAGGCCGGTGTGGTCGACGCGTCGCTGCAGGTCATCCTGCGTGCAGCGATCCGGGCCGGGAAACGCGTGCGGGATGAGACAGCTCTGGGTCGGAAGCCGGTTTCCGTCAGTCACGCCGCCGTGGCCCAGGCGAAAGACCTGCTTGGCAATCTGAGGGGACGTGAGGTGCTTCTCGTCGGCGCCGGCGAGATGACCGAGGTTGCCCTGCGGTTGCTCCACAAGCAGGGCATCGGGCGCTGCTACCTCGGATCACGGACGATCGAGCGCGCGGCCCGGGTCGCCGGCCACCTTGGCGCCGAGGCGATCGACCTGGGCAAGATCGATCAGGTGATCGACGGCGTTGACCTCATCCTTTGCTCGAGCAGCGCGCCCCATTATGTTCTGGACGCCGACGAGGTCCGGCGCATCCAGGTCAGGCGGCGGGAACGACCGCTCGTTATCGTGGACATGGCCGTCCCGCGTGACGTCGATCCGCCTGCCGGTGAAGTTCCTGGGGTGCACCTTCTTAACCTGGACGACCTGAAGTCAATCGGGCGCGAGAACATCGAAGGCAGGCGCGCCTTCGTCCCTGCCGCGGAGAAGATCGTGGACGAGGAGCGGGATCGGCTCACGGCTGCTCTCGATGCCCGGGCATCGGCGCCCCTGATCACTGACCTGGTGGATCGGGTCGAGCTCGTGCGCGACCGTGAGCTCGAGCGGCACCTCGCGGCGTTACCGGAGGACGACGAACTTGGCCGCACTGCGCTCCGGGCGCTGGCCCGGGGCCTGACGGCAAAGTTGCTGCACGACATCATTCGTCAGGTCCATCAGGAGGCCGGGAGGAACGGCTAGATTTCGGCTGGCCACGCGCGGAAGCGCGCTTGCCGTGGCTCAAGCGACCCTCGCCGCGCGTGCGCTTTCCGAGCGACATCCCGGCGAGACCTTCGTGCTCGAGCCGATCGATACCCGTGGCGATCGTGCCAGCGCGATGCCCCTCACCGAGGCGTCTCAGGAGGGGATCTTCGTCAAGGAGCTCGAGCAGGCTCTGCTGGACGGGCGAGCCGAGATCGCCGTTCACTCCGCAAAAGACCTCCCCACCGATGCGACCGCCGGCCTTGTCCTCAGCGCTTTCCTGCCTCGGGCCGACGCGCGGGACGTTCTGATCGCACGCGAGACTGCGACACTTTCCGGGTTGCCGGCCGGCGCCCGGATTGGGACCGGGAGCCCGCGGCGCAGCGCGCAGCTGGCCGCCCGGCGCACCGACCTTCGCTTCGCACCAATCCGGGGCAACGTCGATAGCCGCCTGGGCAAGCTGCGCCAGGGAGACGTTGACGCGGTGGTGCTCGCCGCTGCGGGCCTGATCCGACTTGGACGTGACGCCGAGGTGCACGAGTGGCTGCCCTTCAACGTCGTCCTGCCCGCTCCCGGACAGGGGGCGCTGGTCCTTCAGACCAGGACGGGAAGTCGGGCCGGGGAGCTTGCCCGCGAGGTCGACCACTCGGCCACGCGCCGCGCCGTGGAGGCGGAGCGAGCGGTACTGCGCGGCCTGGGCGGCGGCTGTCTCTCGGCCGTAGGCGCCTACGCCGAGCTGGTCGATGGCCAGCTGTCGCTCACAGCGGTGGTGCTTGCAGAAGACGGAAGCGCCATGGTACGGGCGGCGGCGCGAGGCCAGGTCGATGATGCGGTCGTCAGCGACATCGTGAGCCGGTTACGAGCTGGAGGTGCCGGCCGGCTCTTGCCCGACCGTCGTCCGCGGACTCTCGACGGCGTCCGCGTAATGGTGACCCGGGCGGCGTCGCAGGCGGAACCGTTCGTTCGGGCGCTTGAAGCCGTGGGTGCGGTGGTGGTTGTCTGCCCATTGATCCGGATCGAAGCCATTGAGGTGACACTCCCGGATCCGGATGTCTACGACTGGATCCTTTTCACGAGCGTGAATGGCGTCGACCGGTTCTTCGAGCTGCTGGGTCAGCGCGCCCTACCAGGCAGGATAAGTATCGCCGCCATCGGCCCGGAGACGGCGGCGGCGCTCGCGGACCGCGGCAGGCCCGCCCAGATCGTCCCGCCGCTTTTTAAGGCGGAGGAGCTCGCCGCGGCGCTGCCCGCCTCCCTGGTCGGAGGGGCGCGCATCTTGATTCCGCGAGCTGCCGGCAGTCGTGACCTGCTGCCTGAGCAGCTGCGCCGGCATGGGGCGCGAGTCGACGTACTCGAGACGTATCGCGCGGTCCCTCCCGCCGACCTTGGAGAGAAGCTCCACGCGGCCATCGGTGACGGCGTCGACATCATCACACTTACCAGCTCGTCTGCAGTCCGGCATCTCGTCGACGCGCTCGGGGCCAGCGGTTTGCCTCCGCGGACACAGTTAGCCTGCTTGGGGCCGGTCACCGCAGAGACCGCCCGCGAGGCGGGATTGCCGGTTGCTATCATCGCCGAGGAGTACACGACGCGCGGCCTGCTGGACGCATTGATCAGCCACCAGCCCATGACCGCGCGGAGCCGATGAGCTACCCAGTGCAACGTCCACGACGACTGCGGGCCCGACCCGGGTTGCGCCGGCTGGCCCGGGAAACGCAGCTTGGCGTCGAGGACCTGGTCTACCCACTGTTCGTCCGCGAGGACGTCGACGAGCCGGAGCCGATCGACGCGATGCCGGGCCAGTTCCAGCATTCGATGGATTCGCTGGTCAGGGAGGTTGAGTCGAGCTTGCGCGCCGGGCTCCAGAGCTTCATCCTCTTTGGCATCCCCGCCCGCAAAGATCGAGAGGGGAGCCAGGCGTGGGACGAACGCGGCGTCGTCCAGAGATCGCTCACCCGGCTACGTGAATCGTTTGGTCCGGACGTGGTCCTGATGGCCGACCTATGCCTCTGCGAGTACACCGACCACGGACACTGCGGGATCGTGGAGGATGGCGCGGTGGACAACGATGCCACCCTCGAGGTCTACCGGCGGATTGCCGTCTCGCAGGCGCAAGCAGGCGCGGACGTGATCGGACCTTCCGGGATGATGGACGGGCAGGTCGGTGCGATCCGCTCGGCGCTCGACGGGGCCGGTTTCCAGGACCGCGCCATCCTTGCCTATGCGGCCAAGTACGCGTCTGCCTTCTACGGTCCATTCCGGGAGGCCGCCGGCTCGGCGCCCCAGTTCGGTGACCGCCGCGGCTATCAGATGGACCCGGCAAACTTGCGCGAAGCCGTCCGGGAAGCGCGCCTCGACGTCGCCGAAGGCGCGGACGTGGTCATGGTCAAGCCCGCCCTCGCCTACCTCGATGTGATCCGGGGCGTGGCACAATCCTGTGAGGTCCCTGTGGCTGCCTACAACGTCAGCGGCGAGTACGCCATGGTCAAGGCGGCGGCGGCGAACGGCTGGGTCGACGAGCGGCGAGTGCTCCGCGAGGTCCTACTCGGCATCCGGCGCGCCGGCGCTCAGATGATCCTCACCTACCATGCGAAGGAAGCCGCCGCGCAGATACCGTGCTGGAATGAGCTGGGTTGAGCACGCCCTCGCGCCAGGTCTCGCCATGGCAAATTGCGGCTACCCTGGGCGTCGTTGCCATTGCGGTCGGTATCCTTGCGTTCTATGTTGGGCGCACAGTTGGGAATCCCAGTGAGATCGCCGCTTCGCCGTCAACGACCCCGAGCCCGGGCGCAAGCGTGAAACAATACAGCGCCGCGCCGCCGATGACGATCAACACCGCGCGCAAGTACCTTGTGACGCTCAACACGGTGAAGGGGAATATCGTCCTCAAGCTTGATCCAGCGCTGGCTCCAATCACCGTGAATAACTTCGTGTTCCTGGCGCGCGACCACTTCTACGATGGCCTGACCTTCCATCGGGTCGAAGCAAACTTCGTCATACAGGGAGGCGATCCGAAGGGCGATGGCAGCGGCGGGCCCGGCTATAAATTCAAGGACGAACCGGTCAAGGGCGAGTACACGGCAGGATGCGTAGCCATGGCGAACTCCGGAGCCAACACCAACGGAAGCCAGTTCTTTATCTGCACCGTTGACGACCGAGCCAAGCTGCAGAAGCTTTACAACCTCTTCGGCTACGTGCAGTCGGGAATGGACGTGGTATTGAAGATCGTAAAGGGGGACGTGATCAACTCCGCGACGGTGGAAGAGGTCACGTCGTAGACCGGCTCCGCTCGCGCAGCCTGCTCGATGAAGCCGAGCGGCTGATCCCGGGCGGCGTCAACAGCCCGGTGAGAGCCTTCCGGTCTGTGGGCGGAACACCTCCGTTCATGGCCCGCGGCGACGGGCCCTGGGTCTGGGATGTTGACGGCCGCCGCTACCTGGACCTGGTCGGGTCGTGGGGACCGCTGATCCTGGGACATCGACCGGGCCCAGTTCTCCAGGCGCTTCGCGAGCAGCTCGAGCGGGGCTGGGCCTTCGGTGCGCCCACCGAAGCCGAAGTCCGGCTGGCGCAAACCGTGCATGACCGGATGCCCGCGATCGAGATGGTGCGCCTGGTGAACTCAGGAACCGAGGCGACCATGTCGGCCACCCGGCTAGCCAGAGCTGCCACGGGTCGAGCCAGGATCGTGAAATTTGCGGGCGCCTATCACGGTCACGCCGACGCGCTTCTCGCCGAGGCCGGGTCGGGGGTGGCAACTCTCGGGATCCCGGGAACCCCGGGCGTAACTAGAGGGGCGGCCGGCGACACGGTCGTCGCCCGGTACAACACCCTCGGCGAGGTTGAGCGCGCTTTCGACCGATGGCCCGCGGAGATCGCCGCCGTCATCGTGGAGCCGGTCGCAGGCAACATGGGGGTCGTAGCCCCCGCGGCGGGCTTTCTCGAAGGCCTTCGTCGCGTGACGCGCGACCAGGGATCGCTGCTCATCTTCGACGAGGTGATGACCGGCTTCAGGGTCGCACGGGGTGGGGCCCAGGAGTTGTATCGAATCACACCGGACCTCACCTGCCTGGGAAAGGTCATCGGCGGCGGACTCCCAATCGGGGCATATGGAGGACGTCGCGACCTGATGGAACAGGTGGCGCCCTCGGGGCCGGTCTATCAGGCGGGGACCCTTTCGGGGAACCCGCTGGCGGTGGTCGCCGGCCAGGCTACCCTCGACCAGCTCGACGCCGCCGCCTACGACCTGCTCGAGCACTCAGGCTCGCGCATGGAGCAATGGATCGCGCAAGCTGCCGCCGCGGCAGGCGTTCCGGTAACGGTTAACCGGGTAGGGTCGATGCTGACGGCGTTCTTCAGTCCCGGTCCTGTGACCGACTACGAGTCGGCGAAGGGCGCGGACACGGCGGCGTTCGGCCGCTGGTTTCACCTGATGCTGGACGCCGGAGTATCTCTGCCTCCGTCGCAATTCGAGGCCGGCTTCCTCTCAACCGCCCACGACGGCGCCGCCCTCGCACATCTTGAGGAGGCTGTCAACGATTCGTTTCACGCTCTCAGCCGCAGCACAGGGTCAGTTTCAAGAGCGGGCGTATAATGACGCGCAAAGGAAGCTTCTCTAATGCCATTTATCGGTGGCGGCCACCTCTGGATCATCCTGCTGGTGCTCGCCATCATCCTTATCATCTACGGCCCGGGCAAGCTCCCCGAGGTGGGTGGCGCCATCGGCCGTGGCATCCGCGAGTTCCGTAAGGCGTCATCGGACCTGACCGACGAGCTCAAGAAGGGCTCCGAGCCACCTCCGCCGGCCGGCCAGGGTCCCAGCCAGGCCACCGACGTAAAGCCGCCGACCGACAGCAGGGTCTGACCCGCAAGAGGGGCATGGCCCCATAACCATTGGCAAAGCCTGAGCTCGTTCCCGTGGACGAAGAACGGCGTATGACAGTCCTCGAGCATCTCGAGGAGCTGCGCAGGGTGCTCATCATCTCGCTGATCGGCTGGACGGTGGGGACGATCATCGGTTTTGCGATCTCAGGGTTCGTCCTGGAAATCGTGCTGGGCCCCGTCAAGTCGGTGCTCGGCCCAAAACCAATCGTCTATTTCACCGGCCCGGTCGACAAGTTCTTCCTCTATTTCAAGGTGGGCATCTTCACCGGGTTCGTGCTGGCCAGCCCGATCATCCTCTGGCAGGTCTGGACGTTCGTCGCGCCCGGGTTGCACCGCAAGGAGCGCCGATTTGCGGTCGGGTTCATTGGATCGGCGATTGCATTGTTCGCAGCCGGGATTGCGTTTGCCTTTTTCGCCCTGCCGATCGCCTTGCGGTTCCTGACCGGCTTCGGCGGAAGCGACATCCAGTACTTTCCACTGGCCGACCGCTACGTGAACTTCGTGCTCCTCATCATCGCCATCTTCGGCGTCACTTTCGAATTGCCACTCGCCATGACCATGCTCGGGCTGATGGGCATCGTGACCCCCAGCTTCCTGCGCAGGCAGCGGATCAAGTTCTGGATCGGGATCTTCATCGGCGCCAACCTCTTCACGCCGGGCGTCGATCCGTTCACGCCGCTCCTGCTGGCCGTCCCCCTCATCCTGCTCTTCGAAGTGAGCATCCTGGTGATCGGCGCTCTGCGAAAATAGGAGCGCTTGGCCCAGACACGCCCTGACGGCCGGACCCCTGACCAGCTCCGCCCGGTGAAGATCGAGACCGGCGTCAACCTGTATGCGGAAGGCTCCGCTCTCATCAACATGGGCGATACTCGCGTGCTCTGCACCGCGAGCTGGGAGGACAAGCCGGCGCCTCACAAGAAGGGATCGGGAGAGGGCTGGGTGACAGCCGAGTACTCGATGCTGCCCCGCGCCACTCAGCAACGGACGGCGAGGGAAGCTCGCACCGGCCGGGTCGACGGACGCACCCAGGAGATCCAGCGCCTGATCGGGCGTGCCCTGCGCGCAGCCGTGAACATGCCGATGATGGGGGAGAGGACCATCACCGTGGACTGCGATGTGCTGCAGGCGGATGGGGGCACGCGGACGGCATCGATCACAGGCGGCTTCGTTGCCATGCACCTGGCATTCCAGAAGGCTGTCGAGCGCAATCTGTTGCGGGTGCTCCCGCTGCGCCAGTTCGTCTCCGCGGTCAGCGTTGGGATCGTCCAGGGGCAGCCCCGTCTCGACCTTAACTATCTCGAGGATTTCGCCGCCCAGACCGACATGAACTGCGTGCTTTCAGAAGACGGGCGCTTCATCGAGATCCAGGGGACCGCCGAGCAGGAGCCGTTTGCACGCGAGGAGATGGACCAACTCCTCAAGCTTGCGATCAAGGGGACGAGCGAGCTGGTCGAGGCCCAGCGCAGGGCCTTGAAGCTCCGCTGAAGCGACGGCGATCGCACGTCTTCTGATCGCGACCCACAACCTGGGGAAGCTCCGTGAGATCAGGGCGTTACTCGCCGAGGTCCCGGTCGAGGTGGTCGACCCCGCCCAGATCGGCATTCGTCTTGACGTCAATGAAGACGGCACCACTTTCCTGGCAAATGCCCGGCTCAAGGCGGAGGCGGGCCTCCGTCTCAGTGGACTCGCCACACTTGCGGATGATTCGGGCCTGGAGGTGCCTGCACTGGAGGGCAGGCCGGGGGTCCACTCGGCCCGGTTTGCCGGGCCCGGCGCCAGCAACAGGGACTTGATCGATGCCCTCTTGCGCGAGCTCGGCCCGCAGGCACAGCAATCTCCAACGGCGTTTTTCCACTGCGCCGCGGTCCTCCAACTGCCGGGCGGGAAATCATTCGTCGGCGAGGGCCTGCTCGAAGGCACCATCGCATCCGAGCCTCGTGGGGTGCACGGCTTCGGATTCGACCCGATTTTCAGGGTGCCCAACGGCCGGCACCTGGCGGAGCTGAGCCTCGAAGAAAAAAACCTGCTGAGCCACCGCGCGCGTGCGATCGCAGCCCTCGAGGTGCACGGCGGCTTCGACGCGCTGGTCCGCTAATCATGTTGCGAGCACCATTCCTCTACCTGTCGCGACGGCGCGGGCTGCAACGGTTCGTCACCCGGCAAAAGCTGACCGCCAGGCTTGCCTACAGGTTCGTCGCAGGTGACCGGTTGGAAGACGCGGTTCGGGTGGTCAAGGAGGTCAACGCCCGCGGCCTGACGGCGAGCCTCGACCACCTGGGAGAGAACGTGACCGAGGAACGAGCTGCTCACGCAGCTACCGAGGACTACCTGGCGGCTTTCGAGCGGATAGCGACGGAGCGACTCGATGCGAATGTATCGGTCAAGCTGACCCAGCTCGGCCTTGACATCTCGCCCGACCTCTGTCGCGCATTGCTCGAGCGGATCCTCGCCCGCGCCCGGCAGCTCGACAACTTCGTGCGGATCGACATGGAGGGCTCTGCCTACACCCAGAGGACGCTGGACCTGGTGTTCGCCCTCCACGAGAAGTATCCGAACTGCGGGGTGGTTCTCCAGAGTTATCTGTTCCGGACTCTGGAGGATGTCCAGCGGGTCAATGCCTTGGGGGTCCGGGTCCGGCTGGTGAAAGGCGCCTATGACGAACCGCCGAGCATCGCTTACCCGAAAAAGTCTGACGTGGACGCCTGCTATGAGAAGGCCATGCGTGAGCTTGTGCTCCATGGCGTCTATCCGGCGATTGCGACCCACGACGACCGCTTGATTGAGGCTACCCGTGCCTTCGCTCGCGAGCACGGGATAAGCGGCGACCGGTTCGAGTTCCAGCTTCTGTTCGGGATCCGCCGTGACCTGCAGGAGCGGCTGCGCAAGGACGGATACCGGGTCCGGATCTACGTGCCCTACGGGACGGAGTGGTACCCGTACCTGATGCGCCGCCTGGCGGAGCGGCCGGCCAACCTACTCTTCTTTGTCCGCAGCGTCCTTAGGGAGCGACGAGCTGCGTGAGGTGAACTCAACCTTCGTCTGTGGCGGCGGCGGGACTCGGTGACCGAACAGGCCGCCAAACCACATCAAGAAACCGAAGGCGGCCCCGCGAAACTCGCTCTTGCGCCAGCCGTCGGTAAAGCGATAACGCTCAAACCAGCGAAAGGCAAGGAGCGCGACGATCAGCACGGTGAGCGCAAGCGCGATAGGAAGCACGCGTCACTATCATTACAATCCTCCCAGCGGGGCGTAGCGTAGCCTGGTTTAACGCGCGTGGTTTGGGACCACGAGAACTCGGGTTCGAATCCCGACGCCCCGACTCCTGATTCACTGTCTGGACCCTGTTCAGGGTGATGCGACTGTGCTAGTATCTGCTTACAGCATATGGGTTACGCTGACAGCGAAGAGGCCGAGGCGATCCGGGTGAGCCTGGGAGCACTCCTCCGGCGTCGGCGGGAAGATGCGGACCGGAGTCTGGCGGCGGTCGCCGAGGCCGCCGGCATCTCGACCGCCTTTCTCTCCGAGCTCGAGCGTGGGCTCAAGGATGTCTCTACCGAGAAGCTGGCTGGCATCGGCCGGGCTCTGGACCTTCCGGCAGCTGACCTGTATGCCGACCTGGCCCGGCGGCTGGGCGCCCGGACGGCGCCGTCCCAGCGCAGCTGGCCCGATGACCCGAAAATGCAGGTTCGGATGGCGACCGCGACTCTCCGGCCGCAGGCGCTCCGGGCGGTCGCCGACTTCAGCCTCTACCTTGCCGCCACCCAGGGCACGCCGCCAGGGCGGCGCATCGGATTTACCATCGACCGCTGATCAAAGGAGGTAGTGCCATGGCCCTTGTGCCCAGTGTCATCGAAACCACCTCTCGAGGCGAGCGTGCCTACGACATCTACTCGCGGTTGCTGCGCGATCGCATCATCTTCGTCGGAAACGCCATCGATGACGAGGTCGCCAACCTCGTGATTGCCCAGCTGCTGTTTCTAGACAGCGAGGACCCGGACAAGGAGATCAGCCTCTACATCAACAGTCCGGGTGGGTCGTTGACTGCCGGGCTCGCGATTTACGACACCATGCGTTACGTCCATCCCCCTGTCAGCACCCTGTGCACCGGCATGGCGGCCAGCGCTGCGTCTCTGATCCTGGCCGGGGGCGCGGCCGGCAAGCGATTGTCGCTCCCGAACTGCCAGATCGTGCTCCACCAGCCCAGCGGCGGTACCCAGGGTCCTGCCCAGGCAACTGACATCGAGATCCACGCCCGCGAAATCCTGCGCTTGCGCCAGATCATCGTCGAGATCTATGCCCGGCACTGCGGCCGGCCGATCGAGCAGGTGGAGCGCGACATCGAGCGTGACTTCTTCATGACCCCTGTGCAGGCGAAGGAATGGGGATTGATCGATGCCATCATCGAGCCGTCCGAGCGGAAGCTGCGGGGAGGCATTTCTCCGAACGGGCACGCAGGAGTCCCACCACTCATAAGCTGACCAGGCTCATCGGCCACGGCGAAAGCGCACTCCGGCGATCAGGAGAAGCACGCCGGCCGACACGAGCGCCAGCGCGATCACAAACAGGAGGCCTGGGGGACCGGAACTCGCCGAAGTGCCGGCGGCCCCCTGGTGTCCGGCCACGAACCTGCCCGTCTGAGAGATCCGCGCGTCGATGGTCTGGAGCAACGTCTGGACTGAACCACCGAGGGACGTCCAACCGCTGCCGTCGATCCGGTAGATGCTCTCGGGGCGATGGCCTGGCGGGTACCGCATGTCCAGTAGCGCCGGCGTAAGCAGGATTGCGGGCGCGGCGCTCGGCTCATAGGTGGCGGTAATCGAGTAGGCATTGCCGTCCGGCACGTAGCCGGCCGGGGGCGCCGGCTGGGGCCGGACCGGCGTAATCGCGATTCGCACCCCGGTTTGGCCAGTGGCGGGCGCGAACGCGCCCTGGGGCAGGCTGAAGGTTACCTGCCCGTCGTCGGTGAAGATGCTGCCTGGTTCGGCCTGCCCGCCGGTGAAGGCAACGGTCCCGGAGCCGGAGGCCGGTGCCTGGTTTCCTGCCGCCTGGCCTGGCGGTGGGGAGACCCAGTGGTACGGCTCGGGTGTTGCGATCCCGTCCGCCCGGGCAGGCCCAGCCGCCGCCAGGGTCAGGGCTGCCCCGATCGGAACGGTCAGTGCCCGGCAGACGAGCCAGATCGCGGAACGCCGCCTGTGCCGTGGCAACTGCATGAAAGCAGCAATTTTAGGGCCGGGGGGTGCCTAAGATAAACGATGGTGGAATTGATCAGCGTTCGGTCGGGCGCGTCCGCGCGGGTGCGGCAGGCGCTGTTTCTGACCGGCGCCATCCTGGCCATTGAAGTTGTGGGCGGCGTCTGGGCCCACAGCCTTGCCTTGCTCAGCGACGCGGGGCACGTCGTCACCGACCTGGTTGTCCTGGCGCTCTCCGCCTTCGCCCTGGAACAGGCTCGCCGGCCCGCAACCGCCCGGAAGACCTACGGCTACCACCGTGTCGGCATCCTGGTAGCGCTCCTGAACGCGCTGCTGCTGGCGGCCATCGTCGTCGGAATCGTGGTGGAGGCAGTCCGCCGATTGCAGCACCCGACCCAGGTGCAAGGCTTCTTGATGGCCGGCGCCGCGGTGCTTGCCCTGGCCATCTCGCTTTTCGTTGCCAGACGCCTGGAATCGGTCGGACCCGATCTCGCAGTCCGAAGCGCCCGGGTACATGTCCTGAGCGACGCAGGCGCGTCTACCGGCGTGATCGTGGCCGCCCTCCTCATCCTGCTCACCGGCTGGCAGATCGTGGACCCGTTGCTCAGCCTGCTGATAGCCGGCCTGATCGCATGGAGCGCCTGGCGTGTGCTGTCGGCGGCCCTCGACATCCTGCTGGAGTCGATGCCCACCGACGTCCAACCGGTCGCCGTGGTGGAAGCCGTCAGGAAGGTTCCGGGGGTCCGCGACCTGCACGATCTGCACATCTGGTCGCTGAGTGCGCAGACCCGGGCCATGAGCGGGCATCTACTGATCGATGATCAGCGGGTGACCCAGGCTCAGGACATCCTGGCCGAGGTGCGAGAGGTCCTGGCCCACGACTTCGCCATCGAGCACACCACCATCCAGTTCGAGAGTGACGTCTGCCGGCCGGGTGACGTCTTCTGCGTCCAGCCGGAAGGGCATCCCCACATCGACGATGTGCACGACCGGATGACCCGCCGGGCCGCCGGCTGATGGAGCTGGACGCCGCCAGGCCGGCGATTTCCGGCTATCAACCCTGAGCGCGGGTCGCCGAGTCCTGCTCGTGGTAAACCCGGCACTGCCCCGCACCGGGGCGGCATTCGGGGAGAAGCTGCTCTCGCAGTCGAAAGACCTCGGCTGGGATGGAGTCGTCCTTCCCACTCGATCCGGTTCGAACGTCGAAGCCATCGGCGCGGCGCTCGCCCGTGACGACTTCCAGTTGGTGGTTGCCGCTGGCGGTGATGGCACCGTGGCCGAGGTTATGGCGGCCGCCCACCACCGCGCGCTGCCGATCGGGATTGTGCCGCGCGGTACCGCTAATATCGTCGCCCGCGAACTCGGCCTACCGGCAACCTGGCGCAAGGCGTTCAGGCGAGCGCTGACACGGTTTCCGAACGGCCGCCCGGTCGACCTGGCGCGGGTCAACGACGGATATTCGGCGCTTGCCGCCGGGATCGGCTTCGACGCGGCCGTGATGCGCTCGACTCCGCAGGCCCTCAAGTTCTGGCTCGGTCGCGCCGCCTATCTGCTCGCCGGCGCCTGGTGGTTGCCCAGGGCACCATTGTTCGAGTGCTCAATCAGGGCAGACGGCGAGGAGCTCTCCCTGAGCGCGGTAGTGGTCCTGGTGGTCAACGCGGGCATGTTGGGTGCAGCCCCCTTCCGCTTTGGCCCCAACATCGCCATCGACGACGGCTGGCTCGACCTTTGCGTATACCGGCCGCGCACCGCGGTGGAGCGGGCCCAGGTGCTCTGGAACGTACTGACCCACCGATCTGACGGCATGAGCATGCTCCAGCGGAAGGTGCGCTCGGTCGACATCAAGGCGCCTGACGTCCAGTGGCACGAGGTCGACGGCGACGTCTACCGCGGCAATGTCCTGCGGGCAGAGATCGTACCCGGCGCTGTGACGGTGGTCCTGTGACTCGGGAGTCCGGCGTGAGAAGCCGGCCTTTGATCGTCAACGCCCGGTTTCCCTGGGTTCTCTTCCTCCCCCTGGCGAGTATCACAGAGCTCGGCGGGGTCATCCTTATCTTGTCCGGCCGAGGCATCGGCTGGGCAGCGATAGCCGCCCCCCTCATCGGCTTTTTCACGATGCGGGGACCGGTGCGCCCGCGTTTCGAGTTCACCAATGACGGTGTCACCTTCCGAAAATCGTCAAAGAGCCCGATCCTTCCCTGGGACGAGATAGCCAGCGTCGCATTGGTAAAGGGAGGGGGCCGCACCGTGCTCGCCTACCGGCTCAAGCCAGGCGTGACAGTCCTCAAGCGTCATCCCGGGGGCGGGTTCTTGCGTGCCAAGGGGCTTGATTACGACGGCGGCTACTTCGTGGACCAGATGACCGTCGACCCAAACGAGATCCTCCTGATCTTCCAGCGTCACCTCCCAGCGACCGCTTCCCGATAGTTCAGGGGCACTCGGCCCCCGCTACCAAGGCCACGAATGATAACGACAGCTGGTTATCATGGGTTATCATTCCTTATCATGGCCCCGTTCGCGCCGAGCCCTTACCGACCGGGCATGGGCCTCGATCCTCCATATCTCGGGGACCGCGATATTCAAATTGAGCGGTTTCGGACCTTTCTCGCCGAGCCGGGAGTGCCTAGAAATCTGCTGGTAACCGGGTTGCGCGGCGTCGGCAAGACCGTCCTGTTGCGCCATTACAGCGACGAGGCGGAGAGTAGCAACTGGCTCGTGATCAGTCGCGAGTTCTCGGATGCCGACGCCCAACCGGATGTGTTTGCTCGGACTCTTCTTACCGACTTGACCCGGCTCGCGCGTCGCCTCTCGATGTCTGCCCGAATAAAGAGTGCGGCTGCCGCCGTCGCCCAGAGTGTGCTCGAGTCGCTCGGGAGCCTGAGTGTGTCCTACGGAGAGATCAAGGTTGCGGTATCTGCCGGGCGGCAAGCAACCGCGAAGCTCAACCGCCTGGACGATGACCTGCGCGACGTGATGATGCAAGTCGGCGATCTATGCCTGCGCAGTGAGCACCCAGGTTTCATCCTCCGGTACGACGAATTCCAGGTCGTGCGCGAGCGGCGGGGCTGGATGACGTTGAGTGCGCTGCTCTCGTCGGTCGCGGCGGTTCAACAGGCTGAGATCCCAATCATGCTGATTCTTTGCGGGTTGCCACCGATGCGGGAGAACCTTGCGCGTTCGAAGAGTTACTCGGAGCGCATGTTCTTCACTGAAGAACTAGGCAACCTTCGGCCCCCGGAAGATCGCGCCGCCTTGATTGACCCCGCGGCGAGGCTCAATCGCCGCTACGAGGATGAGGTGGTCGAGCTTGCGATGCAGGAGACTATGGGTTATCCATTTTTTATCCAGCTGTACGGGGACATCCTTTGGAGGGGCAGTTCTGGGACAACGATCACGCGAGCGGACCTTCAGCGTCTCCGCCCTGACATTCTTGATGTTCTCGATCGCGGATTCTTCGAAGCCCGTTTTGTCCGGGCTTCGACCGAAGAGCGCCGCATCTTGCGTTTCATCGCGGTAGACGGAGAATCGACTACCGTCGATCAGTTGCAACGACGTAGCGGTCGTCAAAACAATCAGTTACAGCCACATCTCAGCGCCCTTGTCCAGAAGGGTTTGATTTATCGGGCGTCCCGCGGCCACGTCGCCTTCACCGCTCCCATGTTTGGAGCGTTTCTCCGCCGGCGACCCGAATGATAAGGAGTGCGGCTTATCGTCGTTTATCAACCCCTATCGAGATCCGGGCCAGCGTCCGACAGCTCAGGCAGCGCGTAGGGCTGATCGAACCGGTTGGGCCGGCACGGGTGAAGCCATGGGCGGCAGCTTCCTGAGGCTGAAGATCATCTCGGACCCCCCCACGTAATCGACTGATTCGACGGCAAAGCCCTTGCCCTGCAGGTAGGTGGTTAGATTCTCGCGGCTGTAATGAGTGATGTGCTCGTCCGCGTACCCACCCGGCGAGACCCGCGCATACAACCACTCGAGAGCGCGCCAGCTCCATTTGTCGTAGTCGGGCGTACCCAGTATCAGCCGGCCGTTTGGCTTGAGTACGCGGAGCATCTCGTTGAATGGCTTCTCTTCCGCGGGAATGTGCTCGATCACCTCGGAGCACACCACGCCGTCGAACGACCCGTCAGCAAACGGAAGGTCAAAGATCGAGCCCTGGACCAACGGGTTGCCGTAGCGCCTCGCGTACCGCAGCTTGTGCATCTGGATGTCGAGCCCGACCCAGGTCGTGTTCGAGCCGAGGATTTTGCTGGAGCCACAGCCCACGTCGAGCACCTGCCCGACCCCGGTCGCCAGCCGGGTGACCACCTGGTGGCGGCGTCGCTGCCAGTACCTCTGGAGCGGCACCAGGCTGTCGAACGCCCGCGCGTCATAGTCGGCCGAGGCGATCGAATTGCGCAGCCGCCACATGGCGAGGAAGGTACGCAGGTATGAGATGCCGAATTTGAAGAGCCGGACGTGACTCTTGCCGGCCAGGCGTGCCCGGTACTGGAAAGGGATCTCGTGCACCGCGTAGCCGGCAGCCAGGGCCCGGATCAGAATCTCTTCCAGGATGTCGAAGTCGGTGGCTCCGAGCTTGAGCTGGCGAAGGGCGGATCGCAGGTACAGGCGGTAGCCGCTGGAGAGGTCCATCACCGGCAGCGAGAGGCCACGGCGAAATGAGACGTTGAGGATCCGGCTCAGCAGGCTGCGCCAGCCCGGTCAGCAGGCTGCGCCAGCCCGGCATAAAGGCTGCGCCTCCGGGCACGTACCGGGAGGCGATCACGACCTCGGCCTTGCCCCGGGCAGTCCACAGGTCACCGACAAAGGAGGGGTCATGCGAGCCGTCCGCATCCATGGTGAGGACGTACTCGCCGCGTGATTGCTCAAAACCGGCACGGCAGGCTCCCCCGAAACCAGGAAGTTTCTGAGTCACGAGCCGGGCGCCGTGACGCCGCACAACCTCCTGGGTTTTGTCAGTCGAGCCTCCATCGACCACGACCAGCTCGTGCGAAATCTTGAGGGAGGTCAAGGCGGCTTCCACCGCAGGCAGGACCTGGTCCAGGCTGGCGGCTTCGTTCAGGGCAGGTATCACCACGCTCAGTGCACAGCCTGGGAGGATCGCTGGAGCGACTCCCTGCGCCGCGAAGGAGGGGATCCCGTCGATCACCGGGTACCGGGTTCGGCAGGCCATGCAGACCAGCTCTTCACCGTCCGCCCTGAGGGCTCCCCGGCATTTCGCGCAAACCAGGCCACCAGGTCTCTGCATGGTGAGTACAGGTGGAACGCAGGACATCCTGGTATTCGAGGCGGGGACTGTGATCGAAAACGCCGTCCAGATGGTGATGCCGTCACCCACCATGCTGGTCGCCGCCAGGGTCCGCCAGGCGACAGCCGACCGTAAAGACCTGCTCCTGACCGGCGTCACTATGGGTGGTGGCCCCGGGCACTGGGCGGTTGAGTCCCATCTGAGCGCGGGCCTTCGGGTATTTGCCACGCCGCAGGCTGCCCGAACATTTGACGACGACCTGGATCGGGTCCAGGCGATGGGGATTCGCGTGGTAGACGATGGCGAGGTCGCTCGGTACAGCTCGTGTACGCATCTCGAGCTTCGCGACTTCTACTTCGACGCGGTAGCCCAGGCGTTGACCGCTTTCGGGGTCCCCACCGAGTTCGACGCACTCGCGGTCGCCGTCTTCGACCACGGAGCGGCCCCGGCCGGCTACAGCGACCGGCGTTTTCGGTTCGACTACCTGCGTGAGCAGGTGGCCCGCGGCGCGCGCCTGGAGAACTTTGGATTCTGGACACCGCTCCGGCAGCCGTCCTGGGGTCGCTGGAGGATCCGGCCCTGCGGGCGGTGCGTCGGGCGCTGCTGGTCAACGTCGGCAACTTTCACACGATCGCCTTGCGCCTCGAGGACGGACAGATTCGCGCAATGTTCGAACACCACACGGGCGAGCTGACCAGCGATGAGCTCGAGTCGTATCTGGACCAGTTGGCCGCAGGCACTGTCAGCAACGACCTGGTCTTTGACGACATGGGGCATGGCGCGCTCGACCTGGGGCCGGCGGAGCATCCACCTGAGGTTGTGGCGGTCACCGGGCCTCGACGGGCGTTGCTCCGCGGGAGTCGGATCCAGACCTACGCGGCGGTGCCGCACGGCGACATGATGATTGCGGGCTGTTTCGGCCTTTTGCGTGGCGTCGCGGCCCATCTGCCGGAGCACGCGCCCGCCATCGAAGAGGCTCTGGGGCCGCCGGCCTTCCAAAACCGGGTTTGATCCCAGGCGGCGCGGGCGAGGGTTCGTAGAATTGGAAGATTCCAGCCACTGTTTTCGAAGAGGTTCACCTTGCAGAGATCCACGACGATTGCGCAGCTGAGGCAGAGCGAGTATCGGGTTCTGCCGGTCAAGGAAGAGATGCGGAAAAACCTGGTCCGCAAGATCAAGGCAGGTGAAACCCTATTTCCGCGAATCATCGGATATGACGGGTCGGTCATCCCGCAGATCGAGAACGCGGTCCTCTCCGGGCAGGATGTCGTCTTCCTGGGCGAGCGTGGGCAGGCGAAGAGCCGCCTGATCCGCTCCCTGGTCGCGCTGCTGGACGACGAGATCCCGGTGGTCGATGGCTGCGAGATAAATGACAGCCCTTACGCTCCGATCTGCCGGGCCTGTCGGGACCGGGTCGCCGCCCAGGGCGACGGCGTGCCCGTCCGCTGGATCAACCCTGACGAGCGGTACAGCGAGAAGCTGGCCACCCCGGACACGTCGATCGCGGACCTGATCGGAGAGGTCGACCCGATCCGGGTCGCGGAAGGCAAGTACCTGGCGGACGAGCTGACCATCCACTATGGCCTGGTGCCCCGGACCCACCGAGGCATCTTCGCCATCAATGAGCTACCCGACCTGGCCGAGCGCATCCAGGTCGGCCTGCTGAACCTGATCGAAGAGCGCGACGTACAGATCCGCGGATTCAAGATCAGGCTCCCGCTCGACGTTTACTTCGTCGCCAGCGCGAACCCCGAGGACTATACCAACCGGGGTCGGATCATCACCCCGCTGAAGGACCGCTTCGGGGCTCAGATCCGCACCCACTACCCAAGGACGATCGACGACGAGATCAAGATCGTCGAGCAGGAACGAACGGAATTCAGCGATCGCGAACTCCAGGTCTTCATGCCCGAGTTCATGAAGGAGATCGTGGGCGAGGTGACGCAGCTGGCTCGGCGCAGCCCCAAGGTCAACCAGAGATCCGGCGTCAGCGTCCGGATCTCGATCACCAACTATGAAAACCTGGTCTCGAATGCCAGCCGCCGGGCCCTGCGCACCGGCGAGGCCGAGGCCGTGCCACGCATCAGCGACCTGCCCTCGATTGTCCCATCGAGCGCCGGCAAGCTCGAGATGGAGACCTGGGAAGAGGGGGACGACCAGTCGGTCCTGGAGAAGATCATCAAGACTGCCGTGCTGAACGTTTTTCGCCGGCACTTCGAAGCCAACCAGTTCAATGAGCTGGTGCAACGCTTCGACGGGGGACTGACCTTTGAGGTGTCAGAGGGTCAGCGCTCAGACAAATATGCTCAGATGCTGCGCGAGCTACCCGGCATGGAGAAAGCGCTCAAGAGCCTGGGCCTGGAGAAGCGGCCGGCACTGGCCGCGTCCGGCATCGAGTTCATTCTCGAGGGCTTGCACCTCAGCAAACGCATCAACAAAACCGACATGGATGGAGGGGCAATCTACGCCGGTTAACAGGATGCGCGAAGCTTTAGCGGTAAATAGGATGCTCGGAGCTAGCAGACCGCAACCGGCCGTTCTATCCCCGTGCTAAGCAGGTACGAGCGCTGGGACGGCACCCAGGAGCCGTTTGGCCGGGATGCGGATGAGCTCTTTGACCGGCTCGCAGAGGATCTGTTCCAGGGCGGCGACTTCGACTACGCACTTCATCGCCTGTTAAGCCGCGGTTGGCGAAACCAGCAGGGAAAGCGGCTGCCGGGGTTCGAGGAGATGCTGGAGCGGCTCCGCCAGAAACGGTTGCAGCAGCTCAAGCGGTACAACCTCAACGATGTCTTCCGTGATATTCAGGAGCGATTGAACGAGATTCTCCGGCGCGAGCGCCAGGGGATCGCGGAGCGGGTCGAGCAGGCTCCGGAATCGGCCAAGCGGGTGGTGCAACGGATCACGAAGAAGAAGCTCGAGGAGCTCGATCATCTCCCCGAGGATGCCGGCGGGATGATCCGCAAGCTCAATGACTACGAGTTCATGGATGAGGGTGCCGCCCAGGCGTTCCAGAAGCTGATGGAGGACCTCAAGCAGCAGGTATCCCAGACCTATTTCAAGAACATGACCCAGACCATGCAGCAGCTGCGGCCGGAGCATCTCGCTGAGGTCAAGGAGATGCTGCGGGCCCTCAACCAGATGCTCCGAGACCGGCTCGAGGGCAGGCAGCCGGACTTCAACGGCTTCATGCAACGCTTTGGCCACTTCTTCGGTCCGAATCCGCCTAAGACCCTCGACGAGCTGATCGAGCATCTCGAGAAGCAGATGGCGCAGATGGAGTCGCTGCTGGAATCGTTGCCCCCGGAGATGCGACGGCAGATGCAGGACCTGATCGCATCGACCTTCAATGATCCGGAGCTACAGGCCGAGATGGCGGAGCTGGCGGCCGCCCTCGGATTGCTATCGCCTCGACCGACGCTGGGAAGTCGCTACGCGTTCTATGGCTCAGAGTCGTTGCCGCTGGATGAAGCCCTGGCGTTGATGGATCGTCTGCAGAACATCGAAGGTCTGGAAGGGGCCTTGCGCGAGGGTTATCAAGGGCAGCCCCTGACGCCGGAGCAATCGGCCCAGCTTCAGCAGCTGCTCGGGCCTGATGCGCGACAGGCGGCCGACCAGATGAACGAGCTGGCGGCGCAGCTCGAGCGCAAGGGTTATGTGCAGCGAGGCCGTCGCGGGATGGAACTGACCGCCCGTGGCATGCGGCGAATCGGCCAGAAGGCACTCCGCGATCTCTACTCGAGGTTGAAGCGGGATCGTTTTGGCGACCATCCGATCAGCGTCCGCGGGTTTGGTTCCGAGCGTTCAGACGAGACAAAGGTTTATGAGTTCGGCGATGCCTTCAACCTGGAAGTCCAGCAGACCCTGATGAACGCCCTCAGGCGGGAGGGCCCCGTCCAGCCCGTCCGGCTGAAGACGGATGACTTCGAGGTTTACCGGTCGGAGTTCAATGCCTCCGCGGCGACTGTGCTCATGATCGACATGAGCCGCTCCATGCCGCTGCGCGGGTACTTCTATGCGGCAAAGAAGGTAGCCCTGGCCCTCGACGCCCTGATCCGAAGCCAGTTTCCCCGCGACAGCTTGCAGGTGATCGCGTTCAGCGACTACGCTCGCCCGGTGAAGCCGGCGCAGCTCGCCGAGCTCACCTACAACGAGTCGATCTACGGGACCAACATCCAGCACGGGCTGATGCTCGCCCGCGAGTTCCTGAGCCGGCACAAGACCGGAAACAAGCAGGTGATCATCGTCACTGACGGCGAGCCAACCGCTCACATGCAGGGGCGGCAGGCGGTGTTCTTTTACCCGCCGCTGCCGGAAACCTTTCAAAAGACCCTGCTCGAGGTGCAACGCTGCACCCGCGAGCACATCGTGATCAATACCTTCATGCTGGACAACGACTATCACCTGGTGTCGTTCGTCAAACAAATGACGCGGATGAACGGCGGCCGGGCATTCTTTGCCAGCGCCGACCGCCTGGGTGACTACGTCCTGCTCGACTACGTCGACCGCAAGCGGAAGTCGTCCAGATGAGGTCCTAGGGCGCGCGATGGAGCGAAAAATGCGGTTCGGGATCCAGACCGGCCCCCAGCACGTCACCTGGCAGGAGCTGGTCGACGTCTGGCAGACGGCCGACGCGGTCGGATTCGACACTGCCTGGACCTTCGACCATTTCTTCCCGATCATGTCCGACCCAACCGGCCCGCAGTTCGAGGGCTGGATCGCGCTCACCGCGCTTGCCATGAAGACTGAGCACGTTCGGGTCGGCACCCTGGTCACTGGAATCACCTACCGGAACCCTGCGGTTCTGGCGAACATGGGGGCCAGCCTCGATGTGATCACGGGTGG
The DNA here is from genome assembly GCA_005882775.1 of Chloroflexota bacterium. GTDB lineage: Bacteria > Chloroflexota > Dormibacteria > CF-121 > CF-121 > VBDY01. The sequence goes on along the minus strand of VBDY01000163.1, from coordinate 5,634 downwards.
GCGGCTGGAGATGGGAATCGGGGCGGCCTGGTTCGAGCTGGAGCATGCCGCGCTGGGGATCGACTTCCCGACCACGGCGGAGCGGATCTACCGGCTGGATGAGTCCTGCCAGATCATCAAGCTTCTCTGGACTCAGAAGGTCACGAACTTCGAGGGCCGTTTCTACCAGCTGCGGAACGCTTACTGCGAGCCAAAGCCGGTCCAGAAACCGCACCCGCCGATCATGATTGGCGGCGGTGGAGAGAAGCTGACCCTGCGCGTGGTGGCCAAGCACGCCGACGAATGGAACGCCTTTGGCTCACCGGAGGACTTTCAGCGCAAACTCGGGATTCTCGCGGAACACTGTCGCGCAGTCGGTCGCGATCCCGGCGCGATCGAGATATCGGTCGGGACGCCGCTGGCCCTCACCAAGGACTCGTCGCAGTCGGAGCGCCTGATTGCCGACATCGCCCGCCGGCGAAACGCCAGGCCCGAGGATCTCAGGAACGGGATGCTATGGGGGACGCCCGACCAGGTAATCCAACGCGTGCGTGCTTACCAGCAGGTGGGCGTCAGCCACATCATCCTGTCGCTGCGGGCGCCTTACGACCTCGAGGCGATCGAGCTTTTCGGGCGCGAGGTAATTCCCGCGGTTCGCGAAAAGGTCGCTGCTTAGATAAAACTCGACGCCGTGGCCAAGCACAATCTCCAGATGTGGGAGCGGCTCGCCGCCGCCGGGATGAACTACACGCGTCCGTTCGGGCGCCCGCCTAAGACGAAAGTGGGAATGCGACGGTTTATGGATCCTCGCCACCGGCTGAAGGGAGTGCGCCTCGACGGCGCCCGTGTCCTCGGGCTGGCCGCCGGTGGTGGATGGGACCCGGTCATCTTTGCCAAGCTTGGCGCGACTACCACCCTGTTTGACATCTCGCCCCGCCAGCTCCGGACAGTTCGGGAGCTTGCCCGAAAGCAGCGGGTTGCGATTCGCTTCGTCCGGGGCAACATGAAAGATCTCTCGATCTTTCCGGACGCCTCCTTCGATCTGGTCTGGCACTGTCACTCGCTGGTGTTTGTCGATGACGCCGGGCGTGTGCTCCGGGAGGTAGGGCGGGTGCTGGCGCCCGGAGGGACGTATCTGATGTCGACCATGCATCCCACTACTCTGCGGCTCTACGGCTCCTACACCGGGAACGGGTGGAGACCAAAGCGGTCGTACTTTGACGAACGGCCAGTCCCACTGATCAGCGAGTGGGATGCAACCTGGACGTATGGGCGCAAGCAGGTGGTGGCGCCAACCATCGAGTACGGACACCGCTTCGAGACCATCATCAACGGCATGGTCGCGGGCGGCATGGTGGTGGACGGCGTCTGGGAGTTTTCGCCCGGCCCGCCCGAGCCAGGTGCCGAGCTGGGCAGTGACGCCCACCTCGACACCATCTTTCCGGCGTTCATCGAGGTGCGCGGCCGGAAGTTACCCTTCCAGCCCGACCGGCGCGATAGGCCGAAAGGAGCTGGTCACGCTGGAGTGCCGGGAGGTAGCGGACGGCCTCGCGCACGGTAACGCCCGAGGCCAGGCCGATGCGCGGCCGCAACCAGTCATAGACCACCTGGGGCCGGCTCTTGGACACCTCCCGCAGCACCCAGCCGATCGCCTTGCGAATGAAGAATTCCCGCTCCGTGAGCATCGGCTCGGCGTATCGGGCGAACCGGTTGAAGTCACCGCCCCGTTTGACCGAAGGCAGGAGAGCCAGCAGGGCTGACCGGCGAATCCAGAAGTCGGGGTCGGTGGACCAGCGATCCAGGACGCGGTGGAGATCTTGGAATCGCTCCACGAGCGGCCCCGCGATCGCGACCGCGAAGCTGTCGACATATGCCCAGGTGTTCGACTCGCGGATCAAGCGCTCGATCAGACCGATATCTGGCGGCTGAAGCCGGTCGCGGTACAAGCCAAGGATTTCGATCGCGGCCATTCGCCGCTCATGGACAGGCTCGGCCCACAGTTCGGTCACCACTGCGAGGACGGAGGTCCGGTTGAGCGCCGGGTGATCGTGATGGGCGTGCTTTGCTGTCGTCCGAATCCCGGGCACGCCAACCCCGAGGAAGACAAGGTCGCTCTTCAGGTATCGCTTTTCGGCGGCGGCGCGGTCAGGTTTGCGCAGGGCCATGAGCTCGCGTACGATCCCTGCAACGATGGCGGTCGGGTCTACGTCAGTGAAGGTGCGGCAACACCTCGCGCCCGAACGCTTCGATCCATTCCTGCTGGTTACGGCCCACGTTATGCAGATAGACGCGGCCGAAACCCATGTCAACGAACTTCTGGATCTCCCGGCGGTGGGCATCCAGGTCTGATGTGATCAGCATCCGACCTTCGAAATCCTCCGGACGGACGATCTTAGCCATCAGGGCGAAGTCGCTTGGTGAGCGAATGTCCTGCTTCGGAAACTTCATGCCACCGTTGGGCCATTCGGTCATCGCATTCTGGAGGGCCTCGGCATCGGTCCGAGCCCAGGAGAGGTGCAGCTGAAGCACGCGTGGCATGGTCGAAGGGTCCTTCCCCGCCTCGCGCGCCCCCTTCTCGAAGCGCTGGAAGACCCCTTCGATCTTCTCCTCGGGGGCGCCCACCGTGATCAGGCCATCGCAAAGACGCCCGGTCTTTTCCGCCGTGACCGGCCCCGCCGTAGCCACATAGATTGGCGGAGGCTGGTCCGGCATGGTCCATAGCCGGACGGTCTCCATCCGGTAGAAATCGCCGCGGTGCTTGACGTCCTTGCCGGTGAACAGCTTCCGCATGATTTCAATCGCCTCGAACATACGGCTGATACGCTCCGCCACCTCAGGCCAGTAACCAGCGACCACATGCTCGTTGAGGGCCTCCCCGGAGCCCAGCCCCAGCCAGAATCGCCCCGGGTACATGGCTGCCATGGTTGCCGCCGCCTGGGCGATGATCGCGGGGTGCTGGCGAAAAGAGGGGCAGGTTACGCCCGGTCCGATGTCTCCCTTCGTGTGTTCCGCGGCGGCGGCCATGAAGGCCCATACGAACGCCGCGTTGCCCTGCTGAGGCGTCCACGGTTGGACATGGTCTGCCGCCATCACCCCGCTGAAGCCCGCCGCCTCAGCCTGCTGGCAATACGTGATCAGCTCGCGCGGAGGAAACTGCTCGAGCATGGCGGCGTAGCCGATTTGCGCCATCCGGCTATTGTCCTTTCTCGCCTAACGGTCGTTGCGGCCCGCGCTCGTAAAAGCTCCCGAGCGGGGCCGGGCGAACGAGGCTATGACCGCGCCAATGCCTGCGACCACCAGCGCCAGGACAAAATGCTTCAGCCGGAAGTTGGGTCCCGGCAGGATCAGGCTTTCGCTGCCGGTGCGGACGACCAGGTAGAAAACCATCCCCGCGATCCCCAGGAAGAGCAGAACGAGACCGGCCCAGAATGCCTTCGGGTTGTTTTGAAGCGGGTTGTCTTGCATGCGTCCTCCCGTAATCAGCGGCTTAGCAGGATCAGAGAAACGACCCCGAAAGCCGCGCAGTAGATGGCAAACGGATCGAGCCGGCCGCCACGAAAGTATCGCATGAGATAGGCCACGCTCACGTAGGCGGCGACGCCCGCCACCAGGCCGCCCAGGGCGTAGACCGGCAGGCTCGGACGAGCTGACGCCACGAACAGTTGGGGAACCTCGAGCACGCCCGCCGCCGCGATCACGGGCGTTGCCAGGAGAAAGGAAAAACGCGCGGCCGCCTCGTGCTTCAGGTTGGCCAGAAGGCCGCCCACGATGGTGCTCCCCGATCGGGAGATGCCGGGCACGAACGCCAGGATCTGGGAGGATCCAATCAGGATCGCCGCGCCGAAAGAGAGTTGCTCGAGTCCGGTGCGGCCGGCATCGAAAGCCGCCGCCCGGCGCCTCAGCCGCTCGCCGGCCAACATGATTGCGCCGTTCACGATCAGGAATGCTGCCGCGAGTTTCGGGGTGGCGAAGAGATCCTTGACCTTGCTCTCGAGAAGAACCCCGGCAAACCCGACCGGGACGGTTCCGGCTACCAGCCGCCAGCCAAGCCGCTCTTCAGCCGAGCCGGACAGCCGGCCGGAGACGGCACTGCGGACCAATGCGGCGATGATCGCGAACCATTCCGTCCTGAAGTAGATGAACAGGGCCGTGGCAGTGCCTACGTGCAGGAGCGTCAAAAAGGCCAGGAAGGAAGGGTCGCGCTGGTCGATTCGCCAGTGCAAAAGACTGGGCAGCACAACGCTGTGACCAAGGCTGCTTACCGGGAAGAGCTCGGTGATGCCCTGTAGCAACGCCAATACGAGCGCCTGGAATACGGACATGGATGCATATGATGCAGGTTATGCAGCCCGTGGTCGTCCTGGCCGGTGGAGTGGGGGCTGCCCGATTCCTGCGTGGGCTGGTCCAGGTCGTCCCGCCGGCCGAGATCGTGGTCATTGGAAACACCGCCGACGACATCTGGTGGCACGGCCTGTATGTGGCTCCCGACCTCGACACCGTTTGCTACTGGCTGGCCGGGATCGCCGACTTCGAGCGAGGCTGGGGGATCGCCGGCGATACCTTCATCATGCAGGCAAGACTCGGCCGCCTGACAGACGAGTCGTGGTTTCGATTGGGCGATCGTGACCTGGCGACCCACCTGTACCGGACAGGTCGTCTGCGCGCAGGTGTTCCGCTGGACGTGGTCACCGACGAGCTCCGGCGGCGGCTTGAGGTGGCATCGCGAATCCTGCCGATGAGTAACGCAGCGATCACCACCCGCCTCAAGACCGATCGTGGCGACAGCCATTTTCAGGAATATTTCGTCCGCGACGGCTGCCGGCCGGCTGTGTCCGGGATCTACTGGACTGGCTTGGAAGACGCCACGCCGGCGCCGGGCACAATCGGCGCGCTCGAGGAGGCGCGTGCCGTCATCATCGCTCCCAGTAACCCGATCATCAGCATCGGGCCCATCCTGCGTGTCCCTGGGATGCGGCATGCATTGCAGGCCGTGCGGGAACGGGTGGTTGCGGTCTCACCACTGATTGGCGGTCGGGCGATCAAGGGGCCGACCGTGGAGCTGATGCAGGCACAGGATCTGCAGGCGGATGCGCTAGGTGTCGCGCGGTTGTATTCGGACATCGCACAAGGGTTTGTGCTGGACTCGGCAGACGCCCATCAATCCATGCGAATCAGTGCGCTTGGCTACCGCGTGGCTGTGTTACCCACATTGCTGGACGATCCATCGCTCGCCCGTGCCGTGGCGGCCAGGGCTCTGGATCTGGCCGAGCGGCCGGTGGCTGCGTGAGGCTGGCCATTGTCGTGCCGGTCAAGTCCTACGCTCGCGCCAAGCAGCGGCTCAACGCGTTGCTCAGCGAAGCAGAGCGAACCCGGCTGGCCACAGCCATGACGCAGGATGTCCTGGAAACGGTAACCCAGCTGACCGGGTACGGCCTCTTCATCGTGTCCGATGAGGAAGAGGTGCTAGAGCTCGGGCGGCGGCTCGGTATGGAGGCGGTCGAAGACCGAGCCCGGCAAGGCCAGAGCGCTGCAGTGCGCCAGGGATTCGACGCTGCCTGGGGAGCTGGCTTTGCTGGGGCCCTGACGATTCCCGGAGACGTCCCGGGGGTGACCGCCGATGAGGTGCGGGACCTGTGCGAAAGCCGGCCCGAGGTC
>VBDY01000162.1 GCA_005882775.1 Chloroflexota bacterium | reverse complement strand
TCCACCAGGCGGCCGGCGGCATCACCCGGAGGATTCTTGAAGGTGCTGCCCAGGCTGCGCTTCTCGATCGGTTGCGTTTCGCGGCGGTGCCGCTGGACCCGCCGGATCCGATCGCGGATCAGGACAGGCTCTTCGTGGCTGGCCCGAAAGCGGGCGGCGATGATGACCCAGCCCCGCCGGTCGGACTTGAAGGTCGAGTCGCGGTACGCAAACTTGCACTCCGATGCGGGGATGGTCTGACGCTTTCCCGCAGGGTCGATGGCGCTGGCTTCGACCAGGCAGTCCTTGACCTCGCGGCCAAAGGCCCCGGCGTTGCCGACCAGCGACCCGCCCACAGAGCCCGGTACGCCGGCCCCGAACTCGAGCCCGGCGAGTCCGGCCTTGCACGTCTCCAGCGCCAGCCTGGGCATCAGATAGCCGGCCCCGACCTCGAGCGTGTCGCCGTCTAGCAGAAGATGCTGCGATGCAACCTTGATCACCAGACCGTCAAAGCCCTCGTCGGCGAACAGGGTGTTGGAGGCGGCGCCGACGACGGCAAAAGGCGTCCGGGTCTCGTTCAGATAAGGCACCAGCTCATCGAGGACTCCGTCGTCGGTGACCTCCAGAAAAAACCGGGCCGGCCCGCCGATCCCGTACCAGCTGTGGCGGCTCAGCGGCTCGTTTTCACGGATGCCGGGCAGCTTGCTGAGCCGTGCCTCATCCAACCGCGGTCCGCTCCAGCACCTCGAGGGTCTTGCCGACCACGTCGTCGAACCCGCGCACCGACATGCAGACGATCACATCGCCGGGCCGCGCCGCTGCGGCCAGCTTGTAGGCGGCCGATCGGGCGGAGTCGGCGACGCTCACCTCACCCACACCCTGTACTCGGCTGGCCACGTCCTGAGCGCTGACGGTGTTGGCAAGGTGACGCTCCCGGGCCGGCTCGATCGGACCGATGACGACCACCGCGCAACCCGTGAAGGCGTCCGCGTAGCCGTCCAGCAGGCTCAGCGTCCGCGAGTAGGTGTGAGGCACGAAACACGCGAGCACGCGGCCCGGCCCAAAGCGCGCTTGCGCCGCCTGCAGGGTGGCTCGCACCTCCGTCGGGTGATGCGCATAGTCGTCGATCACGGTGACCCCGTGGACCTCGCCACGTACCTCGAACCGACGGGCCGCTCCCCGAAAGCGTCCGATGGCGTCGACGGCGGTGGCCACCGGCACCCCCAGGCGGACGCCCGCGGCCAGCGCCGCCAGCGCGTTCGATGCGTTGTGCTCGCCCGGGATCCGGGTGCTGACCACCGCCAGCACCTTACCCTCGTGCCAGGCGGTGAATCGCATGCCGTCCCCGTCGTTGGTGACGTCACGACCCTGCCAATCGGCGCCACCCCGCAGGCCGTAGGTCTCAACCGGCGCCCGCGTCCTGGCCAGCAGCCGCCGCACCGCCGCGTCGTCGGAGCAGGCGATCAACCGGTCCTCCGGCCCCAGGTACTCGACCAGCTGGCGGAAGACGGCTTCATAGCTCTGCGGGTCCGGGAATACGTCCGGGTGGTCCCAATCGATGTTGGTCAGCACCGCGAGCTGGGGCGCGAAGTGTATGAACTTGGGACGGGGGTCGAAGGCCGCCGAGGTGTACTCGTCGCCCTCGAAGACGAACTCCCGGCCCGTTCCCCAGGCGGCGGCCGCCCCCAGGTCGGGCGAGGACATACCGAGCCGAAACCCCGGGTTGCGACGGGCCGACCGGAGGATCCACGCGATCAGGCTGGCCGTTGTTGTCTTTCCGTGCGAGCCGCACACCACGATTCGGAACCGCTCGCTGGTGAGCTCGCCCCAGAACTCGGCCTCGCTGACGATCCGCAGCTGCAGCTTTTTGGCGGCCTCATTTTCCGGGTTGCCCTCGCGCACGTTGTTGGCCTGCACTACCAGGTCCGGTTTCCCCCAGCGGGTGACGTGGGCGGCCGCGTATCGGTCGACCCAGCGGATCCCCGCCTGCTTCAGCAGGTCGGTGGCGGGCGGGTAGGCGTCCTCATCCGAGCCGGTCACCTCATGGCCCAGCTGTTTGGCCACCAGAGCCAGTCCGGACACCGCCGACCCGCAGATCCCGATGAAATGGATGCGCATCAGGGCAACGCGCCCGCGGGTCGTGCCGGCCTCGCCAGCTCGATCAGCATCTGCGCAACTTCCTCGGCGGCATAGGGTCGACCCAGTTGACGCATGGCGTCCACCATGTTCCGATACCGCTCGGGCTGGTCGATGATGGCCGCCAGGTCCCGGACCAGGGTCTCACCGTCACAGGATTCGTTGGGAATGATGATGGCCGCGCCGGCGCGCTCGAACGGCTCGGCATTGAGCCGCTGGTGGCCCCCGGCGAACGGGCCGGGGACGAGCAGCATCGGCACTCCGACCGCGCTCACCTCGCTCAGGGTGCTGGCGCCCGCCCGGCTCAGGATCAAGTCGGCCGCGCGGATCCGCTCCGACAGCTCCGGGCTGAAGGCAAACGGGTCGTATCGATTGCGCACACCCTCGGGAAGGCCGGCCTTGACACCCTCCAGCATCGAGATGTCGCGATCCCCTGTCTGATGCGCCACGGAAAAATCGGGACGGCTGAGCAGCTGGGGCAGCGCAGCTGCCACCGCCTCGTTGATCCGGTGAGCTCCCTGGCTGCCGCCGAGCACGAGCAGCCGGCGGGGATGGTCGGGAAAGTCAGTCCGCGGCCGCCAGAACTCTGAGCGGACCGGGGTCCCGGTCACGGCAGTCTTTGCCCTGAGATATCGCGCGGTCTCAGGATATGCCGTCGCGACCTCGGTGGCAAACCGGGCCAGCAGCCGGGTGGTCCTTCCGGGCAGGTAATTCTGCTCTTGCAGCACGATTGGAACGCGACCGACCGCCGCCGTCAGGATCAGCGGTCCACTCACATAGCCCCCGGTGCCCAGGACCACGTCCGGCCGAAAGCGCCGGATCAGCGCGGCAGCCTCCCACAGGGCACGCGGGAGCAGGAAAGGGACACTCCAGTTGCGAAGCGGCGCCTCCATGTCGAGCTTGACCGCGGCAATGGTGGCAAAGGGAATCCCGTAAGACGGGACCACGTTCTCTTCCATTCCCCCGCGGCGCCCGACGAACAGGACGCGGGCGTCAGGATCTTTGCGCGACAGCGCCTGGGCGACCGCGATCGCTGGAAACAGGTGTCCGCCCGTACCGCCGCCCGAGATCAACGCTCGCATGTCGTATCCAGCCCACCTTCTCGCCCTGCATGGCGACGTTCATCAGTATGCCGACCGAGAGCAGAGTGATCGCGAGCGAGGACCCGCCGTAGCTGATGAACGGCAGTGGGATGCCGGTGGTCGGCAGGGTCACAGTCACCGCCGCCACGTTGATCAGCGCCTGGAAAGCGATCCAGGTGGTGATTCCGCACGCGACCAGGGACCCGAAGGCGTCCGGGGCCTTGAGCGCGACCCGATACCCGCGGTAGGCGAAGAGGGCGAAGCCGGAGAGAACCGCGGTGGTTCCGAGCAACCCGGTCTCCTCGCCGATGATGGCGAAGATGAAATCGGTGTGGGCGAAGGGCAACCATTGATACTTCTGGATGCTCTGCCCCAGGCCTACGCCGAAGATCCCGCCCGAGCCGAGCGCCAGGATGGACTGGATCGACTGAAAGCCGGTGTTGAGCGGGTCGGCCCAGGGATTGAGGAAGGCCATGATCCGTTGCAGCCGATAAGGCTCCATCCGGATGAAGACGAAGACGCTGAGCGCGACCACCAGGCCGAGCATCAGGAAATGACGCTTGCGCCCGCCCGCTACCAGGAACTGCGAGAGGAAGATGGCGGCCACGATCAGGGTGGTGCCCAGGTCGCGCTCGAGCATGATCAGGCCGGTCACCAGAGCCATCAGCGCCAGGAAGGGCACCACACCGTCTTCGAGCGACGCGATCCGGTCGCGCCGGCGTTCGAGCCAGAGCGCCATCACCAGCAGACCGCCGACCTTGGCGAACTCCGCCGGTTGCATGCTGATCGGCCCGAGCTGCAGCCAGCGTCGGGCACCATTGGCCTCGACCCCGAAGTGCGGCAGGAGGACCATTACCAGCAGCGCCATGCAGCCGATGGCCACCGGTGCGACCAGCGGGCGCAGCCGGTGATAGTCCAGGTGCGCCGCCACCCAGAGCAGACCCAGGCCGAGGCCGAGCCAGATCAGCTGGCGTTCGAAGAAGTAAGCAGCGTTGTGGAACGCGATCACGCCTTGCACCTCGGAGGCCGAGAACACCATCACCAGGCCGAAGGCCGTCAGGAAGGTGGCCGCCAGGATCAGGAGCTTGTCTCCCTGGCGCCAGAGCGTGCTCTGGCGGAGCATGCGGCGTCCGGTCGGAAGCTCGAGCACGGCTCCCCTCACGCACCCACCTCCGCCATCACGGCGGCCTTGAATCGACGGCCGCGATCTTCGTAATCGCGGAACATGTCGAAGCTGGTGAAGCCGGGCGAGAGGAGGACGACCGAGCCGGGGGTGGCGGTGGCCGCTGCGCGGCGGACGGCATCGGCCAGGTCTGTCGCGAGCACCGAGGCCGAGAGGCCTTCCTTGCGCGCGAGCTGGACGAGCTCGTCGGCGGTTTCTCCGATGGCTATCAGAGCGGTCGCCCGCCGGGCTATCGCCTTGGCCAGCGGCGCGACGTCGAGTCCCTTGTTGCGCCCACCCGCGATCAGGACGAGCGGTTCGGTGAAGGCGTCGAGCGCCTTGTAGGTCGAGTCCGGGTTGGTCGCCTTCGAGTCGTTGTACCAGCGAACCCCGCGGAAGGTACCGATCAGCTCCAGGCGATGCTCGACTCCCTTGAAGTCACGGACCGCTTGCGCCATCCGCTCGCCGGTTACCCCGGCGGATGCCCCGGCCCCCACCGCCGCAAGCACATTGCTCAGGTTGTGAGCCCCCGGCAGGGGCACCTTGTCCACGGGCATTATCCGGCGGTCGTCATCGCGCGCCCGAATCACGATCCATCCCGATTGAACCGTCACGCCCGCATCCGCCACCGAGCCCGCGGTCGAGAAGGACATGAGCTGCCCCCGGGTCCTCAGGCTCATGGCCCTGACGGTGGGATCGTCGAAGTTGAGCACCGCGTGATCGTCGGGCTCCATGAAGCTGACGGCTCGGGTCTTGATCTCCGCATACCTCTCCATTGACCGATGCCGGTCGAGATGGTCGGGCGTGACGTTGAGCACCGTCCCTATGCGCAATCGGGGATGCTCAATAGACTCGAGCTGAAAGCTGCTCAGCTCCAGGACGACCCAATCGTCCGCCCCGAGCTGATCGACCCGATCGAGCACCGGCTCGCCGATGTTGCCGCCCCGCATCACGCGCAGACCCCCGGCGCGAAGCACCTCGGCAGTGAGCGCGGTGGTTGTGGTCTTGCCGTTGGTGCCGGTGATGCCGGCGATCGGACTCGGACAGGCTTGGAAGAACAGGTCGATCTCACTGGTGACTGGCAGACCCTGTTTGCGGGCTGACTCGAGCAATGGAAGGTCCCAGGGCACACCTGGGCTGACGATGACCAGGTCGGCATCCCGCAGGTCGGTCTCGCTGTATCCGCCTAACCGATGCTCGAGTCCCTCGTTCTGCAACGAGGTGCGCAGCTCCGGCGTGTCCGCCCGGTCCACCACCTTCACCATCCCACCCTGCGCGCGGATGTATGCTGCGGCGGCGCGACCCGAACGCCCGAACCCAATCACCAGCGCCCGCTTGCCCTTGGGCTTCACGCGCTCGCGCTCCCCGGCCGAGCCAGCACCACCGTCAGCAGCGCGGCCAGGATGCCGGCTGCCCAGAACGAGAGCGCGATCCGGGTCTCGGTCCAGCCGGCCAGGTGGAAGTGGTGATGCAGTGGTGACATCCGGAAGATCCGCTGCCCGGTCAGCTTGAAGCTGGCGACCTGCGCGATCACAGACGCCGTCTCCACTACGAAGATCAGGGCGAGCAACGGCAGATACCAGACCATCCCCGTGACGATGGTGGCCGCCACCATGGCGGTGCCGAGCGCCAGGCTGCCCGTATCCCCCATGAAAATGCGGGCCGGAAAGAAGTTGTAGAAGAGGAAGCCGATCAAGCACCCGGCCAGCACGGCGGAGATCAATCCGGCGGCGGGATGGTGTTGGAGGACGGCGATCAATGTCAGGGTTCCGAACGCGATCGCGCCCGCACCGCCGGCCAGCCCGTCGCTGCCGTCGGTCAGGTTGAAGGCGTTCGAGCCACCCGCGAAGGCGACCGCGCCGATCGGGATCAACCACGCGTTCAGGGAGCCGCCCCCATCGAAGGGGACAAGCTGGCGGCCGAATCCCCAGCGCCAGGCCAGATAGCCGAGCAGGGCGCCGGTCAGGAGCTGGATCACGATTTTTTCGCGCGCCCGCAGCCCCAGGTTCGATCCGCCGCGAATGGCCCGGACGTCATCGACCAGGCCCAGGCCGCCGCCGAGCAGAAGCGCCAGCACGACCAATCCGCCGGCCGGCGTGCGGTCGGCGACCAGGTAGAGCACGAGCGCGATACCGATGAAGACGATCCCACCTGCGGTAGGAGTGCCGGCCTTGCCGCGATGCGACGCCGGCCCTTCCTCCCGGATCAGCTGTCCCATTCGCAGCCGGGCCAGGTATCCGATTGCCGCAGGGTAAAGCAGGGCGCTGGCGACCAGCGCCACCAGGAATAGGATGACGGCTTCGGTCACGCGCCCTCCTTGAGCGCGTTGACGATTGCTTCCATCCGCATCCCGCGTGAACCCTTGACCAGGACGTGGGTCCGCCGGGTGAGCATCGGCTTTACCCGGGCGATTGCCTCGTCCTGAGATTTGACTGCGACCGCGTGCTCGGGCGCCATGCCGGCAGCCCTGGCGGCGGCGACCAGCTCGCCGGCGTACTCGCCAACCGCGATCACCTCGTCCGCGCTCTCCTTTGCCAGTCCGCCGACGTCCGCGTGCGCCCGGGCGGCGTGCTCACCCAGCTCCAGCATGTCGCCGAGCACAGCGACCCGCAACGAGCCGCGAGGGGCCATCCGAAGCACGGCCAGCGCCGCCTGCATCGACCCGGGGCTGGCGTTGTAGGAGTCGTCGATGATGGTGGAGCCGCGCTGGCCCGCCACCACGTTCATCCTGCGCGATGGCGGATTGAACCCATGCAGCGCCGAGGCGATGGCGGGGGCGTCGAAGTCGAACTGCAGCGCGACTGCGGCCGCTGCCAGCGCGTTGGAAACACTGTGCTGGCCGGGTACCTTGAGAAAAACCTCTGCCTCACCTCGTGGCGTGCGCATCCGGAAGCTGCTGCCGTCCAGGCCGTGGAGGCGGATTCGCTCGGCTCGCACGGTCGCATCGTCGGCCACACCATAGAGAACGGAGCGCCGCGCGGCGGATGCCATCTGGCGGACCCGCCTGTCATCCGCGTTCAGCACCGCCACTCCGTCCGCGGCCAGGCCCTCGACCAGCTCACGTTTCGCGGCGGCCACGGCCTCGACCGAGCCCAGCATGCCGACATGCGCCATGCCGACATTGAGGACCACGCCGACATTCGGCGGGGCGATCCTGGTCAGCTCGCGGATCTCGCCAGCGCGGGACATGGCGTACTCGACCACCAGCACCCGGTCCTCCGGGCTGGTCTCGAAGATGGTCATCGGGATCCCGGTGTAGGTGTTGAGGTTGCCCTCGCTCTTACGCACCCGCACCCGACGGCCCAGCACGTGGGCGATCAGGTCCTTGGTCGTCGTCTTCCCGGCGCTGCCGGTGATGGCGACGATGGGAAGGTGATGCCGGCGCAGCCGGTCGCTCGTGATATCGAAGAGCGCGCGCCGGGTATCGGCGACCTGGATCACAGCCGGCCGGTCCAGCCCTGCGGGCGCGACCGAGCACAGGATCCCGGTGGCCCCTCGCTCCACGGCCTGGGGAATGAAGGCATGCCCATCCTGTTGCTCGCCCTGGAGGGCGACGAACAGACCCCCGGGCTTCACCTCTCGCGAGTCGATGTAGAGGTGCGAGAAGGTCACCGTATCCGGCCCGCTGACCAGTTTTCCCGAGGTCGCTTCGAGCACGTCTCTCAATGGAACCGCCACGACCTCATTATCACGGCGCGATATTCCACTGGGTGATCAGGGCACTGGCCACGGTCTTCCAGATGGGCGCCGCCACGTAGGCACCTTCGAAGAGGATCTTCGGCTTGCGGACGATCACCACCATGATGAACTGCGGGTGATCGGCAGGGACAAACCCGATAAAGGACCCGATCACGTCCGACCCATAGTGGCCGTTTTCCGGGACCTGGGCCGTTCCGGTCTTGCCGGCGATCCGGTTCTTGAAGCCGTCGATCCGGGTCGCAAACCCGGAGCCGTGTTCGACGACGCCCACCATCATCTGCTGCATTTGCTTCGCGGCCGCCGGCGAGACCACGTGGCGGACTATCCGCGTCGGCACCGGGTGACTGACACCGTTTCCGTCGATCACGCTGTCGACCACGTGCGGCATGACCAGGTCGCCACCGGTGGCGACGACGTTGACAGCGGCCAGCAGCTGGATCGGGGTGACGTCCACGCCCTGGCCGTAGGAGGCGGTCGCCAGCTGGATCGGTTTCCAGGTCTTAAGGTCGCCAAGCGGGGCGGCGACCTCTCCGGCCAGGTCGACCCCGGTGCGGTCACCGATGCCGAATCGCTGGAGGTACTGGAAGAAGTTGCCCGGCCCCTCCAGCTGCTCAGCGTGGATGGCTCCGACGTTGAGCGACTGCTCCAGGACCTTGGTCATGGTGACCACGCCGTGCCCTCGGTTGTCCCAGTTGTGGATCGCGTAGCCGCCTACCCGCGCCACGCCGGTGTCGTTGAACAACGTGGTCGGCGTCATGGCGTGCGCATCGAGAGCCCCGGAGAGCGTGACCACCTTCATCACCGAGCCCGGCTCATAGAGCGAAGAGACGCTCGGATCCAGGAAGAGCGCCGTGTCGGTGGTCGAGAACTGGTTGGCGTTGTAGCTGGGGACGTCGGCCCAGGCGACGATCCGGCCGGTCTTCGGCTCCATGATCAGGAGCGATCCGCTCTCCGCCTGGTACTTCGCCACCCCGGCTGCCAGGGCGCGCTCGGCCGCCACCTGGATGCTGCCGTCGAGCGATAGCTGGAGCGTTACTCCATCGACGGGGTCCTGGCGGCGCCGGTCGCTGAGGACGATCGGGCGATTGGCCAGGTCGCGGATGGTTGCCTCGTAGCCTGCCTGCCCCGCCAGCACCCGGTCGTAATAGCCTTCGATCCCGTAGTTGCCCTGACCATCGTTGTTGGCAAAGCCAAGCAGGTTGGCGGCCAGGCTGGTGCCCGGCACGCCGCCGTCGACGTAGGTCCGCTTGGTCTCCTCGATCTTCCCGATCCCGGGGAGCTGCAAGCCGTCGAGCTGCGCCGCCACATCTGCAGCGACCCGACGCTTCAGGTAGACGAACTTTTTCGTCGAGGTGATCTGCTGCAGCACGTCGTCGGGGCGCATCTCGAGGATCGGGGCCAGCTTCGCCGCCACGGTTGATCGGTCGGCGGCGGTGATCTGGTCGGGCGAAGCGAAGATCGAGTAAACGGGGGTGTTCGTCACCAGCAGCCCGCCATTGCGGTCGACGATCTTGCCCCGGACAGCCGGAAGGGTGATGACGTCGTCGTGGTAGGCCGCCGCCAGCTGGACCAGGTCGTGGTGACGGAATCCCTGCCAGTAGACGAGCCTGGCAAAGAGGACGAAGTAGGCCAGCAGCATCAGCGCCAGCAGGGTCAGGATCCGGCTGCGAGGCTCGGCGTTCTGGACGCCTCTCACGGGCTCGCCTCAGGAGCGCGAGGGCGGGCTAGGGTCCGACCGGGTGTCCGAAGAGAGTGGTCAGGACCGCGAGCACGCCGGTCACGACCGGACCGTGGCCCTGCGCGCGCGGCGCGAGCGCAATCGGAGAGCTGGCGCCGTTCAGATATTGCCAGCGGGATGGATGGGTCATGCCGAGCGCTTCGGCCGCCACCGCCACCCGGTTGGCCCCGCGAGCCTGGAGCAGCTTGGACTGGAGCTGGTCTTGCTCCGCCATAAGTTGCGCCTGCTTTTGCTTGAGTGCAGTGATCTGGTAGCTCGACTGAGTCGCCGCCGCTGATTGCGCGACCAGCAGGAGAGCGCTCGCGATCAGGGCCGCGGCCCCCACGAGTGGCGAAGCGGGAAGCCGGCCACGGCTCCGGCGCGCGCGCGAAGGGGGAAGCGCACGCGCCGGAGGAGTCGGATCGGGCCGGCGGGGCCGCAGAACTAGCAGATGCCCAGGAGGGAGGGTTTCTACCATGCGGCCGCTCAGGTATTGACTTGTGCAAAGACGCTCAAGGGGTTCACAGCTTCTCCACGACGCGTAATTTGGCGGAGCGAGACCGCGGATTCTCGCGGATCTCCTGGTCGCTCGGTGTGATCGGCTTGCGGGTTATCACCCGCACGGACCGACGGTGGCCGCAGATACAAACGGGCGCTTGGGGCGGACATACACAATCTGTTGCTTCGACGTGGAATAGGTTCTTTGCAATCCTGTCCTCGAGTGAGTGAAAAGAGACGACCCCTACGCGCCCACCGGGTGCGAGCACCGTGATGGCGGCCTTCAACCCTCTTTCAAGTGACTCGAGCTCGCGATTGACGGCGATCCGCAACCCCTGGAATGTCCGAGTAGCGACATGTATGTCCCGGGGCCAGGCAGCTCGCGGGATAGCCCCCGCGACGAGATCGGCGAGCTGCCGGGTGGTGCGGATTGGCTCGACGCGGCGCCGCTCAACGATCCGCTCAGCGATCCGCGCCGCCCAGCGCTCCTCGCCGAAGTCTTTCAGGATCCGCCGAAGCTCGCCAGCCGATTCGCGGTTGACCAGGTCGGCGGCGGTCCACGGTTCGCTCGTGTCCAGGCGCATGTCCAGCGGTCCTTCGCGCTGAAAGCTGAAGCCACGCTCCGGGTCGTCGAGCTGTATCGATGAAAGACCGAGGTCGAACACCACGCCGGCGACCGGACGACCGATCGCGCGGGCCGGGGTTTCGAGCTGACTGAAGTTGGTGTGCTCCAGACGAATGGTGACCTCTGCAGGCACCTGGTTTTGGGGAAACCGGGCCAGCGCGGAAGCGTCGCGGTCCAGGGCGAGCACCATGCCGCCCGGACGCAGGCGCTCCGCCAGCGCCAGGGTATACCCCCCACCGCCCAGGGTGGCGTCGACGAACGCCGCTCCCGGGCTGGGTCGAAGGCCGGTTATTACCTCTTGTAAAAGTACAGGTCGATGAAGTCGCTCGACAGGTTGCTCGGGCCGGTCATTTTCCACGCCGGCGCTCGGCCACCTGGTCCTGGATGCGCGTGTATTCCTCGGGCGTTGCTTCGCCAATGCGACGCCAATTCTCGTCGTTCCAGATCTCGATCAAGTTGTTGACGCCGACGATCCAGGCGATGCCGGTGATCCCGGCATAGCCCCGCTGGTCGGCGGACAGGACGATCCGGCCCTGGGCGTCGAATTCGCACTCCCGGGCGGCGCCGAATCGCATCCTGGTGAGGCGTCGCTCCTCGGCCGGGCTCTCGGAGGTCAGTTGCAGGGCCGACTGCTCCTTGACCCACTCGTCCGGGCCGTAGACCTGGAGACACCCCTCTGCCCCCTTGGAGATGATGCTGCCGGTGGGAAGCTGCTCCCGAAACCGCGCCGGGATCGCCAGCCGTCCCTTGGAGTCCACCGCGTGGCGATAGGTGCCAAGAAACATCAGGCAAGATCACTTTGCGGCCCATTTTCCCCACCATTCCCCACTTTGTGCCACCGGCACGCCGAAACTTACCACTGCGACAGGTGCCTGTCAACGATTTCGAACTAAATCTTGTGGCGTGGTGTCGCGTGTGCCAGGCCGGTACTACATCTTGTGGCTGGCCACCCCGACCTCACCGGGGAATCACGCCGGCCGTGACTCCGAGCACGGCGTCCAGGATTCCCAGCACCCAGACGATGATCGCAAGGGAGACCAAGCGAGGTAGCCATGTACGAAGGGTCACGGCCATGATCGCGGATGCGGCGACGACGATCAAGATCTCAACCAGCGCTATCGCGCGCAGCAGCGTCGCAGCTCGTGCAAATACCTCGCCGGTGTAGCCATCTTCGTACGAAGCCATTCGGAACAACTCCCAGGTCCCGATCGCCAGCAGCAATGCGCCCGCAGCCAGAGCGATCACCCAGAGGGATGGCTTTCGGACCAACTCCTTGGTCTGCATACTCGTACAACGGACCAACGGAAGCCGTCTGTTGTCGACCGCTGCATGGCAGACAGCCTTACGCGGCGGGCGTAGGCCAGCTGCGGATTAGATAGAGCGAGTCCGCCGATAAGCCGAGTTCTGTCCTCCGCCTCGCCGGCCGAAGCCGGCACGCACCGGAGGGGCAGCCATCCGTCTGGTTCGCCGGTTGCCCGACGACTCAAGCGACCGTACCCGAGGACCGGCCGAGCCAGCCGATTCGTCCTCCTATTAGGTCTTGCTCCGAGTGGGGTTTACCTAGCCGGCCGGTCTCCCGGCCGCTGGTGGGCTCTTACCACCACCATTTCACCTTCGCCGGTGTTGCCACCGGCTGTGTCTTTTCTGTGGCACTCTCCTTCGGGTTACCCCGACCGGGTGTTACCCGGCACCCTGCTCTGCGGAGCTCGGACTTTCCTCGACAGGTGCGCTCCTGCCGCGGCTGCCTGGCGGACTCGCGAACAAATTCTATCCGCCTCATCCCGATTTCAAGCCTCCCGGTGCTCTGCCGGGATCAAAGCCAGCGTCAGCCAGGCAGAGAACAGGGTCAGCCCGGCGCCGACGATGAACGCCAGTACCAGGGACCGCTGGACCAGCTGTCCCGAGATGGCGGATCCCACCGGCAAGCCAGCGTAGTTCAGGTTCATCGACACCGCGAACGCCCGCCCGACGACGTCGCTGGGGCCCAGGAATGCACCCAACAGGACCATGGCTGCAAGCACTTCCCACCAGCTGCCGGCCATCGCCAGGA
This sequence comes from Chloroflexota bacterium, assembly GCA_005882775.1. Classification (GTDB taxonomy): domain Bacteria; phylum Chloroflexota; class Dormibacteria; order CF-121; family CF-121; genus VBDY01. The sequence continues at coordinate 20,662 of VBDY01000162.1, read as the reverse complement.
TCCCGAGCCCCACCGCTCCGCCAACCATCGTCCACGCGAGGATCTGACGCTCCTTCCCCTCGGTGTTCAGCTTGCCGACGAGCAGGCTACCGACGACGCCTGCCGCTCCCTGGGCAGCCCACAGCTGGCCGACGAGGGCGGGACCACCGTGCAGCCGGTCGAAGACCAGGACCGGCAGGCCGACAGTGAGTGCCGCCTGCCCGAGGTTGGCGACCGAGATAGCCGCCGCGATTCCGCGCAGACTCCGGTTCCGCAGGACGTAGCGCAGGGCGCCGAGAGCAGCCGGAAAGACCGGCTCTGATAAATCGGGGTCGGTCTGCGGTTCAGCCACTCCGATCAGCACGGCTGCGGCGGCCACGAACATCACGGCGCTGACCAGCAGGGCCAGCTCGGCGCCCCGCGCCGCGGTCAGCGCTCCAGCCAGAGCCGGACCGACGATCGCCGGCCCGGTGTAGCCGATGCTGTCGAGTGCGTTCGCTCGGTCCCAGAGCGGTCGCGGCACGATCAGGGGGAACATGGATCGGCTGCCCACGCTGCCCAACGGGTTGGTCAGCGAGCTGACCGCAACGATCGGTATCAGGAGCCCCGCAGATAGGTGCCCCGTTGCCGACAACCAGACGATCAGGACAAGGGTCAGGCCCGCGATCGTGTAGTCGAGAAGCATCAGACGGATGCGGCCATGGCGGTCGAGGAGCACGCCGGCCAGCGGACTGATCAGGATTCCCGGCGCGATGCTGAAGAAAATCGTAAGCCCGGCGAGCGCGGGTGAGTGGAACTTCTGGAGCACGAATAGCACCAGTCCCAGCTGCCAGATGGCAGCGGCGGTGCGCACCAGGAGGGTGGCGCCCAGGAACCGGCGAAAGCTGGGCACGGCCAGCAGCGCCCGGTAGCTCAGGACCTCAGCCGATGATTGCGTCAAGAGATCGTGTCGCGATACTCGGTGATGCTCTCGACCTTTCCGTCGCCAACGCGGCCGATCCAGAGGATTGCTTCCTTCTGCCGGCGCGCCTCGAAGATGATGTCGGGACCCGTGACCCTGATCGACGCCGGCTGCCAGCCGGCACCCGGCCGGCGCCACGCGCGCAGGAAGACTTCCGCATCACCGGCATCCTCGTCGCTTGCTCGCCGGTACTCGAACTCGGTGGAGAGCAGTCCGCGTGCCTCCTCGGCCTTGCCATCGACGAGCAGCTTGAAGAGGCGGGCCACCGCCGATTCCTCCGCGGGAACGCGATCGAGCGCCGCGTTGGCCAGCCGGTCCGCTTCGGTGTTCTGCTCTCGGGGCACATGTGCGAAGGTGACCTCCTCAAAGCGCTGGATCAGCTCCAGCACCCGCCGGTAGAGGGGCAACATATCCGGGTGCTTGACCCGGTACGAGCCGTTGAGCTGCCGGACGACCAGCTGGCTGTCCATCTGGACCTGGACCCGGCGGGCCCCCAGCTCGAGCGCACTCTCCAGGGCGCGGATGACGGCGGTGTACTCCGCCACATTGTTCGTGGTGGGGGCGAGCGCCTCACCAAACTCGCGAAGGACGTGACCGGACGGCTCAGCAATGACGACGCCGATCGACGCGGGACCAGGGTTCCCGCGCGAGGCTCCGTCCGTATGGACGATCACGGTCTCGGGAGCGCTCAAGGCGCGATCAGGATCCGGCCGCAGGTCTCACACGTGAGCGGATCGGCCGACATCCGCAACGCTCGCAGCTGGCTGTGGGAGAGGGGCAGGCGGCAGCCGGCACAGACACCATCGCGCACGTCGACCACCGCCGGCGCCGGCCTGAAGGCGGCGACCCGGTCATACAGCCGGAGATGAGCCGCGGGAATCGCTGCCCGCTGGTCGGCGATCCGGCGAGACGCGTTGTCCGCTTGTTGTTCCTGCTGCTTGAGCTCGGCCCGCGTTGTCTCCGCTTCCGATAGCGCATCGGCCAGCTCGCGGTCCGCCTCGTCAAGCGAGCTCAGAAGCTCCATCTCTTCCACTTCTTCGGTGGCCAGCTGGACTCGCAGGTGGTCGAGCTCCTCAGAGAGCTGGGTCAGCTCCCGAGGATTGTGGATCACTCCGGAATACAGTTGCCGCTCGTGGCTGCGTGCACGCGCCCGTTCCTCGCGCTCACGGGTCTCCGCCTGTTCGAGCTGTCCCGAGAGCGCCTTGCGTCTTGCCTCTGCCCGGAGCAGCCGTGGTCGATGGTCCTCAGCCGCCGGGTCACCATCGAGGACTCGGCGCAGTTCTGCGATCCGTTCCTGCGAAGCTCGCAGCTCGTGCTCGGTCTCCTGGAGGCGCTGCAGGGAGTCGGCCGGGCCGCTCATGCGCTTTTCTTTCGGCGCCGAAAGAGCCGCTGCTCGCCAGACATGGCGAGCCGGAGCACAGCGCGCACCTCCATGACCACCTGCTTCCAGAACCGATCGGCCGCGTAATAGACGCCGAGCAACGCCGCCACCAGGATCACCAGGTGGACGCTGTCCCCACCCTGCTTCTCCCAGTAGACGTCCCGCAGGTTCAGCCAGAGGGCGAATTCGTCCAGGACGAGCGCGGCGCCGACCCCGAAGCCGACCGCAACCCAGGGGAGCAGCTTCGGTGACTGGAGGGTGATCCCGAGAAACCCGACCACGATCAGGATCAGGATGCCCCAGACGAAGTGGTGAATGTGCAGGCCGCTGCTGGTCACCACGTTGCCAACTGGAAGCAGGTGGTAACGGATCCCCAGGGTCAGTCCCCGCAGCAGGAGGAACGTGACGATGAAGGCCAACCACATGCGAAGAGCGGCCTCGCGCCGGTAATCGACATGTTCCTGGTAGGCCCTGGCGATCCGCTTGGGAAGATTCTTTCCCACTCGCGCCGCACCGGCATCGGCCAAGATGCGGTCGAGTATATATTGACGAGGCGATGGCGGATTCTGCGCAGGTCGTGCGCGAACAGGACCCGGTCCGCAGCGTGTTGCGGGCGGACGGATCGCTGGCCGGAGACCCGCGCCGCGCGCTGGGTCTGACCCCGGAGGGCTTCGTCGACCTCTATCGAAAGATGGTGTCCATCCGGCGCGCCGACCAGGAAGCGCTCAACCTGCAGCGGCAGGGCGAGCTCGGTCTGTGGGGACAGTTCCTGGGCCAGGAGGCGGCCCACGTCGGGGCGACGATGGCGCTCGAGCCGACCGACTGGATCTTTCCCAGCTACCGCGAGTTCGGAATGGCGATGTGCCGGGGCATCGACCCAGCAACCATGCTGACGGTCTTCCGCGGGCTGACGCACGGAGCCTGGGATCCTCGGAAATTCCACTTCGCGCCGTTGGCCATCCCGGTTGCGACCCAGGTGCCCCACGCAGTCGGATTTGCCATGGGCTCCCGGCTAGAAGGCTCCGGGGAGGTCGTCCTGGTTACCTTCGGTGACGGCGCCACCTCTGCCGGCGACTGGCACGAAGCCATGAACTTTGCCGGGGTCTTCAAGGCGCCGGTGATATTCCTCTGCCAGAACAATTACTGGGCCATCTCCGTGCCACTGCCCAGGCAGACCGCCGGCCGTATCGCCGACCGGGCCGCCGGCTACGGCTTTCCCGGCATTCGCATCGACGGCAACGACGTCCTGGCGGTCTTCGCGGCTACCCGCGCCGCGGCGGAGCGGGCCCGTCGCGGCGATGGGCCGTACCTGATCGAAGCGCAGACATATAGGATGGGCGCCCACACCAGCTCCGACGACCCGACCCGCTACCGGACCGCTGCCGAGCTGGAGGCCTGGTCGTCCAAAGACCCGATCGCCCGGTACGAGCGCTGGCTGCGCGCTGAGGGCCTGCTCGACCAGGCGGGCGTCGACGGGATCGGCAAGGAGGCGGAGTCGACCGCGGAGAAGATGCGCACTCGCTTGAGGGAGGCGCCGGCGCCCGACCCGGGGAAGGCGATGTTCGACCGAGTCTACAGCCGCCCCTCGCCCGGATTCCAACAGGAACGCGAAGAGTTCGAGAGCTCGCTGGAGTCCCCCGGATGAGCTCGGTCACCATGGCTAAGGCGATCAACACCAGCTTGCGCGACGCGCTGCGCAAGAACCCTAAGACCCTGATCTTCGGTGAGGACGTGGGCCCGCTAGGCGGTGTTTTTCGGATAACCGACGGCCTCCAGAAGGAATTCGGCGAGGACCGTGTGTTCGATACACCGCTGGCCGAGTCCGCCATCATCGGCATCTCAGTGGGGCTGGCCTTGAAAGGCTTTCGCCCGGTCCCGGAGATCCAGTTCGACGGGTTCATCTACCCGGCGTTTGACCAGATCGTCAGCCACGTCGCCAAGTACCGCAACCGCTCCGGTGTCCCCTTACCGATCACGATCCGGGTGCCGTTTGGAGGCAACATCGGCGCGGTCGAGCATCACTCCGAGAGTCCGGAGGCATACTTCGCGCACACCGCCGGGCTCAAGGTCGTCACACCGGCCACCCCGGGCGATGCCTACGGACTGCTGCAGAGCGCAATCGAGGACGATGATCCGGTGGTCTTCTTCGAGCCCAAGTCGCGCTACTACCTCAAGGAGGAGATCGACCTGCCATCCGCGGCTGTGCCCATAGGCAAGGCGAAGATCTCGCGCGAGGGCAGCCAGGTTTCGGTGATCGCGTACGGCCCAACTGTGGAGACTGCTTTGCAGGCAGCCCGCTCGGCTGAGCAGGAAGGGATCTCGCTGGAGGTGATCGACCTGCGCAGCCTATCTCCCCTTGACACGGAGACGGTGCTCGCCTCCGTCCGCAAGACGCACCGGGCTGTGGTCGTGCACGAGGCCCCGGTCTTCGGTGGCTTCGGGGCGGAGATCGCCGCCCGGATCAGCCACGACGCCTTCGACGTGCTCGAGGCGCCGGTCGCCCGCGTCGCCGGGCTCAACATCCCCTATCCACCCGCGCGGTTCGAGAAGCTGTACCTGCCGGACGCGGATCGGATCCTGCAGGCGGTTGACGCCGCGCTCGCCTATGGCTGAGGAAACCTTCCGGCTCCCCGACCTCGGTGAGGGCCTGACCGATGCGCAGCTGGTGAGCTGGCGGGTCCAGGAAGGCTCTACGGTGGAGGTCAACGCGCCGCTCTGCGAGGTCGAGACCGCCAAGGCCGTGGTCGTGATTCCGTCACCGTTCAGGGGGACGGTGCGCAGCCTGCACGCAAAGCCGGGCGAGTCCGTCGCGGTTGGGGCGCCGCTGGTCACGATCACCGCATCCTCTGACGCTCCGGCTGATACGGAACGCACCCTGGTGGGCTACGGCCCGGGAGGTCCGGAGAGTGGCGTACGGCGCCGAGCACGCAGCGTGCCTGGCGCGGCTGCCGACAACGCCGGCGATGTGCGAGCGGCCCCCTTCGTACGGCAGCTCGCCAGGGAAAAGGGTGTGGACCTGGCAACAGTCACTGGGACCGGTCCCGGCGGCCGGATCACGCGCGCCGATGTTGAAGGGGCAGCGGTCGGCGAGGGTTCAGTTTCAGCGCCGGCTTCGGCTTCAGCTGCGGCTGATGGGGACCAGCGCATCAGCGTGGTCGGCATCCGCAAGGCGATCGCTCGGCAGATGGTGCGCTCGGTCTCGACCATCCCGCAATTCACCGAGTTCGCGATCTTCGACGCCACCCGGCTGCTGGCCGCTCGGGCAAAGGCGAAGGCCTCCGGTCGCCCGCTGACTCCTCTCCCCTACTTTGTGGCTGCCGTGGTCCGGGCGGTCCGCGAATACCCCCTCCTCAACAGCTCCTGGGACGACACGACGGACGAGATCGTGGTCAAGCGGGCCATCAACGTGGGGCTGGCCGTCAATACCAAGAACGGGCTGTTGGTCCCCGTCCTTAAGGGTGCGGGCTCGATGGACACGAATGCGATCGCCGAGCGAGCCACCCACCTGATCGAAGGCGCTCGCGCCGGCTCGCTGGGCCCGGGCGAGATGAGCGGCGGCACCATCACCGTCACCAACGTGGGAGCCAGCGGACCGGTCGAGACCGGCACCCCGATCATCAACCCGCCTGAATGCTGCGTGGTCGCTTTCGGCGCCATTCGCCCCCGGCCCATGGTGGTGGAGGGGCAGGTCGTGGCCCGGGAGAGCGCCTGGATCTCGGTCTCAGTCGACCACCGAATCGTCGATGGAGCCCTGGCGACCGAGTTTCTTACAAGGCTGGTCTCAGACCTGGAGCGGACCGATGCCTGAGGCGCAGGACCTGATCTACGACTGGAACACCTTCAACGCGCCGGAGCGTCCCGATCACCCGATCGCGATCCACGACGAGACCCTGCGGGACGGGATCCAGGGCCCGTCGGTCCGCGACCCGGAGGTCGAGGTCAAGGTCCGGTTCCTGCATCTTCTCGATGCGCTCGGAGTCGGGTCGTCGGACCTGGGCCTGCCCGGGTCGGGGCCTCGGGCGAAGGGTGACGTTGAGCGGCTGGCGCGCGAGATCCGCGACGAGCGATTGAAGGTCAAGGCGCTCTGCGCCGCGCGCACGCTCGAGGCGGACATCCAGCCGGTCGTCGAGATCTCCCAGCGGGTCGGCATCCCGATCGAGGTGGCGGCCTTCATCGGCTCGAGCCCAATCCGCCAGTACGCCGAGGGCTGGACGATCGACCAGATGGTTGACAACACGCGGAATGCCGTTCGCTTTGCCCGCGAGAACGGTCTGCCGGTCATGTACGTCACCGAGGACACCACCCGCGCCCACCCCGACACGCTCCGACGGCTCTACGGCACCGCCATCGAAGAAGGGGCCCAGCGCATCTGCGTCTGCGACACGGTTGGCCATTCGACGCCCGACGGCGTGCGCGCGGTGGTCAGCCACGTCAAGGCCATGGCCCAGGAGATGAACCCGTCGGTCGGCATCGACTGGCACGGCCACAGTGACCGTGGATTCGGGCTGATCAACGCCATCGTGGCCATGGTGGCGGGCGCGGACCGCATCCATGGTTGTGCCCTCGGGCTCGGGGAACGCGTGGGCAATACCCATCTGGACTTGCTGCTCGTTAACCTTCGCCTGCTCGGATGGATCGACACCGACCTGAGCCGCCTGCGCGAGATGGGCGAGCTGATCGCCGAGGGGACCGGGATGTCGATTCCGCCGAACTACCCGGTACTCGGACATGACGCTTTTCGGACGGCGACCGGGGTCCACGCCGCCGCGGTGATCAAGGCCAAGCGAAAAGGCGACGACTGGCTGGCGAACCGGGTCTACTCGGGCGTCCCGGCGGAGCTCTTTGGCTGCGAGCAGGTGATCGAGATCGGTCCTATGAGTGGCGAGTCGAACGTCATCTTCTGGCTGGAGCAGCACGGCATCGATCCGCGCCCAGACCTTGTCCAGGCGGTCTTTGACGCAGCCAAACAGCGTGACGGCCTGATGTCAGAGACCGACGTGCTCGAGGTGGTCGAGAAAGCGGCGGCCCGGAGAGCGCGTCTTGCCGAGCAGCCGGCTCCCTAGGAACTAGCCCGGGCCGACCCAGTGGCCTATGCCGTAGACGATGCCTGGCCCGTCGTCAATCGGCGGAATCGGAACGGCGGCCGCGGCAGAAAGGGCTGGCATGCGTGGCGTCATCGGCGCTGGCCGACCCGCCGGCTGGAGACCGTTCCCGCCCGGCCAGTTCCAGCCCAACTCCACCTTCCGCCTGACCAGCAGGCGTGCGACTCGACGAAGAATCCGCCGAATCGGTCCGGTTGGCTTGTGACGCCTCATCGCCTTTGATTGTGGGTCGTAGGGCGGGATTGTCAAGCTCAGATGACCCTCGGGGCCAGCCTTGAGCGCCCGGAACTTTTGGCGCCATGTCCCGTCATATCTGTATGCGCTGGAATCCGGCCAGCGGTCCCCGCCGTTCCCTGATGAGGGAAACGGCGTTTTGGACGTGGCCTCACAGGTGAATTGCCATCGGTCGCCGCTTTGCGCTGCACTGGGGCGGTTGCGTCCGTTAGTTGCCAAACGCATGCCCTTCCCAATACTCTCCTTGGTCATCGCGGTTCTGTTTTCCTCATGCGTTGGATCGGGGAATGCGTCGACGAACTATCGAGTGGCAACAGACTCCTCTCCGTCCGGCTACGGTTTCGACGCTCTGTTGCAAGGGGTACTGGCCGGTCACGGCAACATCGATGGCACGGCCTGCTTCTCGGTGACAAATGAAGGAATTACCACGGTGCTGGTATGGCCACATGGATATTCAGCGAGCGGAAGTCCACTCCGAGTCCTCGATCAGAACGGCTACCCGGTTGGGACGGTCGGAGATAGCATCCATCTCCGGGGAGGGCTTGGTCCTGACCCAGCATCAATACCGGTTCTCGGATGTTCTGGGGCCCAACCGGCCTGGCTCGTTACCGACGTGGTGCCATTGGCTAACTCGACAACGAAGTAGTTTTGGACGACGAATCTATCTATCGCCGGCAGGTCAAGCGTTTGTAAACCGGCCTAGCAAGTCGGGGGGTCGTTATGAAGAGGATTTCTCGGATTTCGTTGTACAGACGTCGGCCGCGGGGAGCAAACCAATGTCGTCGCCATGACTTGTGAGCCGTTCAAACTAGACCGACACGTCGAAGCGCTCGGGGTCCCAGGTGATGCCGAGCTCTGCGGGGCCCGCCATGTATCCAAGCAGCGCCGAGGCCGCCACCACTGCCGGGCTCGCGAGATAGCCAAGGCCGCCAACCCCCATGCGGTTCTGCCAGTTTCGGTTGAACGAGGTGATGGCGACCTCGCCCTTCTTCAGCGCGTCGGGTCCCTGGCCGAAACACGGGCCGCACCAGGACTCGCGGATTTGTCCACCAACCGACCGGAACATCGAGGCAATCGACTCGCCGCCGAGGCGGGGCTCGGGGTTCTCGATGTCTCGCTTCACCCCTCCCGACCCGGGGAAGACGACGAATGTCCGCGGGGCCTTCTCGTATCCCTTCTCGCGACCCGCGCGGATCACCAGCGCCGCCTCCAGCAGGTCGTCATAACCGCCGTTCGTGCATGACCCGATCAGGGCCTTGTCGAAGCCGACGCGCTCCTGGGCCACCTCATCGGCGGGGAAGGCGTTGCCCGGTGCAAACGGCTTCGCGATGTATGGCACCAGCTCGGAGAGATCGAGGGTCTCGTCGATCTCGTAGGTGGCCTCTTCGCCCGGCGCGATCGGCGGGTAGGGGAGGTCGCGGATCCCTTTCCGCCGGTACCAGTCGAGGGTGACCTCATCCGGGGCAAAGATGCCGTTCTGGGCCTCGGCCTCGGCCATCATGTTGGCAACTGTGTTCCGGTACGGGATCGGTAGCTGCCGCTCGGCATCGACAAACTCGACGCTCATCCCCTGCGCCTGTGACTTGCCCCACCGCCGAAGCAGGGCAAGGACCACATCCTTGCCGCTGACCCAGGGATGCAGACGGCCGGCGAACACGACGCGCCGGCGTTTCGCCGGGGTGAAGTAGATGTACCCGGTCGACCAACCGAAGCCGAGCTGGGTACTTCCGACACCCATGCCGATCGCCCCGTAGGCGCCGTAGGCTCGGCTGTGCGAGTCCGCACCCGGGATGAAGGCGCCCGGGACCACCAGGCCCTGCTCCGGAAAGTAAAAGTGGAAGATGCCGTCGCCCGGTGTTGCGTAGTACGGCCGCTCGATCCCGTGCAGCTGCGCGAACTCGCGGCCGATGGATGTCTGCTTGTCGTCAGCGTTGCGACCGGAAAAGACAAAGTGGTCGTTTGCGATTGCGGCCTGGCGCGGAAAGATGGTGCCGCCTCCGGTGATCTGGTTGAAAGTGTGGATGGCGAACGGCGCCGTGCCGTCCGATGCCGGCAGAAGGTCGCACCACACCCGCAGGGTCAGGCCCGGCCGCACCTCGGCGTCGCGGTCGACGCGATGGGCCCACACGATCTGTTCTGACGTGCTCAGTTTCCGGGCCGTCTTGCCGTCCGCCCACTCGACCCGAATTTCGCGCGCGATCGACTCTGGGAACTCGCGACGTCCGATGGCTATGATCCCGCCCGAGCGCCGGATCTCCTCTTCCTTTGGAGTCAGCGGCACAGGCTCGTAGGTCTTGCCCCGGGTTTCATTGGTGAGCCGGCGCGAAGCCCGATCGAAGGTCATCACATCGCCTTCCTGGGCATCTTCCGAGGCGTCGCGGCTCTGGACGACGTGCAGGCCGAGGTTCAGTGCGTTGCGCCGGAAGATGTCGCCGACCCCGTCGCCGCAGACGATCACCAGCTCGAGACCGACTTCTTCGGCGACCGCCTTCAGACCGGCCGGGCTCATCTCACGCGACGAGCCGATGCCGAACCGCTCGCCGGCGATAACAAACGTCTCCCCTCGGTGGACACGTTCACGAAAGTCAGGCATCAGGTAGCGGAAGGCGCCGATCCTCCAGCGCTCATCGAGCCTGTCCAGGCTCTCCGAGACACAGTCGTCGGCGGGAGTGATCTGGTCGGTGTCGATGGCGTCCAGCTTCTTCCCCGGCACCTTCGGGTCCCAGAAGATCAAGACCTTCCCCCGGACCAGGCTGCCGCGACGGTCGGGCGGCGCGGCCTCGGTCTGCACCTGGCTTGCCCGCGGAGCTCCGTGCTTTGGCCGGGCTGGCTGGATCGTCGTCACTGGGCTGATTCTTCGATTCTCGCTTACTGCTCGTTTTTCGGGGCCAGTCGCTCGAGAACCGCCTCGGCCGCTGCCTCGGTCGACAGCTCGCCACCCAGGTCTCGGGTCGTACACCGCGCGCGCACCGCGGCATCGACGGCATCCTCGATCGCGGCCGCCGCCGGCTCGGCGCCGAGGTGGCGCAGCATCAGCGCTCCCGACAGGATGGCCCCGAGCGGATTCGCGATCCCCTTGCCGGCATGCTTGGGCGCTGATCCGTGCACCGGCTCGAACAGGCCCCGCCGCGAGTCCGGGTTGATGTTGCCCGACGGCGCCAGGCCAAGCCCGCCGACAAGCTGTGATGTGAGGTCGCTGAGGATGTCGCCGAACATGTTCGAGGTGACCAGCACATCGAAGCGGCTCGGGTCCTTGACCAGCTGCATGGCGGCGACGTCGACAAAGAGGTGCTCCGCCTCGATTCCCTTCGTCTGATTGCGAAGCTCGGCGAAGACGCGCTGCCACAGGTCGTGCGCGTGATAGAGGGCGTTGCTCTTGTCGACCATGGTGACCCGGCCCTTGCCCACGCCTGACCGCCGCCGCTCCTCAGCCAGCGTGAACGCGTATCGGATGATGCGCTCCACGCCCTTGCGGGTGTTGATGTCTTCCTGGATGGCGACCTCGTCCGCGGTGTCGCGCTTGAACTGACCGCCGATCCCCGCGTACGCGCCCTCGGTGTTCTCACGCACTACGACCAGGTCGATCGAGTTCACATCTTTTAGCGGAGTCAGCTCGGTCGTTATCAGGCGCGCCGGGCGGAGGTTCACCCAGAGGTCCAGCTCGAAACGAAGACGAAGAAGGATGGCCGCCGCGTAGCGCGGGTCTTTGACGCGGGGATCCCCGATCGCACCCAGGTAGATTGCGCCAGCCTGCCGCAGTTCCGAAAAGATGGACTCCGGCAACATCTCACCGGTCCGCAGATACCGGTCGGCCCCGATGTCGTAGGTAGTGAAGTCGCACTCCCCGCCGTGCCGGGCGGTGGCTGCCTCGATGATCCGCAGACCCTGGGCTATCACTTCCTTGCCAATCCCGTCGCCCGGGATGACCGCAATTCGGAAACTCACCGCTGACGATCATAATTGCCGGGCAAACCGAGAAAGATTTGCTCCGATCCGGAGATAGCTGTAACAGTGCTTGTTGAGCAGAAACCCTCCGCGGCGACCGTCGGAAAGCTCCGCCGGTTGCGCCGCAACCGCCGCTTCCTGGGCATCACCTACTGGGGCGCCTGGGTGATCGCCGGGGTCGTCTTCCTCCTCGTGCTCGCGGGCGCGATGGCCGGCCTCGCCGCGAGCTAGACCGGCTCGGCGGACCTAGCCTTTTTCGAAGCCGCGACCAGCCTGTCCAGCCGCTCACCCGCCGCGCCCTTATCGATCGACTCAGCGGCGACCGAAAGGCCTTCGCGCCAGTCTCGCGCCCGGCCGCCCGCAATCATCGCCGCCGCCGCGTTGAGCATCACCACATCGCGGGGGGGGCCTTTCTCTCCATCGAAAATCCGTCGAATCAGGGCCGCATTCTCGGGCGGAGTGGCTCCGCGCAGGTCTTCGGGACGGGCGGGCGGCAACCCCAGAGAGGAAGGATCCAGCTCAAACTCCGTGACCTGGCCGTCGCGCAGCTCGAAGACCCGTGACCTGGTCACAGTGCTGAGCTCATCGAGCCCGTCCTCACCGTAGAAAACGAGGGCACGGTCATGCCCGAGGTCTCGGAGGACGCGAACCATCAGCGGCGCCAGCCCCGGTGCCCCCACGCCAAGGGCCTGGCGCTTCACATGCGCCGGGTTTGCCAGCGGACCGAGGACGTTAAAAACCGTCCGGACCCCGAGCTCACGCCGCGCCGGGCCCGCGTGCCGCATCGCCGGATGGAACGTGGGCGCGAAGCAAAATCCCATGCCCGCCTCCACGACACAGCTGCGCACCCCCTGTGGCCCGAGCATGATGTCAACGCCGAGCGCCTCAAGCACGTCGGCGCTTCCACAGCGGCTGGTCGCGGCCCGGTTGCCATGCTTTGCGACAGCCAGGCCCGCGCCCGCGGCCACGAGCGCCGCGGCGGTCGAGATGTTGAAGGTGCCGGCGCGGTCGCCGCCGGTACCGCAGGTATCGATCGCCTCGACCGGGAGCGTCAACGGTGTGGCATGCGCCCGCATCGAATCGACAAAGCCGGCCATCTCCTCCACGGTCTCTCCCTTCGCACGGAGGGCGATCACAACACCCGCGATCTGCACGGGAGTTGCCTCACCGGCCATGATCTGGTCCATCACTTCGCGCGCCTGGGTCCGATCCAGGGCCTTGCGACCGAGCAGGTGCTCGATCGCTTCGCTGAGAGTCATGGCCGTGGGTACTGGTACGCGGCCGGTGCTGCTAGCCCAATCAGGGCAAGCAAGACACGGTAGCAGTCGAGGTAGTCCTCGCTGCGATAGCGGACGGTGCGCCCGCTGGCCCGCTCGATCTCCGGGAGATAACTGACCAGGTCCGCCATAGCGGTGCTCAGCCAATCGATCTCCAGCTCAAAAGGGCCCTTCAACCGATATACGGGTCGCTCGCGCCCGTCAGTAACAGCGCGAAAGGCGCCTTCCTCGATCCGGCGGCACGCCTCGACCGGGTGGAGGGACCGGGCCGCCTGCCTGCCGATGGCCTGCTTCACGACCACGCCATGGATCCCCTTGAGCTCGCGCTCCGCCTCTGCCACCGCAGTCTGGTCGCCAGTGATCAGCGCGGTCCTGACTCCGTAATTCCCGGCAAGCGCGGCATTGAGGGTCGCCTCGCTCTGCACCTGGCTGTTGATACGGACCTGGGACACCATCCGTCCGGCATAGGTGTGGTCCATGACCGCGCGCTCGGTGCCGGCCGAGGCGTGATATCCGATGAAAAAGGCGAACTCAAAAGTTGCGTCCAGCCCGGCGCCCATCGAGAACGGCTTGTCGAAGCCGCTGATCACCTCGACCCCGGGATCCAGCTCTTCCAGCACCAGGTTGCGCATGTCGCCGTGGGAGTCGTTGACCACGAACCGGTCCACGCCTGCGCGCCGCGCCCCGGCGATGGCGGCGTTGGTCTCGGCGGTCATCAGCCGGCACGACCGCTCGAACTCGGAAGTGCCGCGCATCACCTGCTGCAGGTGGACGATGCCGGCCATCCCTTCCATGTCGACGGAAATGAAAACCCCGTTGCGGGTGGCTTCGCGGGCTGACGCCCGCCGTCTGGCTGGCAAGGCCCCCATTCTACGGGCGCCGGCTACCGCCGCTCGCATGAGGCGCTCTTAAGAAAAGGCAGCCTCAGCAATTCCTGGCAATAAAAATGGGGTCCGTGTTCCGGGGGGCTTGGAACAAGGAACCCCGCGATCAGTATAAGAGCTTGTTTAGTCGTTTTCTATCCGAGTCGACCTCTGTTTCAGTATCGCGCGACACGCCGAAGCCCCTCGGCAACCCGGTCCGGGTTCAGCATGAATGCGTGTTCCAGCGCCGGGCTGAAGGGCATCGCCGGCACGTCGGGGCTGGCGATCCGCGTCACGGGCGCATCCAGGCTGGCGAAGCACCGTTCAGCAAGCTCAGCAGCAACCTCGGCGCCGAAGCCACCCGTCCGGTTCGCCTCGTAGATCACGGCCAGCCGGCCGGTCTTCTCCACGGAGTGGGCACAGGTCTCCATATCCCAGGGCCGTAGCGTGCGCAGATCGATGACCTCGACGCTGATATCCTCCGCGGCCAGGCGCTCGGCCGCCTCGATCGTCACCGCGCGCAGATAGCCGTAGGTGATAGCGGTCAAATGTTCGCCCCGCCGGGCCACCGCGGCCTGACCCAGGGGCAGGAGGGCCGCCTCCCCCTCCGCCATCTCCGCCCGGACGGCCCGGTAGAGCTTTTTCGGCTCGAGGAAGATGACCGGGTCCGGGTCACGTATGGAGGCCTTGAGCAGCCCCTTGGCGTCGGCCGGGGTGGACGGGAGGACGACCTTCAGGCCGGGAACGTGGGCGTAGAAAGCCTCGACCGACTGCGAATGGTAGAGCGCTCCCCGCACGCCGCCCCCGGTCGGCGCGCGGATGACAAGGGGACAGGAGAAATCACCGTTTGAGCGGTAGCGCACCTTGGCGATCTCATTCACGATCTGGTTGAAGGCCGGGAAGCTGTAATCGGCGAATTGCATCTCGGCAACCGGGATGAAGCCTTCCAGGGCCAGGCCCTGGGCGACGCCGGCGATGCTGGATTCGGCGAGAGGTGTGTCCAGCACACGCTCCGGACCGAACTGCTTCTGGAGCCCCTCGGTCGCTTTGAAGACACCGCCCTTTCGACCCACATCCTCACCCAGAACGCAGACGCGTGGATCGCGCGCCATCTCCTCGAAGAGGGCATCGCGTACGGCCTGGACCAGCGTGCGCTCAGGCATCCGCGTAGACGTGGCGGGTCAGCGTTGAGGCGTCCGGTTCCGGCGCAGCCTCCGCCGCCTCGGTGGCCCGATCCACCTCCTCCCCGACCTCCCGCCGGAGCTGCTCGTCGACCTCATCGGTGAGCCATCCTCTGGCGATCAGGTCCTGGCGCATCTTCGGGATTGGGTCTTTGCCGGCCTCGTTCGCCAGCTCAACTGGATCCCGGTAAGCACGCTGGTCGTCATCGGTCGAGTGCGACTGGAGCCGGTAGACCTGCGCCTCGATCAGGCTCGGGCCTTCTCCCGCCCGTGCGCGTCGAGCCGCCTCAGCGACCGCAGCGTGGACGGCGAAGAAATCGTCGCCTGCGACCCGGGTACCCGGAATACCGTAGCCCGCGGCTCGCTCGGCGACGCCCGGCCCCGCAACCTGCAGCTCCTGGGGTACAGAGATGGCCCAGTGGTTGTTCTCGCAGAAGAAGATGACGGGGCATCGATGCAGCGCCGCAAAGTTGACACCCTCGTGGAAATCGCCCTGGCTGGTGGCGCCCTCACCGAAGCTGACGTAACAGAGCGCGCCCTCACCCTTCCATTTCAGGGCAAGACCGATACCCGCGGCCTTGGGAATCTGGGGGCCGACCGTGCTCGACCCAATCACGACTCCGCGGCGCCGGCTCCCGAAATTACCGGGTGTCTGCCGGCCACCGCTCGATGGGTCCGCGGCCCTGGCAAACGCGGACAGCATCAATTCTTCCGGGGTGAATCCGCAGGCCAGCGCTGCTGCGAAGTTTCGGTAGTACAGACAGAAACGGTCACGGCCCGGCTCAAGCGCGGTAATGGCAGCCACCTGCGCCACTTCGTGCCCGCGGGGCGAGATGATGAAGGCTAGCTTGCCGGCGCGGTTGAGGACAAACCGGCGATCGTCAAGCGCCCGGGCTCGCAGCACGCTGGCATAGGCGCGAAGCAGGATCTCCTGAGTGAGCCCGGATGGATCCGGGCTAGGTGGCATGCGGCCGGACCACACCAAACCCGAGGCCATCGCCCACCGGCAGGATTGTGGCATCGAGTTGCTCGTGTCTGAGGAAGTACTCGTTGAAGGCGCGCAGTGCGTCCGTGTTCGGGTCATGATCGCCGGCGGCGATCCGCCCGCTCCAGAGCAAGTTGTCGACGGTGATCACGCCACCGGGCGTCATCCGCGGAAGTAGAAGGTCGAGGTAGTCGCGATATTCCGGCTTGAGGGCGTCGATGAAGGCGAGCTCGATGCCCGGGGCCATGCGCGGCAGGGCGCGCAGCGCCGGCTCGTTCAGCACACGGATCTTGTCGCTCACGCCAGCGCGGATCCAGTAGCGGCGCGCCCGCTCGGTCCGCGAGCGGTCCGGGTCGATGGTGTCGATTCTCGATCCCTCGGGCAGTCCGCTGGCGATCCACAGGGTCGAAAACCCGATGGCGGTTCCCACCTCCACCGTGCGCTTGGGAGCCAGCGCCGTCGCCAGCACACGCAGGAACCTGCCCACTGCCGGGTTGACGATCGGGATGTTATCTGTCCGGCCGGACTGCAGCATCTCAGTGAGGACGTCCGTAAGCGGCGGATGGACCGACTCGAGGTAGTCGAGGTCGCGCTCAGCGAACGGCGTGGCTGGACCTCCGCGTGAAATGGTTCAGCGGGCCGTGGCCGTGACCCAGCTGGGGGGCGTCCGAGAGTGCCGCCGAGAGATACTCGCGCGCCTGGCCTACGGCGGCGCTCAGGTCCGCGCCAGAGGCCAGGCCCGCGGCGATTGCCGCCGAAAATGTGCAGCCCGTCCCATGGGTGCTGGTGGTCGCAATCCTCGGGGCCCGGAATTCCTCGACGCCGTTGACGTCGATGAGTAGGTCGCTGACCGGGTCCTCCTCGAGGTGCCCACCCTTGATCACGACCGCCTGCGCGCCAAGAGCCAGTATGGCCTTGCCAGCCGAAACCCGATCCTCGATGGTGCGGATGGAACGACGGGCCAGGACCTCGGCTTCCGGGATGTTAGGAGTCACAACCTCCGCGAGCGGGATCAACCGGTCGCGCAGCGCCGCCACGGCATCCTCGCGCAGCAGCCGGTCACCACTCTTGGCCACCATGACCGGATCGACCACAAGGTGGCGCAGCTCGTGACGCCGGATACCGTCGACCACGGCATCGATCACGGAGGTGCTGGACAGCATGCCGGTTTTCAGGGCGCCGATCGGGAAATCTTCCGCCACCGCATCCAGCTGCGCGCTGATCACTCCGACATCGATCTCCTGTACGGCGCGGACGCCCAGCGTGTTCTGGGCGGTGATCGCCGTGATCACGCTGACCCCGTAGACGCCGAATGCCGCAAAGGTCTTGAGGTCCGCCTGGATGCCGGCGCCGGCGCCCGAGTCCGAGCCCGCGATCGTCAGCGCCACCGGGACGGTCACGCCATCACCTTCCGCAGGCCCAGGTAGGACGCGGCGGCGACGATAACGCTGACCAGGCCGGAAAGATCGGCACCGTGTAGACCATCGACAAGCGGCTGATTCGGAAAGTGCGCCGCCGGAAACACGCTGGCAAAGAGGTTGGGGTAGTTGACGAAGAGCAGGCTAGCAGCAGTGCCAATCACCCAGGCCGCAAGGGCAGGCTTCGGTCTGCCCTGACCGACCACGAAAAAGCTGAGCAAAACCACCGCTGCCCACGCCGGCGCCCACAGGTAGGTGAGGATCAGGAAGTCCTGGTAGAAGAGATGGAAGTCCCATACAACGACCGCCACGGTGGCGATGAGCGCCCCCAGGATACCGGCGCCGAGGGCGGTCTGCCATCGCTTCAAACGGATGCCCAGGGTCAGCGAGACCAGCCCGGCCGTGTAGACATCGAGGTAGTTGGCCCAGATCTCGCCGAGGATGACGAAGGCGAAGAATGGCAATGCCACCGCTGCCGGCGCGTGCCGAGTGATCACGGCGAGCACCCCCTGCCCGGCGGCGAGCTGCGGGTCGATGGTCGGAAGGAGCAGACCAAAGAGGCCCAGGACGACCATGGGCAGGGTCACTCCGACCACCGGCCACCACGTGATAGCTCTGATCGAACTCCGCGAGGGCAGATAGCGCGAGTAGTCGCTGGCAAACGGATACCAGGACGCGACCAGCGCAAAACAGCTCATCAGGCCGAGCACGAAGGCTCCCGGATAGGCCGGGCCGCTCGCGGTGGCCCCGGCGTTCCAGTGCATCTGTCCCGCCAGCAACGCAAACAGGACTAACGACAGCACCGCGAAGGCGATCGCCCCGAAGGCTTCGAAGACTTTGATGGTCCGATGGCCGTAGACGGCAACCGCCACGCTGATCGCCGATACGCCCAGCACCCAGGGGAAGAGGAATTTATTGGCGAGGTCGGCGCTGACACCGGCGACCTGGAGCAGTTGAACGCCGGCGAGGGCAGCGATCACCGTGTCGACGGCGAACCATCCGACCCCCAGGAAAAGGGTTAGAAACGCACCCGGGTAGGCTCCGCGACGGCCAAAGATCCGCTGCGTGAAGACGATCTGCGGCTGGCCACTGCGCGGCCCTGTGTTGCTCAGCAGGCCGAGAAGGATGGCGCCGGCGACCGTCCCCAGAAGTACCGCGACCAGCCCGTCCCAAACACCAAGACCGTAATAGGTGGTGAGCAGGCTCGCGGTGAGCAGGCTGGCGTAGTTGACGAACGCCCCGGCCCAGAGAAAGCCCAGCTCGCGGGGGCGGCCGTGGCGCTCGGCCTCCGGGATGGCGTCGATCCCGCGCGTCTCGACCTTCAGGAACGCGTCGGCCGGAGCCTCTTTGAGGTCGACCGGTGAGGCCATCTCCATCCCTCCGCTGGCATTACCCAGATCAGGTTCTAAGGGTTGGTGGCAAGACCACCTCTCAGCGCGGTAAGCGCACCCCTGTGAATCGAGTATACGAGCGCATTCGACGTGACCAGCGGCGGGCAAAATCCGGCTCTTGACACTGCGAACATACGTTCGTATAATGAAGTCGTGATCGTGGGGGTAGGGGGAGCTGCGGCTAGCGAGGACCAGGCCGACGAAACCAGTACCCCATCCCAACCGCCGTCAGCGATCGCGGCACTCCAGTCCGCCGTAGGCGGCTTCCGCCAGCGCCCGAAATCAGGTCGGGCTCAGGAAGACCTGGCCGAGGAGCTGATCGCGCTCCGCTGGGTGTGCGACCTCATCGAGCTCGAGTTCTCCGAGACAGCCGCCATCTTTGCTGAGACAGACGAGTACGACCAGCAGGCATCGACCAGCCCTTACGACTGGATCCGCCACCGGTGCAAGATGGGGGCACGCGACACCAGTGACCGGCTCTCCATCGGCCGCCAGCTGTCTGCGCTGGCCGAGAGCGCTAGGGCCGTGGTCGAAGGCACGATCGGGTTCGCTCACCTGTCGGTGATCGCCCGCACCCGGAACGCCTACGCCGAGTACGACATGGTCGACGCCTTTGACGAGGTCGAAATCCTGGAGCTGGCTCGGGAGAGGAGCGCAAGCCGGCTTTGGCACTTCGGTCAGCAGCTGCGCCACGGCCTGGACGCCGAGAACCTCGCGCGCGAGCAAAGACATCTGGCAGAGGCCCGCCATCTGCGAGTCGTCTCCAAGGACGACGGCAGCGTGATCGTCCGGGGCTGGCTCGACCCGATCGGCGGGGCGGCCGTTCTGACCGCGCTCGATCCCCTGGCGGAGAGGACCGGCAAGTCGGACGACCGCGACTGGGAGCGCCGGATGGCGGACGCCCTGGTCGAGCTCGCCAGCCACGGGCTCGACGCCGGCCTGATCCCGCAGCGGGGAGGCCAGCGCCCTCATCTGCAGGTCACCACTTCGCTGGAGACGCTGATGGGGATCAAGGGTGGCCTGGCCGCCGAGATGGAGTTCTCGACGCCGGTGTCGAGCAAGACGGTGCAGCGGCTCGCCTGTGATGCCACCATCACCCGGATCGTCCTGGCACCGGATTCGGCGGTGATCGATGTGGGCCGCGCCTGGCGGGTTGTCTCAGGCTCGATGCGGCGCGCGCTCAACGCCCGCGACCAGTACTGTCGGTGGCCGTCTGGATGCGACCGGCCGGCATCGTGGTCGGCAGCCCATCACATCGTGCATTGGGCGCTCGGCGGCGAGACCAGCCTCGACAACACCATCCTCCTGTGCCATCGCCACCACGTGAAAGTCCACGAAGGTGGCTGGCAACTGGCTCGGGCTAGGGACGGTCGGCTGGTCGCGGTTCCCGAACACGCTGGACGCTTTCACGTGCCGGTCCGCGCCCGCGAGCCCGACCAGATCCCGGCGGCCTAGTGTTCTGAAACACAAATACCTTGACGGTTAGATCGGAAGCGGGGTGATGGCGCCATGGCCAACGCGAGCGCGACGGCGCCCTCAGCGCACCGCCTTTTTCACAAGCGCGGTGATCTTGGCCTCTTCGCTGGCAGTCAACTCGCTGAGCGCGTACTGAATCGGCCACATGGCGCCGTCGTCGATTTTCGCCTTGTCGCTGAAGCCGAGCGTTTGGTATCTGACTTTGAACTTCCCTGCGTTTTGGAAGTAACAGATCACATTGCCGTCCTTGGCGTAGGCGGGCATTCCGTACCACGTTTTCGGCGTGAGAGCCGGAGCTGCGGCTGTGATCAGTGCGTGGACCTTCTTGGCAATGGCGCGATCCGGCTCCTGCATTCTGGCGATAGCCGCAAGCAGCTCCGTTTTCCCATCCGCCTTGGCCGCCTCGGCCTTGAGCTCCCGGACACGCTCGCGCGCCGCCGCCTTTTCTTCGGCGCTGAATCCCTTGGAT
>VBDY01000014.1:6655-10502 GCA_005882775.1 Chloroflexota bacterium | reverse complement strand
TGGCGGATATCGATCCGGACCACCGCCCGGGCTTTCTTTTCTTCAGCCGCATCCGCAATGAGCCGGCTCAGCTGAAGGGGAGTCATTCCTCCCAATTATCCCATCGCCGCCTCACACCCCGACGGGCTTACGCCGCGCCCCGTACAGCTCGTGCTCATAAATGTAAGCGGCGACCGAGGGCGGCAGCAGGCCGTTCACGGATTTCCCCGACTGCAGCCGCGCCCGGATCTCGTGCGCGGCGATGGCTGGCGTGTGGATGCGCAGGAACTGGGTACGTTCGGGCGGAAAGCCGAGCGCATAGACATCGGATTCCTTGAGCTCGACACTGGGGCGCTCGAAGATGGCGAAATGCGCCGCCCGCAACAGATCGTCCACCCGGTGCCAGCTACGGATCTGCAGCGCGGCATCGTAGCCGAGGAGCAGCGCAAACGTCGCGCCGGGAAACGACGATGCCAGGGCGGCGAGCGTGTCGACCGTATACGAGACGCCACCCCGCCGCACCTCGAGGTCGGACGCCCGCAGGCCGGGGCGCTCCTGGACAGCGAGCTCCACCATCGCCAGCCGGTCCTGTGCACTCGCATAGGGACCATCGACCTTGTGCGGCGGCCGGGCGTTGGGCATCAACCAGACCTCCTCCAGCCGGGCCACGCGTTGCACCTGCTCGGCCGCCGTCAGATGTCCGAGGTGGACAGGGTCGAAGGTCCCTCCCAGGATCCCGATCATGTGGCGCGGCTCACCGGCTGGGATCGTAAAGGAACTCGACGTCGCGGATGCGGACCGTCTCCCCGCCGCGAGCCCCGTGCCTTGCCAGCGCCTCATTCAAGCCCCACCGGTCGAGGGTCCGCTGAAAGCGTGCCAGGGCCTCCGGGTTTCGCAGGTCGGTCATGGCCAGCAGGCGCTCGAGCTGGGAGCCCGACACGGTGAAGCCGCCCTCCTGCGAAACGATCGTGAACGGCTCTGCCGTGGCCGGCCCCCGATACACCTTCAGCGCCGGCAGGGGCTCGGCGAGCTGTTCGCGGGGGGTTTTCTTGAGCGCTCGGGCTGCCGCCCAGAGCAGGTCCTGTACTCCCTCACCCGTGGCGGCCGAGATGGGAAACGAACGCCTGCGGAGGCGAACCAGGCGCTGACGGAAGGCCAGCACCTCACCGGCGTCGGCCAGCGCGTCCATCTTGTTGATCGCAACCAGCTGCGGGCGGCGGGCGAGCGCCGAGCTGTACTTGCGCAGCTCCCCGCGCACCTGCTCGTAGTCCGACCAGAGCTTTTCGCGATCGCCGGCCGTCCCGTCGACCACGTGAATCAGCACCCGGGTCCGCTCGATATGGCGCAGGAACTGCAGCCCCAGCCCGGCGCCTTCCGACGCCCCCTCGATCAGGCCGGGCAGGTCGGCCATGACAAAAGTGGTCTCCGGATCCAGCTCGACCACGCCCAGGACGGGCTCGAGCGTCGTGAACGGGTAGTCCGCGATCTTCGGCCGCGCGGCGCTGGAGGCGGCCAGCAGGGTGGACTTGCCGGCATTCGGCAATCCCAAGAGCCCCACGTCCGCGATCAGCTTCAGTTCGAGGGTCAGCCAGCGCGACTTTCCTGGCTCGCCCAGCTCGGCGAAGCGTGGGGTCTGCCGGGTCGCGCTCTTGAAGTTGGCATTCCCCCTACCGCCACGCCCGCCGGCCGCCGCGACCAGGCGCTGCTTGGGGGCGATCAGGTCGGCGAGGGTGCTCCCCTCATCGTCCTTGACCAGGGTCCCCGGTGGCACCTTGAGTAGCAGGTCGCGTCCGTCCTTCCCATGGCGGCGGCTGCCCCCACCGCGCCCGCCGGCGGGTGCCACGAAGTGGTGCTTGTAGCGAAAGTCCGCCAGGGAATTCAGGTCGTTTGAGACCTCGAGGATGATGTTGCCGCCCCGGCCCCCATTGCCCCCGTCGGGGCCGCCCCGAGGAACGTACTTCTCCCTCCGAAAGCTGAGGGCGCCTGCTCCCCCATCCCCCGCCTTGACGAAGACCCGAACGCGGTCGGTGAACATCAGCCGGTCCGCGAGGCCCGCGGTAGCTTAGTGGACGGTCGCTTCCTGGAGGATGGAAACGCGCTTACGCCCATGCCCGGTGCGCTCGAATCGGACCGTCCCGTCGACCAGGGCAAACAGCGTGTGATCGCGCCCCATGCCGACGTTGGCGCCCGGATGGATGGCGGTGCCGCGCTGCCGGAGGATGATCGTCCCCGCATTGACCGCCTGGCCGGCCCCGGTCTTGAGGCCGACTCGCTGGCCAACACTGTCCCGCCCGTTTCGCGAACTGCCTGCGCCTTTCTTGTGTGCCAACTTCTACTCCTGCGTTTTCTTCCGGCTGCCCTGACCGGTTTTTTTGGTGCGGCTCCTGGGCGCCGGCCCTTCCTCAGCGACGGCGGTCCCCGCCGTTTGCGGGGCGGCCCCCGCCTCAGGGGTTTCCTTGGATGTGGCCGATTCTTTCCGCTTCAGGCCGGGCGCGTGGATAGACCCGATCTTCAACTCCGACAACTGCTGCCGGTGCCCGACCTTGCGCCGGAAGCGCTTGCGCTCCTTCATCCGAAACACGATGATCTTGTCGCCTGCCCGGTGCGCCAGGACGGTGGCTTCCAAAAAGGCGCCACTCACAAATGGCTTTCCCACCTGCGGCGCCTGATCGCCGCCCAGCATGAGCACCGACTCGAGACGAATGGTTTCGCCCACGTCGGCGGAGACCCGATCGACCACGATCCGGTCACCCTCGCTCACCCGAAACTGCTTTCCACTCGCGGCAACAATGGCATACATAGGCAAAGCGCCCCAGGGCGCGACTACGTAGTCTATCATCCGATCTGCTCGGGTCCCTTGTCGACGTGGATCTCGTAAAAGCGCGTGATCTCGGCCTGGTCGTATCCGTCCAGGAACTCGATCCAGTTCCAGGCAACCAGGGCAACCTTTTTCGTCATGCCCTTCGAGTACGGAGTCATCAGCATCTTCACCTCGCCGAACTGCGGCTCAACCGGGGCCAGGTTATTGACGTAGTTCGACAGCTGGCTCTTCAGGGTGTCGCAGGCCGCCCCGCTCGGGCAGTTATAGAGAATGACCACGCCCCCGTGCTCCATGTTGTGCACGAACGTTCCCTCGCGCAACGTCTGGTCAGTTGTCTGCCACGGCGCCGGGCCGTCGGGCGTTCCGTAGTGCTGCCCCGAGGTCGGCGGATAGAACTTGTACGTTGGCGTGATCGACGGATCGATGTGATTGCGCGGTCCCTCGTCCGGAATCTGGGTGCCGGCGACGCCGGTCACTGCCTGGAAGGTCAGCCGGTTCGCCGACCCTTTGGTCTCCTGGTTATGCAGATAAATAGCCACGCCGGCGATCAGCAGCCCGGCCGCGAGGATCGACCCGGCGATGATCATCAGGCTGCGCCGATCCTTCGCCTGCTGGCGGCGCAGCGCTTCCTCTCGCTGCGACTGGCGCAGCGCCTTCAGTTCGCGTTGTGTCTTAGACATGTCTTCTCTCGAGGATACTGAGCGGGCGGGTGCGGGCTGCGCATATCCTCACGCGAGGATACGAAAACGGGCGGGTGCGGCCTGCAAACGGCTCGCGGCGCACTCGCGCAAGAAAACCAGGATGCGCTCGTATGCTTGCACGAGCCTGCAGCCCGCCCGCCCGACGCTAAAGCTCGCTCCGCTCGTTTAGCCAGCCGTGACGTTGACCGGGCTCTGGTCCGCGGCTCCGGTGATCTGCGCGTTGGTGGCGCTCCCTGAAACCACGTTCGGGTGCGGGCCGAGGGAGGCGCTGTTGACGCCGGCGGTGAAAGTGATCACCAGGGTCACGCCGTTGAATCCGCCCGCGGGGATGTTGAATGGACCCCAT
>VBDY01000014.1:0-6614 GCA_005882775.1 Chloroflexota bacterium | reverse complement strand
CCGGCGGGCAGGGTATCCGTGACCCTGACGCCCGTGGCCGCGTCGTTGCTGTCGTTCTCCACCGTGATCACGTAGGTCACGCTCCCACCCTGGGGCGCATAGGGAGAGGTGGGCGCGACCGTCACGCTGATCGGGATCGTGGTCCCTTTACCCACCGCCACCGGGGCGCCGTTGCCGGCGGTCACCGCTGGAATATCCTGGGCGGCGGTCAGGCCCGTGGTCAGCGTATAGATACCCGGTTTAACGCCGGCCAGGATACGCGCCTGGAAGGTGATGCGCAGCAGCCCGGGTGTGCCGTTGACCTGCGCGGGGACGTTCCAGGACGCCCACACCGGCAGAAGGCTGGTGCCCGGGGGGTCGACGTTGGTGATGCGCGAGCTGTTGCCCTCGAAGCCGGTGGTGCTTGTGTAAATGAAACCGGGCGGTAGTGTCGCGGACACCACCACGGCCCTGGCGACGGCGGATCCCACGTTGTTCACGGAAATCACGTAGGTGACCGTGCCCCCGGTGGTGGCCTTGTCGGTGGTGGCGGCCGTGGTGACGGCCAGGGACGGTCGCGGCTCGACCACGATTGGCAGGCCATCGCCCTCGTCGACCTCGCCCACCTCGGAGCCATTGATCTTGACGTGGTTTGTGTAGTCCCCCGGCTGGGTCGCCGCCTGCACCTTGAAGCTGAGGACGAGCTCGCTCTCCCTGGTGGCGCTGGCGGCGGGGATGGTCCATGTACCCCACTGCGGGTCGCCCTGCGCCCCCGGCTCCTGGGTCGAGGTCCGAATCGCGTTGCCGCCAAGGGTGGTGAGCTCGTAGTAGCGGAAGCCGCTGGGCAGCAGGTCCTGGATGGTCAGCCCGCGGGCCGGCGCGGCTCCGATGTTGCGGATCGCGACCGTGATCCCGGCAAAGGTCCCGGGCGCCAGGTGGCCCTTGTGGTCAGTGCCGGCCGTCGCATCCGATGTCTGAGTCACCTGGAGGCGGGCACCACTGACGGCCCCGCAGGCGGCGACCGGCACGCTTACGAGCAACGCCAACCCGATCGCCGCGCGCCTCAAGGCAATCATCACTTTCATTTCTCGGGTTTAGGCGGCAGGCTCACTCCGTACTCGCGCAACAGGCGGCGCAGCAGGTGCATCGGCATGCCGACCACATTGTCGAAGGGCCCCTCGATCTTACTGACCAGGCTTCGCCCTCTGGCCTGTATAGCGTAAGCACCGGCCTTATCCTGCACCTCGCCCGTGCGCACGTAGGCGTCGATCTGCCTGTCCGAAAGGCGACGCAGGGTGACCCTGGTGCGAGAGTACCCATGAGTGGTATCGCCCGATGCCGCATCTATCACGTGTATCGCCGTGTACACGACGTGGGTCCGGCCGGAAAGCGCGCGCAGCATGCGCCGGGCGTGGAGTCGGTCCATGGGCTTGCCGAAGACCTTGCCGTCAAGCACCACCTCGGTGTCGGCGCCGACCACGAGCGCGTTGCGAACTCGCTTCGCCACCGCCCGTGCCTTGGCTTCGGCGGCCCACTGCACGTAGCGAATTGGTGGCATGGGCACGGGAGGGACCTCGTCGATCCCCGGCCTGACGACATCGAAGCGAAGCCCGCTTCGGGACAGTACTTCCATACGTCTTGGCGACGACGACGCCAGCACCAGCCGTGTGGCTCGGGCCAACTAGGGTCGACCGCTGCATCCGATCTCCGTGGCGCCGCCGATTGTAACATCGGCCAGCGCCCGGATCAGACGTGCAGCATCCGCAGGAAGATTGCGGGCGCGAGCCCGCACCCAAGTGAGACGACGGCGACCGTCCAGCCGCTGACCGTCAGCGGCGCTCCGGCGGCTTTTCGCCGAGGGCTCGACAGGATCCCAGAGAGATACAGACCGGCGGTGAGCGCGACCGCGAGTGCGCCGAGAGCGACCGAAGCCTGGATGGCCGCGGCCACCGCCAGGACCCGACCTGAGAAGGCCACCGCAGGCGGCCATCCGGACTCGGCCAACCTGCCCAGCGGTCCGTCGAGCCGGGCTGGCGCCACCACGGCCAGGTCGATCAGCAGAAGAAAGGCCGCCACCGATCCCAGGTCCAGCGGGTCATGCGCCGCGACCGCAATCATAAGCAGCCCGGCAGTCATGACGGCTCGACTCACCCGGACCCTGACGGGTCGGGAACCGGTCTCCACCATCAGCGGGTAGGCCAACAGAAGAATGGCTCCCGCCGCGGCCGCAAGCTGAAAGCGGGTGATCCCTGCCTGACCCAACTGCTGGACAGCCTGCAGCACCTGTACGCTCGCGGCCGGAAGCACGAGCGCTCTGACTGGCCCGGTCGAGGCGGCGAGCGCCACCAGGGCCAGGCCGGCGGCAAGGGCAACGGGCGAGAGTCGGAGAGCAAAGGGCGCAGCGGCCAGGACCTGGATGACCGGGCTCAGGAGCAGCGCCACGATGCCGGCCCACAGCAAACGCTGGCCTCGACGGTCGGTCGAGGGCAGCGCCGCGGCAACCGCGGCCAGTGCGGCCCAGCGAAGTACGGGCGAGGTGGCCGCCACGGCCAGACCGGCCACAGGTCCCAGCCATGCCCAGCCCTCACCCTGGAGGGCAGCCGCCAGCAGCACGATCCCGAGCCCCGGGAGAGCAACACCGGCAAGGCTGAGCCGGACGTCGGAGACCGAGACCCCAAACAGCGCCGTGGTAGAGATCCCCGCCACGGCGATTATCCCGGCAGCGAGCAGGAGGCCGGCCCGGACCGGTGGCGGGGCGGCGCCCAGGCCGCGCCAGCGGCTCACCACAGCCGGCACAAGCGCGGCCAGCCCGGCCACGACCGCGGTCAGCACGCCCGGCGCGGTCGCCAGCACCAGCACCCCCGTGAAACCGGCGAGGGTGAGAACCCCGCCGCTGGCCCGGTCTTCGTCGTCCAGGGGCATCAGCAGCCAGTCGAGACCCACTGCCCCGGCGAACCAGACGACGCCGGTGAGGGGCCACGGGTTTTCGCCCAAGCCGAGCTTCGAAGCTACGATCCCGGCGGCGAGGATTGCCACCACCAGGACCACGGACCGGCGCACCAGGGCCTCGAAAGCAAGCCGGCGCCGCGTCCCCACCGGCCGCGCCAGCAGCACGCCAGCGATCGGTCCGAGCGCCCAGCCGGCTGCCACCGCCGGTTCGACGACCAGTGCCAGGCTGCCGGCGCCGCCGGCAACCATCACCAGCAGCCCGATCAGCCGCTGCACCCGGGACCGGCGATGGGCGAGGGTCAGCCCGGCGAGGAAGACCAGGACGGGCAGGTAGAGGATCATCGCGCCAGCGC
Source organism: Chloroflexota bacterium (assembly GCA_005882775.1). Lineage (GTDB taxonomy): Bacteria > Chloroflexota > Dormibacteria > CF-121 > CF-121 > VBDY01. The sequence continues at coordinate 3,333 of VBDY01000014.1, read as the reverse complement.
CGCAGCTGCCAGCGCGGCAGCGAAGACCGCCCAATAGGCCCGCCTCAGGGTGACCTCATCTGGCAGGTTGTGCAACCGGAGCTTCGGCAACCGTATCGTTGCGAGCCGGGCCACAACGTCGATCGACGAGCGGCGCAGCGGCAGCCGGGTTCCGAGCCGCTCGAGCAGGATGAACAGCGCCGCCGCGACTGCCAGGCAGACTGGGGCGGCCGGCCAGAAACGCGTTCCGGCGGTGATGCCCAGCGGATTGACCTGGAAGGTTCCCCCCGGGATCGCGCGAACAGCCATCGCGGCCGGGGCCACCAGGTAGACAAGCGCGATGCCGGGGAAGGCGCCGGCCGCCAGGAGCGCCAGCCCCCACCCCGAGGGCAGGTCGATCCGGAGGTGCTCATCCAGCGCGATCACCGATGCCACGCCGGCCGCGACCACGAGCGCCACCAGCGCCAGGGGTACGAGCGAGAGCACGGTGCTCTGAATCAGTCCCTGCCCGGCCAGCCACAGTCCGATGAAGGCGGCGCCGGGTGGGACCAGTGCCAGGTTTAAGAGCAGGATCACCCGGGCCAGGGAGCGCGGACCGAGACGCACGCAGGTGAGGCCCGTCAAAGGGATCAGGAGCAGCCATAGCCAGCCGGCGCCGAGCGTGGAAAGCGGAGTCCCCAGCGCCGAGATGGCGAGCGCGGTCAACGCCAGTACGGTCACCAGCCGCACCGGGAGCGACGGCCGCAATCCTTCGACCGCAGCCAGCAGCGCCATCATCCCGGCGGCAACAAGGCCCACCGCGAACAGCGCCACCTCGATGGTGCGGGTCGGGACCCGACCGCCGGTGAGCGAGAGCAGACGGAGAACCAGGTACCCTGCCGGCGCCGCCCAGGCGACAGCCGGCTCGAACAGGACAGGCGCCTGCGGGCCGCTCAACGGCATGGCGAGCGCCCCGATCCTGGTCAGGGCCGGAAGCAGGGCCACCAGGAAGGCGGCCGGGCCGATCGTGTCGGAGGGAACTCCCGAGTAGGCGCTGGTGCCCACTGATTGGATCGTGAGTCCAGCCACAAACAGCAGCCCCAGGTCGGATGCCTGTTGCGTGAACCGGAGCCAGCGCCGGCGCGGAGCCGCCTCATCGAGGGCGCCGCTCCAGGCCAGGGTCAGCAGCTGAAAGGCAACGTAGAGCAACAGCAGGTTGCCGGCCAGCTCCACAGAGAGCGCTGCGGCGGTCGCGATCAGCCAGTTAAACCAGGGGTCGCGGCGGTCACCGCGCGAGACGACCCGGACCAGCATCAGGAGGCAGGCGGTTGAGGCCGTTACTACGGCGAAGCTCAGCGAGAGAGCGTCAGAGTGAATGGTCAGCTCGGCATAGGGAAAGGTGCTGAGGTAGGAGGAATCGACGCGCTCGCCCGGAGCCAATCGGACGAGCTCGATCAGCGCGATGGTCGCGGCGGCGCCGGCGCCGGCGGCGGCGACCACGCCATTCGTGCGCCGGGCGGGCCTGAATCGGACGGCCAGGGCCGCGGCCACGATCGCGGCGAACGGCAGCAGCGCCTGCAGCTGAAGCGGCATGCTCTAGCGCATCAACGGGGCCGCCACGCCCGCGCGCCGGCTACTTCCTGCGATTACCTGGCGATGCGCGGGGTCGGAACGCTGCCCTGCAAGGGCACTTCCTCGGCACAGTATGGGCACACGCTCCAGCCTAGCTTGAGCTGCTTGTTGCACCGCGGGCAGAGCTTGCTGAACTGGGTCTTGCAATGCGGGCAGAGCACGTACTGGGAATCGATGGGCTCGCCACAGCTGGGACAGGGGCGCAGCTCGCGCGCGGGACCGCCCGGTTCGGAAAGCGCCGCGGTCTCCAGCTCGAGCGCTCGCCGCTCCGCCATCGTCAGCGGCGGCCGGATGATCATGTAGATGAACAGGCCGAATATCGGCAGCAGGAGCGAGATCCCGGTGGCGAACACATGGAACGCCACGCTCGGCGAACGTTCGCGTGCGTCCCGGAATGCCCAGTAGGAGAGGCTGAGCCAGAAGGCGATCAGGTAGAAGACGATGATGTAGAGAAGAGGCCTTAGAGAAGTGAGGTTGGGCACGTCGCCTCCTTAACCGGCGTGATAACCGCTATACCTTACCCTATCCCGGCTTCTGTCCCAAAAGCTCCCGGAGCCGGACCGCCGCCTGTTGAGCCTGGGTCAGACGCTCCCTCTCTTTCTGGACTACCTGTGCGGGAGCCTTGCTCGTGAACGCGGCATTCGCCAGCTTGCGCTCGAGCGCCGCGATCTCTTGCTCGCGCCTGCGCAGCTCCGCATCGAGCCGCGGTCTCTCCGCGCCACCGTCCGCCGCCAGGCCGATGGTGACGGTGGTATCGCCGACCACGACCGTCTGGCCACCCGCTGCCCCCGCGCCGTCGAGCTCGAGCTCTGCCAGGGTGGCGATGTACGCCCGGCCAGTTGAATCCTGGAGCAGGGGCCGGCTCGAATCGATCCGGGCGGGCGGCCGCCGAACTCGCTGATCGACCTCCCGGCGCAGGTTTCTCACCGCGCGCACCACCTGGACGAGATGCGCCATCTCGCCCTCGAGCGCGGCGTCCTCATGCCTGCGGTCCGGCACGGGCCAGGGCGCATACAGGATGGTGTCGCCCTGGTGCGGCAGCCGCTGCCAGAGCTCTTCCGTGATGAAGGGCATGATCGGATGAAGCAGTCGCAGGGTCACCTCGAGAACCTGGGCCGCGACGCCCGGTTCCGCCAGCCCGGCCTTCATCAGCTCGAGGTGATAGTCGGCGAACTCATGCCAGGCAAATTCGTAGAGCGCATCGATGGCCGGGCCGAATTCGAAACGCTCGAATCCGCGGGTCACGATCTCCACCACCCGGTTGAGCCGGCCCAGGATCCAGCGATCGGCCGGGCCGAGGCGAGACAGGTCGGGCCGGCCGGCCGCTTCGCTCTTCAGAAGGACAAGGCGGGTAGCGTTCCAGAGCTTGTTGGCGAAATCCCGATAGTCCTTGATCTTCTCCTGCGAGAAGCGAATGTCCTGGCCGCTGGTGCCGAAGTAGGTGCACCAGGCGCGCGTCGCATCCGCCCCGTAGGCATCCACCACGTCGAGAGGATCGACCCCGGTTCCGAGGGACTTGCTCATCCGCCGTCCGTCCGTGGCCAGCACGGTGGCGTGGATCAGCACGTCCGAGAAGGGGATGGTCCGCATGAAGTGCAGGCTCAGGAAGACCATCCGGGCCACCCACAGGTAGATGATGTCGCGGCCCGTATCGAGCACCTGGGTGGGATAGAAGCGGCGCAGGTCCTCCGTGTCCTTCGGCCAGCCGAGCGTGGCGAATGGCCAGAGCCCGGAGGAGAACCA
>VBDY01000232.1 GCA_005882775.1 Chloroflexota bacterium | reverse complement strand
GATGTGGTCGAGGCATGCGTTCGTCGCGATGCGGTAGAGCCAGGTTTTGACCGTTGACCGTCCCTCGAACCCGGCCCGGCCCCTCCACGCCCGCAGCAGCGTCTCCTGTACCAGGTCTTCCGCCTCATCGAAAGAGCCCAGCATCCGGTAGCAGTGCAGGTGGAGCTGTCGCCGGTAGGGCTCCGTGAGCGCCACAAACGCCGCCTCATCTCCCAATCGCACGCTCAAGTCCCCAAAGTAGCAGTTGTGTCCTGACTTACCGGGCGAGGCGCGTATAGTCAAGCGCGGACGCGGCACCGGTCTGGAGGAGGGGAAGCCATGACCGCAGGTGGTGGTCAGCACATCGATTCGTGGGCCGGTTTCACGGTGCATCAGCCAGCCGGATGGCAGGTACGTGTCAGGAATAGCGTCGTCTCCGTGTTCCAGGACCCCGGCGCGCTGGTGCAGGCCATTTTCTGCCCGATTAGCTTTGGCCAGCCGGTTACGCCGAGTGCGGTGGCGCAGCAGTTCTGGCAGACCAGTCAGGAACCGTTGTTCCTCCGGACTGAGTCGCGCACAGCCGGCCGAAGCGTCGCCGGCCTCTACTCGGTTGTGACCCAGGGAGAGAGCGGCCTGATCTCGGGCTTCCAGGCACCGCACGAGCAGGCTGAGTCGCTCGCCCCCACATTGGGCCAGATCGTCGGGTCGTTCTCACTCGTGCCCAGGACTCCTCGCGAGCAGTTTCGCGAGCCGGTTGAGGGC
>VBDY01000013.1 GCA_005882775.1 Chloroflexota bacterium | reverse complement strand
TCGCGTACGCGGCGCCCTTCGTTTACGTCGAGTGCGAGGGCCGCGGCATCGTCGCGCTCAACGTCAACACCGGCGCGCCTTCGTTCACGCAGTGCAACGCGGCATGCCCCGCGCCCAACTGGCACGCGGGGGGCTCGACCACTTTCGGTCCGCCCATCGTGGCGGCGGGAGCGGTCTGGGCGGTCAGCAACAACGGCCTGACGGCCTGGAACGCGTCGACCGGGGCGCTCATCTATCAAAGCGCCGCCTTCGGCATCAACCGCTTCGTCACCCCGGCCGAAGCCGGCGGGCAGGTCTTCGTGCCTTCGCACACGGTGATCAGGTCTTTCAACATGAACGTGACCTGGAACTCGCTGGGAGGCGTGATCACCGCGGGTCCTGACGCATCGTCATGGGGCTCGACGAGGACCGACGTCTTCGTGCGAGGCACCGACAACGGCCTCTGGTATCGCACCTGGAACGGGACGAGCTGGGGCGGGTGGGTCAGCCTGGGCGGCATCATCACCGCGGACCCCAGCGCCGTCTCTTGGGGTCCCAACCGGATCGACGTTTTCGTGCGGGGCACCGACAACGCGTTGTGGCATCGGTCTTCCGATGGCACGACGTGGAGCGGATGGGAAAACCTCGGCGGCATCTTGACGTCGGCGCCCGACGCGGCGTCGTGGGGGGCGAACCGGCTCGATGTCTTCGTGACCGGCACCGACAACCACGGCCTGTGGCAGGCGACGTGGAACGGGACCGCCTGGAGCTGGACATCGCTTGGCGGTGTGGCCACGTCCAACCCGGGCGCGGTCGCGTCGACCACCAACCGCCTGGACGTCTTCGTCCGCGGGACCGACCAGGGCCTCTGGCAGTCATCGTGGAATGGGACCTCGTGGAGCTGGACGTCGCTGGGCGGGGTCATGACCTCCGGTCCGGACGCGTCCTCATGCGCGGCCGGACACCTCGACGTGTTCATGCTCGGGACGGACCAGGGCATCTGGCAGCGCGGGTTTAACGGCACCGCCTGGGGCGGTTGGAGTGCCCTGCGGGGTCAATTCACGGTCGACCCAGGGGCTGTCTGCCCCAGCGGAACGACGACAGTCCAGCTGTTTGAACGGGGGCCGGACGGCTCTCTGCTGCAATCGAGCGCTCCGGGGACATAAAGCCCTCAGCTATTCACGACTGTTTACCCGGCTAGGTCCGGGCCGTCGGCGCCGCCGGGCAAACTGCGCCCGGCTTGGTCCTGAGACGCTGCATTGCCGGATTGGCGGGTGGGCTTGCCCTGGTGGGGCTGGTGCCGCCGGCGACGCCCGCGGCGGCAGCCACGACGCCGGCGCTCGACCACGTCTTCGTGATCGTGATGGAGAACCACGGTTACAGCCAGCTCATCGGCAGCAGCTCGGCGCCTTATCTCAACAGCCTCCTCCCCTCCGGCGGCCTGGCGGCCAACTACTTCGCGGTCACCCACCCCAGCCTTCCCAACTACCTCGCGATGGTCGGTGGCAGCACGTACGGCATCACCTCCGACTGCACCACGTGCTGGGTCAACGCAAGCAACATCGCCGACAGCGTCGAGTCCGCCGGCAAGAGCTGGAAGACGTATCAGGAATCGATGCCGTCGGCGTGCTTTGTCGGCGACAGCTATCCCTACGCGCAGAAGCACAACCCGTTCATCTACTTCAATGACGTCCGCAACAACGCCGCCCGCTGCCAGAGTCACGTGGTTCCGTATACCCAGCTGAGCACCGATCTTCGCTCCGCCGCATCCACCCCGAACTACGCGTTCATCACACCCAACATGTGCAACGACACGCATGACTGCACCGTGGCCACGGGCGACTCGTGGCTTAAGCAGCAGGTGCCGCTGATCCTCGCCTCCCCCGCCTTCACCAGCCAGCGCTCCATCCTCTCGATCGTGTGGGACGAGGACGACTCGAGCGGCACGAACCAGGTGCCGATGGTGATGCTCGGCAGCGGCGTCAGCGCCGCGTATCGGAGCTCGGTCGTCTACAACCACTATTCGTTGCTCCGCACGTTCGAGCAGCAGCTGGGCCTGGCGACGTTGACGGCCAACGACCTGGCCGCGTCATCGATGAGCGATTTCTTCTCGCTGTCGGGATGGTCCTTGGTGGGCGGCGTCATAACCTCCAACCCGGGCGCATCCTCGTGGGGCGCCACCCGGACCGACCTCTTCGTGCGCGGAACCGACAGCGCCCTCTGGCACCGGCCCTGGAACGGCACGACCTGGGGCAACTGGGAAAGCCTGGGCGGCTTGCTGACCTCCGACCCGACGGCCGTGTCGTGGGCAACCAACCGGATCGACGTTTTCGTCCGCGGCACCGATAACGCGCTGTGGCATCGGTCCTCGGACGGGACCGCATGGTCCGGCTGGGACTCCATGGGCGGGATCCTCACGTCAGGCCCGTCCGCCGCGTCGCGGGGCACCAACGGGCTCGATGTCTTTGTGACCGGGACGGACAACCACGGCCTGTGGCAGGCGACGTGGAACGGCAGCAGATGGAGCTGGACGTCTTTGGGCGGGATCTCCACCTCTGACCCCGGCGCGGTTGCCTCGTCAAGCGGGCGCATCGACGTCTTCGTGCGGGGCACCGACCAGGGGCTGTGGCAGAACACCTGGAACGGCACGTCGTGGCAGTGGACCTCGCTGGGTGGGGTGCTGACCTCGACTCCGGCGGCGTCGAGCTGCTCGTCCGGCCACGTCGACGTGTTCCTGATGGGCACCGACCACGGGATCTGGCGCCGCGGGTTCAACGGGTCGGCCTGGGGTGGCTGGACCTCGATGGGTGGCGTCTTCGGCGGTGAGCCCGGCGCGGTGTGCCAGCCGGCCACGACCAGCGTCCAGCTTTTCGAGCGCGGTCCTGAAGGCGCCGTCTACCAATCCAGCGCGACGGGGATCTAGCTCAGGCTGAAGCCACCCGCGACTCCGCGCTGTGGGTCGCGCAGGTGAAGTCTCGGGTCGACGGGCTCGATGGTGCACGGGATCACCGCCCAGCAGACTCTGTCACCGGACGGCGAGGAATAGCGGACGTCGTTCATGGTGTGCTCGACGCGATCTGCAGCAGCCAGCTCGGAAAGAGGTGGCGGCACCGCAAGGTCTGAGGCGGCGAACGTGCGGTTGTCGCTCGCGAGCAGCGCGGCCGGCGGCGCCAACCGGGGCAGCGCCGACGCCACGAGGATCGTGAGCGCGCCCACCGGCGCGATCAGCGCGTAGGCGCGCGCCGACAGCGTGAGGCCATTGGAATGAGCGTCGACCACGGTCGCAAGCAGGACCGCCGCCCCGGCCATGGCCGCAGGTGGCACCAAGACGGCCGCGCTGAGGCCTCGCCTGACGCACAGGACGGCACCGAGGTACGCCACCGGCAAGATCGCGTAGCCCACCAGGAAGCGATACGTCGGCGACAGCGCCAGCACCCACCCGACCCCCAGCAGTCCGAGAGCGGCCATCCAGCCGGCTCCGAATGCCTTCGTCCATCGCGATAGGGCCAGAGCCGCCAACGACGCGACCAGCATGTAGGCGATCGTGATCGTGCCCAGGGGCTCGCTTCGCGCCCAGTGCGGGATCCAGTTCCACCCGTTGGCATCGGCCGGCGGAGTCACGCCCGTCCACTCGAGATAGACCCGTCCCGTGCTCTGGTCGACCGCCGCGGCCGCACTCCCGACCGACCACGGCAGGCTCGAGCACAGGATGGGCGAAGGAAACAGCGGACACCCTGTCGTGACGAGGCTTGTGGCCAGCACCGGCAGCACGAGTACTGCTACGAGTCCACACAGAACAATCAGCCTCCCGCCCACGCCGCGTCGCAGGGCGTAAAAGACCAGCGATACGACCAGCAAAGGCACCACCGTGGGCTTCAAGGCAAACGCCAGGGCCGACAGCAGCACGGGCACCGCTTCCGGGCCGAACCGGGTCACATCGCGCACGTGCCCGGTCCCTATGACCAGCATCGCCCACGCGACCGTGACGCACATGACCATCACCGGCACGTCGGGCGACGGCGACACCGTGATGCCGACGCGCGCCGCCCACGCCAGCAGCATCAGGTAGGCGATCGCGACCAACCAATCGGCCAGGGCGGCTTGCGCCCGCATGAGTCGATGGAGCGAGACCAGAAGATGAACGGACGCAAGCCACAAGGCGTAACCGCCGGGCAGCGCATCGATCCGTCCGTGCAGCGGACCCTGGTTGAAGACCGCCGCGAGCGCGAACCAGGAGGACGTGAATCCGAAGCGGTACTCGATGAGCGCCAGGCCAGGCACAGAGCCGAACCGTGACAGCCATTCGATCAAGCCCGCGTGATAGAGCCCGGTATCGAAGAACGTCACGGTCTGCGTGCACAGGAACGCGACGCCGAGCAACAGGGCCAGCATGCCGACGACCGACCAGGGCGACAGCCCCGTCACCAGATGCAGCAGAGTCGTCCTCACGCTCGGCAGCAGCAGGGCGCCCGCCACCAGCAGGACAGCCAGCGTGACAGTGACGATCGGCACGAGCGGCTGAATGAGCGACACGGCCAACCAGACCAGCGCCAGGAGCAAGGTCCCGATCCATGTCGCGACCAGCGCTCCGTCGGCCGGGCGCTCCAACGATCTGGGAGCGATGAGGGCGAGGACGCCGGTGCCGATCACCAGGCTCGCGATGGCCAGCAGGCACCAAGCCGCTGCTAATGCAAGCAAAGGAAGCAGCCGAATCTTAGCGGTGCGCGGTTACGACCCTGTCAGGTTCGTCTGCCAGAGGGAAGCGCTGCCGTCGCGATGGAGCAACTCCACGGTGGTGCTGCTGGGCAGGCACGCCGCGGTGGGTGTGCCCTGCATCCACAAGCCCCCCTGCCGCCGCCACGCGCCCCAATTCGCACCATTGAATCCGCGCTGCCAGATGGCGCTGTCGCTGCCGGTCATGAAGACGTCGAGGTGACCCGCGGCGCAAGACGACGCGGCCGGTCCAGACGTCAGGACGCCCCCCAGCGAGGTCCATGCCCACGAGGTCCCGTTCCACGTGTCCTGCCATAAGCCGGAGTCTGTCCCGCGGAGGAAGACGTCGATCCGGGTGGTCGACGAAGCCACCGGCACGGGCTCAGACGTCAAGACTCCGCCGAGCTGGCTCCAGGCCCACGAAGAACCGCCCCAGGGAGCGCGCCAGAGGCCGCGGTCGGTTCCGGTGGCGAAGCCGTCGAGGTGGCTTTGCCCGCCGGACACAGCGTGCGGACTCGAGGTGATGATGCCGCCGAGGCTGTCCCATCCGGTCCACGAGCTGCCGTCGGACGCGCGATGCCAGATCCCGTTGTTGGTCCCACGGACGAAGATGTCGATCCTCCCCGCTCCCCACGAGACAGCCGAAGGGTCGGCGCTCATCACCCCGCCCAGGCTTTCCCAGGCGGTCCAGGTCGTGCCGTTCGACGTGCGGTGCCACAGTCCCTGGTCGGTGCCTCGGACGAAGACGTCAAGGCGTCCGTTCCACGACGTGACCGCGGGCGCCGAGGTCAACACGCCGCCCAGGCTTTCCCAGCTGCTCCAGGCGGTGCCGTTCCAGAAGATGTGCCAGAGCCGGTTGTCCGAACCACGGATGAAGATGTCGAAGCGCCCGGCGCTGGGGGCGGTGATGACGGCGCTTCCGCTGAGCACTCCACCAAGCGCGGTCCACTGGTTGAGCGTGCCGAACTTCAAATTGAGCTCGTTCCACAGCTCGGCCGCCCCACCGCCGTAGTTGAGGTTCCAGATCCCGAGTCCGCCGAGGTTGCTGCCGTTGACGGCGTCGTACTTCAGGCCGAGCGACGTGACGTCATCCCAGTACAGCTCGCGGGTGCAGTTGAGGGTCGTGTTGATCCACGTGTCCCAGCGCTCCTGACCCGACGGATCGTTGGCGTCGCGGTGCGTCGTGTAGCTGCCGGGCTGGACCGCAGCGTCAGTAGTTTCCGTCGACGCGTCGAGATAGGTGTCGGCGACGACGGCGCTGGTGGGAACGGCGTTTGGCGTCCCGCTGCCGACACACGCCTTGCGACCGTAGTACGGCACGCCAAGCACCACCTGCTGCGGCGGCACGACCGCCAGGTACTGAGACACCGTGCCCGCGACGTTGTATTTGTAGGCCCCCAGCGGTGATGTGGGTCCAAGGCAGAAGCTGCCGCAGTTGGCCGGCGGCCTCGACCAGTTCGAGTACTCGAGGTCGTACGCCATGACGAAAAACGAGTCCGTGTAATGGGCCAGGCCGGAGATGTCGAAGAACCCCAGCGGGTCTGAGGCGGAGCTGGCGTACGTGTCGACCGAAAGGTAGGAGCCGGCGGGCATCGCCGACCGGAGCTGAGACATGAATCCTGTGAAGGCATGGCGCGTCCATGAGGAGTCGCCGGTGCCACAGCTGCCGTTCAGGCCTTCGTAGTCGACGTTGATGCCGTCGACGCCTTTGGCCTTCATCTCCGCCACGGCTCTGCTCACCGTTGTGGACCCATGTGAGAGGCCGGCGCACATATGTGGCGTGTTGGTGCCGAAGTCCTGCAGGATCACGGTGAGCACGACGCGCGTCCCGTGGGCGTGCGCGACGCTGATCAGGCTCGGGATCTGGCTCGAGCCCCAGACGGTCGACCCTGGGTCGGAGGCGAAGGTGCCGTCGTCCTGGACGTGGAGCCCGAAGAAGGCAACCGTGCTGAGCAGCGAGAAATCCCAGCTCGGATAGCCGACGGTCGGGTCGCTCAGGCTGCTGGCGAGCGCGAAGCCGAAAACCTCACGGTGGGCTCCGCTGGCCAGCGAGCCCGCAATGGTCGCCCTGGGATGCAGCGCCGGACGGGTAGCCGCCAGCACGCTCTCCGACATGGTTGCTGAGATCGGAAAGAGCAGTAAACACACCAGAGCGACGTATCTGAGTTTGTGCAGCGACATTGGTGGATTGTCGGAGCACGCACTGTACACAACCGGCAATTCGAAGGTCAATCCGCTAACCCGGACGGCCGGATAGCCTATTCGCCGACTCATGCAAGCGATCGTCCTCTGCGGCGGAGTGGCGTCCAGGCTCGGCACCATCGCCAAAGACGTGCCCAAATCTCTGCTCCCCGTGAGACACAGGCCGTTTCTCGAGTGGCAGCTCCTCGCCATCAAGAAGCAAGGGATCCAAGACGTGATCCTCGCGACCGGGCACCTGGGCGAGCAGATCGAGGAGGAAATGGGCGACGGCACACGCCTCGGCATGAAGGTCACCTACTCACACGAAGACGAGCCATTGGGCACGGCCGGCGCGCTGCGCCTCGCGGGCCAGCATGTGTCCGAGTGGCCGGTGCTGGCCCTCAACGGCGACTCCTACTGTCCATTCGACCTCGGGCTCATGAGAGCGGCGCATGAGCGAACCGGCGCCAACGCCACCCTCTGGCTGGCCCCGGATCGCCCGGAGCGCCGGTACGGCTCGATCGAGGTCAAAGCGGACGGACGAATAACCTCGTTCGCCGAAAAGCCAGATAGCGGCACCGCATGGATCTCGGCCGGCGTGTACCTGCTCGAAGAGCGAGCCCTCCACGGCGTCGAAATCGCTAAGGTGGCGAGCATTGAAAAGGATGTCTTTCCCCGCCTGGCGGGCGGACGGCTCGCCGCGGTCAAAGGGCCGGCACCCGTCATCGACATCGGAACCCCCGAATCCCTGGCCACCGCGGACGCCGCCCTGGCGGTGGAGTTCAGGCGGCTCGAGATGAAGATCGACGAGACAAGACTGATCGCCAAACACCTCGAGGCCAGCGCCGCGCTGCAGGCGCAGGTGGCGAAGAAATGCGGCGATCGAATTGCGAGTGCGGCACGCCTGATCTCCGAATCGTTCAGCGCCGGAGGCAAGCTGATGCTGTGCGGCAACGGCGGCAGCGCCGCCGACTGCCAGCACATGGCGGCCGAGTTCACCAACCGACTCTCGGCGAAAGTCGATCGCGCCGCTCTGCCGGCAATCGCGCTGACCACGGACACCTCATTCATCACCGCCTTCGCCAACGACGTCGGATTCGAGCGCGTATTCGCGCGTCAGCTCGAGGCAATCGGACGTCCCGGGGACGTGCTGCTGGGGATCAGCACCAGCGGCAACTCACGCAACGTCATCGCCGCTTTTGAAACCGCAACCCAGAAAGGCATCACCACGATCGCCCTGAGCGGCGAGGGCGGAGAGATGGAGAAGTTCGCGGACTGCGCGATCGTGATTCCCAGCCAAGACACGCAGCTCATCCAGGAAGCCATGCTCCCGGTCGAGCACTTGATCTGCTCCCTCGTCGAGAGCAGCGTGGTCGAATGATCTATCGCGGCCGCGCGCCGCTGAGGGTGAGCTTCGCGGGCGGCGGCACCGACCTGTCGCCTTACGTCGATGAGCACGGCGGCGTGGTCCTGAGCGCGACGATCGACCGTTATGCGTATGCATCTCTGCGCCTGCGGTCCGACCACCGGATCCACGTCCGCTCCCTCGACTTCGACTCGGTCCTCGACACGCCGGTCGGAGACCCACTTCACTTCGATGGCAACCTCGATCTCATCAAAGGCTGCCTGAGAAGACTGGTCGCGGATGAAAACAGCTACGGCACCGGGATCGAGTTCTTCCTCGAGACGGACGCACCGCCCGGCTCGGGTCTGGGCGCGTCCTCTGCCCTGGTCGTCGCGGTGATCGGCGCGCTGATGGAGTGGCGCCAGCTTCCCCTCTCGAAGTACCAGATCGCCCAGCAAGCGTGGGAGATCGAGCGCAAGGACGTCCGCATCGCCGGCGGCCTCCAGGACCAGTACGCCGCCGCGTTCGGCGGATTCAACCTGATCGAGTTTCACGGCACGGACAACGTGGTCGTCAACCCGCTGCGCATCGATCCCGCCACGATTCGCGAGCTGCAGTACAACATGATCCTGGTCTTCACCGGCTCCACCCGGGAGGGATCCAAGCTCATCGATCACCAGGTCCAGGGCTACGTCGACCGCAAAGCGGGCGTGGCCGATGCGCTGCACGAGATGAAGGCGCTGACCATCGAGGCCAAGGACGCGCTGCTGAAGGGCCGGCTGGAGGACTTCGCCCAGCTGCTGCACCACGAATGGGAGGCAAAGCAAAAAGTCGCCGCCTCGGTCACCACAGAGCGGCTCAACGACATGTACGCCGAATCCCGCCGCCTGGGGGTGATCGGCGGCAAGGTGAGCGGGGCCGGCGGCGGCGGCTTCATGCTCCTGTACTGCCCGTTCGACCGCAAGGCGGGCGTGATCGACCGGATGAAGGAGATGGGCGGCGAGGTCTACCCGGTCGCTTTCGAGCCCGAAGGCATGCAGCACTGGACGCGGGTCGAAAACCCCTAGACGGAGCTCCTCGCCGGCGTCCCCACCATGACCTGAGCGGGATCGAGCCCTTCGGCCTCGAGGTCGGCCTCGACCATCATGCGGACCAGGCCGGGGAAGTCCACCGTGGTCTTCCAGCCAAGGAGCTCCCGTGCCTTGCTCGAATCGCCCAGCAGCGTGTCGACCTCGGCGGGCCGGAGATAAGCCTTGTCGACCTTCACGTATTTCTGGTAGTCCAGCCCGACCAGAGAGAAGGCCATCTCGGCGAACTCACGGACCGAATGCTGCTCGCCAGTCGCGAAGACAAGGTCCAGAGGCTCGGGGTGCTGAAGCATCATCCACATCGCGCTCACGTAGTCCGGCGCGCAGCCCCAGTCACGCCTGGCGTCGAGGTTGCCGAGGTAGAGGAATTTCTGCTTGCCCGCTCGAATGCGCGCCACGGCCTGCGTGATCTTCCGGGTGACGAACGTTTCGCCGCGCCGTGGTGACTCGTGGTTGAACAGGATGCCGTTGGAGGCGAACAGGCCGTACGCCTCGCGGTAGTTGACCGCGATCCAGTAGGCGAACAGCTTGGAGACGCCGTACGGGCTGCGCGGATGAAATGGCGTCGTCTCGCTCTGCGGCGGCGGCGCGCTGCCGAACAGCTCTGAGGTCGATGCCTGGTAGAGGCGGATCTTGGGATCGTTGTGATGGATCGCATCGAGCAACCGCAGCGTCCCCAACGCGTCGACGTCGCTCGTGTACTCGGGTGCCTCGAAGCTGACCTTCACGTGGCTCTGCGCCCCGAGGTTGTAGACCTCCTGCGGCCGCACCTCGTTGATCAGCCGCGAGAGCCTGGTGGCGTCGGACATGTCGCCGTAGTGGAGGATGAGGCGCAGGTCGGACTCGTGTGGGTCCTGGTAGAGGTGGTCGATGCGGCGGGTGTTGATGGAGGAAGAGCGCCGGATCAGCCCGTGGACCTCATAGCCCTTCTCGATCAAGAGCTCAGCAAGGTAAGAGCCATCCTGACCGGTGATTCCGGTGACAAGGGCACGTGGTCGCTCAGGCATGACCCTGAAGTCTACTAACCCGAACACTCCTCCCCATTTATGGGGAGGTGGCGCCGAAGGCGCCGGAGGGGCTCCGTGCCAAGATGCACAGCGGATTGAAAACACTTGTGGTCACGAACCGCGCCGCAGACGCTCGTGGCAAAGGCGACGCCAAAGCCGCCGACAGAACGATCCGAGCGCTACAGGCGATGGGCCATTCCCTGGAGATCGTCGCTCTCTCCCCCACAACCCTTCCCGTCCGCCTGCTCAACACCGTGCGCTCCGCCGTTTCCGGCGAACCCCTGCAGATCGGCTACTCGCACTCTTCCGCAACGGAAAGGGATCTCGAAAGTCGCGCGAAGGACTTCGACCTCATCGTCCCGGTGCATGCGCGAGCCGCGGCGCTGATTCCTCCGGCGATTAGATCCCGATCGTTCGCCTTCATCATCGACGCGTACGGTCAGAACTACGCCACCTACGCTCCCGCCCTGCCCCCGGTCGAGCGCGATGTCTACCGCCTCGAGGCCCGACGCATGCAGGATTTCGAGGTCAAGCTGGCGCGCGAGTTTGCCGGCGTCGGCGTGGTCTCCGAGTACGACCGGAAATTTCTCGTGACGCATGGAGCCGACCCGAACAAGGTGTTCGCGCTTCCCGGCGGCGCCGACGTCGAGCACTTCGTGAACACGGCTCGCGCACCCGATCCCGCGCGTCCTCTATTTGTCTTCATCGGCCGCCTCAACTACCTGCCGAACCGCGACGCGGTCTGGCGGCTTACGAAAGAGATCTGGCCGGCGGTGCGCGACGCCGTGCCCCAGGCGAGGCTGCGGGTCATCGGCGCCCAGCCCGGCCGTCGCCTGCGCACGCTGATCGAGCGATCAGGCGCGGAGCTGGCCGCCGACGTGCCCGACGTCCGGCCCGAGATGCGCGACGCGACAGCGCTGCTGGTCCCGATGCAGCTGGGCGGAGGAATCCAGAGCAAGATCCTGGAGGCGATGGCGGCCAGGCTGCCCGTCGTCTGCAGCAGCTTCGCCAACCTGGGCATCGCCGCGACCCCGGGCGAGCACCTCTTGGTCGCCGAAACTCCACGGGATTACGCAAGCGAGGCGGCCCGGCTAGCAACCCGCCCTGAGGAAGCGACTCAACTGGCCGAAGCCGCCTTCCGCTGGGTGCGGACAACGCAGTCGCAGGAAGCATTCACCGGACACTTGAGTAGGGCACTCGACCAGGTCCTGCAGCGAGCCGGTTAGGCGCACCTCAGGACAACGCTGCCCCACCGATCCGGAATTTCTACGTACGGCCTCGAGTCTCCGAAGAACTCCGCAAATGCCTTCGACACCCCGCGGTCGGATTCCGGGTTGTTGAAGTCGTGGGCGAAGAGGTAGCCGCCCTTGACCAGCCGAGGCATGAAAAAGCGCAGCCCGGCCAACGTCACGTCGTAGCGGTCCCCGTCGAGCATGACAAACGCGAATCGCT
>VBDY01000230.1 GCA_005882775.1 Chloroflexota bacterium | reverse complement strand
GGGGTTTGCCGAGGCGGCTTCCTTTCCCGACAACGTCGCGGGATTCGCCTCCGAGCTGAAGTACCTGCGCGATGCTTACGCACCGAACGCCCTGCTCGCGATGCATGCGTCCATGTGGTCATCGTCGATCGATGTCGCCGGCAGCACCGATCCCAACCTCAACCCGTCCGCGGAGGCGGACAAGACCGCGGCATTTCTCAACTCGGCGGGGGCGGGAAGCTGGGATGCGGTCTTCAACGACGTCGACGACCACAACGCGGCGTGGTGGGAGCTGGCGAGCTGCGGCACGCCGCCTTGCGTGAACCAATGGTTCACCCACTGGTGGGATCCGACCAACGTCAAGTTCCCCAACTTCGCCCGCTACCTGACTTGGGTTGGCGAGCTACATGCCAGGACGCTCAAGCCGCAGGTCGTGTGGCAGGTGCCCATGGGCAACCAGTACTTCCTGACCATGAACAACACGTGCGGCCACTACCAGGACAATGTCGCGCCGTATTTCATCGCGCATGCAGGCGACCTGTTCAACGCCGGCCTGGTCGCGGTGATGTTCGGTCCCGGCAACTCTTGCCAGACGAGCAATGACGACGCGAGGCAAGACGGGATCACGAACAACGGTGGCGTCGCTACGACCGACGTGCTCGGCGGATGCAGCGCGTGCAACACGCATCAATCGGCCTGGGCCGATGACGATGGCGGATACCTGCGGATCTTCGTCGGCAACTACTACGCCGGGCTCGCAGCGTGCTCGCAGGTGAATGTCACGCCAAGCCCGGCCCCGCCGCAGCAGCCGGGTCCGCAGGTGATGCTCTCGGCAGTCGCAACGGGATGCACCGGGCCGCTGTTCGAGTTCTGGGTGCGGACTCCCGCCGGGGCGTGGTCGCTGGCGCAGGGCTACTCGAGCCAGCCGACGTATGCCTGGAACACCGCGGGCAAAGTTGCAGGCACCTACCGGTTTTCGGTGTGGGCGCGGGACGGCAGCAGCCCCGGCGTGGGCGGCACGCCGCCCAACACGTACGACGCGTTCAGCGCTTTCGACTACTCGCTGACGTCAAGCTCGTGCTCGGGCATGAGCGCGTCGACTGTGCCCGCAACCTCCGCCGCGATCGGCACGCAGGTCACCGTCACCGGCAGCGCCTCGGGCTGTCCGAACGCGCGGTATGCCTTTTACCTGCTGCCGCCTGGAGGGACATGGAGCCTCGTCCAGCCTTACTCCGCCAACCCGGCGTTCACGTGGAACACGGCCGGCAAGGCGGCGGGCTCGTACCGCTTTTCGGTGTGGGCGCGCGATGCCGCCAGCGGGGCCTCGTATGACGCCTTCAGCGCGTTCCAGTACTCGCTGACCGTTGCCGCGTGCACCGGCATGAGCGTGAACGTCTCGCCGGCTTCGTCCGCCGCGAGGGGGGCGACCGTCACGATCACGGGCGGCGCGAGCGGTTGCCCGAACCCGCAGTACGAGCTGTGGTACCTGCCGCCGGGCGGCACCTGGGCCCTGGCGCGCGGGTACGCCGGCGGCACGTTCCTGTGGTCCACGGGCGGCAGCCCGGCGGGTTCGTATCGGTTCTCGGTGTGGGCCCGGGACACAAGCAGCGCCCAGCGCTTTTCAATACACGCTGACCTAGCGCGCGATGTCGAGCAGGCTCACGAGTGCCGCCGCCCTGGCCGTGACCGCGTGTCTCGCGTTGGTGGCCGCTCAGCCTCGGGAGGTCCAGGCCGCCGCGCCGCCGGGAACGTCGTGCTCCGCGTTTCCCGCCGACAACGTCTGGAACACCGACATCTCGACGCTTCCGGTCAACAGCCATTCGGCAGCCTGGCTTGCCTCGACTGGAGCGACGGGTGGAACGCTGCTGCATCCCGATTTCGGCGGTCCGCCTTACGGCATCCCGTTCAACGTCGTCGACAGCACTCATCCAACCGCGAGCTTCAACTTTCTCTACTGGCAGGAAAGCGACCCGACGGTGCCGACCCAGCAGCCGCAAGGGCCATATCCATACGGCAGCGACCTGGCGGTGGAAGGACCGACGGACAGCCACCTCCTGACGATCAACAAAGACACGTGCGCGCTGTACGAAGTGGCGGGCACCGATTACAACGGCGCGCGCACGGGATGGTCGGGCGCGATCTTCAACCTGGGCTCGAACGCGCTGCGGCCGGATACCTGGACGTCAGCCGACGCGGCGGGTCTTCCGATCTTCCCGGGCCTCGTGCGTCTCGACGAGGTCCAGGCCGGCTCGATCAACCACGCGATCAGGTTCACCGTGCAGCAGTCGGACAAGAGTCACCTGTGGCCCGCGCGTCACGACGCCGGCGCCGCGAACAACTCGAACCTGACGCCGATGGGCGCCCGCTTCCGATTGAGATCGAGCTTCGACATCTCGAGCTTCAATGCCCAGACGCAAGTCGTCCTGACCGCGATGAAGCACTACGGGTTGATCGCCGCGGACAACGGGTCGAACTGGTTCTTCCAGGGCACGATGGACAGCGGCTGGAACAGCGAACCGTACGCGACGATGGTCGCGCAGCTGAAGACCATTCCCGCGTCCGCTTTCGAGGCGGTGGACGAGTCGTCGCTGATGGTCGATCAGAGCTCGGGGCAGGCGCTGCAGCCCTCACGGTGCACAGGGATGGCAGCGCAGGCAACGCCTGGCGCGCCGCAGCCGGCCGGGACCGCGATCCAGGTCACCGCCACGGCGTCGGGATGCGCCAAGCCGCGCTACGAGGTGTGGCTGCATTCACCGAACGGAACGTGGTCGCTGGTCCAGCCTTACTCGTTCAGCGCGACCTTCAACTGGTCCGCCGCGGCGCAGGTGCCAGGCACGTATCGGTTCTCCGTCTGGGCGCGCGATTCCACCAGCCCGGGGTCGGGCGGCACGGCGCCCAACACCTACGACTCGTTCAGCGCCTTCGACTACACGCTGACCGCAACCACGTGCACCGGCATGAGCGCGTCCGCGGCGCCGGCGACCTCGGCCGCGATCGGGACGCAGGTCAACGTCACCGCCGCCGCCTCGGGATGCGCGAACCCGCGGTACGCGTTCTACCTGCTGCCGCCGGGTGGCACCTGGTCGCTGGCGCAGCCGTATTCGACGAACCCGACTTTCACGTGGAACACTGCCGGCAAGGCCGCGGGCTCGTACCGGTTCTCGGTGTGGGCGAGGGACACGAGCAGCTCGAGCTCGTATGACGCGTTCAGCGCGTTCCAGTATTCGCTTGC
>VBDY01000012.1 GCA_005882775.1 Chloroflexota bacterium | reverse complement strand
TGGCCTCCTCCTTTTCCTCGCCGCCATCAATTCGAGCGCCGGTCTCCTGGCCGGGGCGGCCGGGCTCGGGGTCGTCTTCCTCGTCCTTCTGCCGGGGCTGATGCTGCGGCCGCGCTGGTGGTGGTGGCTGCTGAACGTGGTCGCCGTGGCGGCGGCTCTGTTCGCGGCGGCCCTCGTCTTCAACGCAACCTGCGGGTCGAGCTGCGGGGACCCCGCGGCGGAGGTCAACCCACTGATTCTCATCCCGAGCTTTACGGCGCTCGGAGCTGTGCTGGGCGGGATCCAGGGCCTCGGACTCACGGGATGGCGGCCCAAGCTGATCTGGTTTGCGGCGGGCGCCGGGGGCGGGTTGCTGTTCGGGCTGTTCTTTCACCGGACCAGCACGAACTACTCCTATGGCGATTTCCTGCGGCGCCTGATCGCCGTGATCGCCGGTGGCGCATACGGCGCGGTCGTGGGCGTGACCGCCGCGTACCTGCGGGCCGCTCGCTGATAGCCAGACCAGAGAGGGTGGCGTGCCTGCGCGGCTGATCATGCGGCCGCCGAGCGAGGCGATGCGCCGAGCCCTGTCGTCGCACCCCGAGCGAGACCGGATCGACCCGGTGCGGGCGGCCGGCCAGCACGCCCGATACGTGGCCGCGCTGATCACGACCGGCGTCGATGTCCATCTGTTGCCGGCGGATCCGGAGCTGCCCGACGCGTGCTTTACCTGGGACGCGCTGCTCGCCTTCGCCCCGCCGAGCGGCGGCGAGACCGCCCTCCTGGTCGCATGCCGGCCGGGCGAGCCGGCGCGTCGGAACGAGGTGGCGCCGGTGTTTGCCTGCGCCCGCAAGGTGATCGGGCACAGGGTCGACGCCATGGCGATCGAACCGCCCGGCACGCTCGACGGTGGTGACGTGATCACCTACGGGGACCGGGTGGCGATCGGCGTCTCGGCGCGGACCAATGATGCTGGCGCGCGCCAACTGGCAGGCGCGGTCCAACAGCTTGGCTACCGGGCGTTCCTGTGTCCGGTGTCCGGGAGGCTGCACCTGGCCTCGGCGATAACGCCAATCGGGGCGGCGCGACTGGTGGGGACCGGGCGCGGATTTGCCTCACTGGACGCCGCCGGAGAAGACGTTGCTCCACGGGATGAGGTGGAACGGATACTGCTTGCCGACGACGATGTGGTCGCTGCGAATGTGCTCGCGGTCGATGACCGGTGCTTTGTAGCGTCGGGCCATCCGCGCGCCGTCGCTTTGATGCGTGAGGCCGGCGAGGATGTCGTCGAAGTCGAGCTCGACGAGTTCATCCGCGCGGACGGTGGCCCCACCTGCCTGGTGGCGCCGATCCCATGAACTGGGCCTGATTCCCCGAACTGGACGCTGATTCCCTGAATGGAAGGCGGTTGAAATCGCACAGATTTTCGTTTGCGCCGGAGGAAGCGGGGTATAAACTCCCTGCGATCGTTTTGAGAATGTCGGGCAGCCTCAAAGGAGCGAGATCGTGAGCACAAACATGCCGACCGCCGCACCGGACAGTGCCGCCTCGAGCGCCGAGCTCACCCTGATTCCCCCGCAGCCTGTGCCTGTGGTCACTGACGCGGACGTCGAGGCAATGGTGAAGGTCGACGCAGCCACCGCTGCACGTATCGACTCGATGATTGACGGCTATGTCGCGTCGCTGGCGTCGATGGATCCGCGCTCGCAGGACTTCACCGCCAAGGTCAACGCCGTTCATTCCATCGGGAATGACGAGATCCGGGAGTCCGCGACGGTTTCCAATCGGCTGCTTGACAGACCGGTCAAAGCCGTGGAATCGGGCGCTTTCAGCAAGGGCGCGACCGTGTCGAAATCGCTGGTCGATCTACGGCACACGGTGGAGGACCTGGATCCCTCGCAGCAAGGACTGATGAACCCCAAGCACCTGTTTGGCTTGCTGCCGTTTGGTAACCGGCTTCGCGATTACTTTGCGCGCTACCAATCCGCACAGGGTCACCTGAATGCGATTATCCAGGCCCTTTACCACGGCCAGGATGAGCTTCGCCAGGACAACGCCGCCATCGAGCAGGAAAAGGTGAATGTCTGGGATATCAAGGGCAAGCTCGAGCAGTACGTCTACCTGGCGGGGAAACTGGATGCGGCGCTCGATACCGAGATCAGGCGGATCGGCCAGACCGATCCCGCTCGGGCGAAGGCGCTGCGCGAGGACGTTCTGTTTTACGTACGCCAGAAGCGGCAGGACCTGCTAACCCAGCTAGCTGTGAACGCCCAGGGTTATCTCGCTCTCGAGCTTGTCCGCAAGAACAACCTGGAGCTGATCAAGGGAGTAGACCGCGCGACAACCACAACGGTATCCGCCCTGCGCACGGCAGTCATTGTGGCGCAGGCACTGATCAACCAGAAGCTGGTGCTAAACCAGATCACGGCGCTGAACACGACTACGGCCAATATGATCGAAACAACCTCCCAGCTGCTGCGCGAGCAGTCGGGGCAGGTCCATGAGGAAGCAGCGAGCGCAACGATCAGCGTTGAGAAGCTGCAGGCCGCCTTCGCCAACGTCTACGCCACCATGGACATGATCGATGCCTACAAGCTGCAGGCGCTCAACAGCATGCAGAAAACGATCAACGCGCTGTCGACCGAGGTGACCAAGGCGCAGTCCTACCTGGAGCGGGCGCGGAATGCACCGGCCACTGAAGCAGCGCTGCTCGGCGGCGGGCATGGCGAACTGGCACTGACCACGACGAGTCCCAGGCACTGAGTCCGACCGGGCGCGCCGTCGAGGCTTCCGTAGAATTGACGGGGCTTTCCTGATGGCGTACCAAACCCTGTACCTCAAATACCGGTCGCAGACGTTTGCCGACCTGGTCGGGCAGGACCCGATCGCCAAGACATTGAAGAATGCCGTGGAGCAGGGACGGGTGGCCCACGCGTATCTGTTCTCCGGCGTCCGGGGCACGGGGAAAACGTCGACCGCCAGGATCCTGGCGAAGGCCATCAACTGCCTGAACAGGTCAGGCGCCGAGCCGTGCGGCGTGTGCGCGGCCTGTGTGGAGGTTGGCACCGGCGCCGCGGTCGACCTGATCGAGATCGACGCCGCCTCCAACCGCGGGATTGACGAGATCCGCGACCTGCGCGAGCGGGTGAAGTACCTGCCTGCCTCGCTCAAGGTGAAGGTCTACATCATCGACGAGGCCCACATGTTGACACCGGAGGCGTTCAACGCCTTGCTGAAGACGCTCGAGGAGCCGCCCGTGCACGTGATGTTTGTGCTGGCCACCACCGAGCCGCACAAGATCCCGCTGACGGTAGCCTCGCGCTGCCAGCGGTTTGACTTCCGCCGGATCGAGACGCCGGCGCTGGCCGCGCGGCTGGCCATGATCGTCGAGGCCGAGGGAGTTCAGGTTGACCCCGCGGCCCTGGCTCTGCTGGCCCGGCTGGCGAAGGGCAGCATGCGCGACGGCATCACCCTCCTCGACCAGCTGATCAGCCAGGGCGCGGAATCGCTCACGGTCGAGCGGACGCGCGAGCTGCTCGGGCTGGCCGACCCGGAGACCCTGGTGTCCCTGCTGGGTGCCGCAGTGGCGGGCGATGCAGCCGCCACACTGGGGGGCCTGCAGAGGTTTTATGACGCGGGTGGGGATGTGCGCCAGCTGGTGCGCGGCTTGCTGTCCGCGATTCGCGAGGCGGCGCTGCTCTCGGTCGGATACCAGGACGATGAGGGACTGGGGGGCGCGGCCGGCGTAGGGCTCGCCAAGATCGGGCGCAGCGCCGGGCGAGCCACGCTGCTAGGGCTCTGGAAGGGTCTGATGGAAATGGAGCCCGAGCTGCGCAAAGGCGCGGATGCGCGGCTACTGCTCGAGCTGACCTTGCTTCAGAACCTGGGGCAGGCGGCGAGTGCCGGCGCGCCGGTCGTCGCCGGGTCCGCAAAGCGGCCACCGGTAGCGGCTGTGGCGGGAACCGCTGCTCCGACGGCTGCTCGGGCGGTTGCGGAGGGGTCACCGTCATCGCCCGGGTCGCCGAGCTCACCGCCGTCTCCCGGATCGCCGGATTCCCCCGAATCGCCCGAGTCCCCGGATTCGCCAGGCTCGCCATCGCCGCCGGGGCCGCTGGCCGCGGGCGGAGTTGATGCGCGCTGGGAGGCCTTGAAGCAAAAGCTGCCCAAGCCGGTGTCTAGCCTGCTGATGGACGCCCGGTTGAGTGGGGTGCACAACGGCGTGGTTCGGGTCGAGTTTCGCTACCCGGCGCACCTGGAGCTGATGCAGCGGCCGGCCAACAAAGAGGCGCTGCAGCGGGCGGTTCACGAGGTGTTTGGCGAGGAGGCGCGGGTTGAGCTTGCGGCCGGGGAGAAACCGGCGGCGCCGTCGAGTCCTCCGCCCAAGGGTCCGTCTCTGGCGGACGATCCCCTGGTGAAAGAGGCGATGAACCGGTTCGACGCCGTGAACGTCCGGGTCACACCGAAAGGGAGGACATAGTGGGACAGCAGTTCAAAATGCTCAAGCAGCTCCAGCAGATGCAGGCCAAGATGAGCAAGATCCAGGAGGAGCTCGGCGAGAAGACTGTGACCGGCACCGCCGGAGGCGGCATGGTAGAGGTCACGGTCAACGGGCATCAGAAGGTCCTGGGCGTGACGATCAAGCCGGAGGTCGTGGACCCGTCCGACCTGGAGATGCTGCAGGACCTGGTGCTGGCTGCCAGCAACGAGGCCCTGGAAAAGGCACGCGAGCTGGCTGCGAAAGAGATGGGCGCGGTCACGGCGGGGATGGGCCTGCCGCCCGGCCTGATGGGGTAGGGGAGGGGTCGATTGGCGGAGGTCCCGGCGCCGCTCACCCGGGTGATGGAGGAGCTGGGGAGGCTCCCCGGGATAGGGCCCAAGACCGCGCAGCGCCTATCCTTCTATATATTGCGTACGCCTCGAGACTCGGTCGAGCGGCTGGCCGCCGCCCTGGTCGACGTCAAGGCGAGGATCCGCTTCTGCGACGAGTGTTTCTTCATTGCCGAAGGGGAGAGGTGTGCGATCTGCCTGTCGTCTCGGCGGGACCGGGCCATTCTGTGCGTGGTCGAGGAGCCACTCGACGTGATGGCAATCGAGCGCACGGGTGAGTACAACGGCATCTATCACGTATTGCATGGGGCGTTGTCGCCGATCGACGGGATCGGCCCGGGGGAGCTCAAGATCGCGGAGCTCGTCAGCCGGCTGCGGCGAGAGCCGGTCTCCGAGGTGATCCTGGCGTGCGACCCGGACATGGAGGGCGAGGCGACCGCGGTTTACCTGGCTCAGCAGCTGGCTCCGCTCGGCATCCAGACGTCTCGACTGGCTCACGGGCTCCCGGTCGGCGGGGAGCTCGAGTACGCGGACGAGCTGACGCTGGCTCGAGCGTTCTCCGGCAGGCGGAGCTTCTAAGGTGCCTGACGAGGAGGAGGAGCGGGAGATCGCCTGGCTCGCCATGCCGCACAAGGCGCCCGTGCTCGACCGGGACGGTGCCCAGATCGGGACCGCGGACGGTCTCCTGGGCGACGAGGGGGACGATATCTTCCACGGGATCGTGCTCAAGCTGAGCCGTGGGGGCAAGGTCGAGCTCCGGGCGGAGCGGATTCCCAAGATCACCACGCGCAGGGTCTACACGGATCTCACACCGGCCGAGCTCGAGGGGCTGCCGCCGATAAAGTAGCCGGTCGTGTTTGGCGACGGGCCGGCTGGGTAAGATAGGCAGGCTGTCCGAAACAGTTGACAACTGAAGAGCGGCGTAGGGTATCATTCTCAGGTTGCCCAAACGCGGGAGGTCTTCCTGCGGTCGCTCGAGGCAGCGAGCACCTTAACAATTGAAGAGTGGAACGGACTTCTCCGCGAAGGCCCTACAAAGTCGTGGGGACCCTGATTCGATTCTGAAGCCTCAGCCCTGTTGGGCCGAGGTTTTTACGGAGAGTTTGATCCTGGCTCAGGATTAACGCTGGCGGCGTGCCTGACACATGCAAGTCGAACGGGTGCTAACTGCCCGCAAGGGTGGTTAGCGCTAGTGGCGGACGGGTGAGTAACACGTGGGCAACCTGCCTGAGAGTGCAGAATAACTTTGCGAAAGCAAAGCTAATACTGCATGTGGTTGGCGGACGGCATCGTCTGACAACTAAAGTCGCAAGACGCTCTCAGATGGGCCCGCGGCCTATTAGCTAGTTGGTGAGGTAACGGCCCACCAAGGCTGTGATGGGTAGCTGGTCTGAGAGGACGGACAGCCACACTGGGACTGAGACACGGCCCAGACTCCTACGGGAGGCAGCAGTGAGGAATTTTCCGCAATGGGCGAAAGCCTGACGGAGCAACGCCGCGTGAGGGATGAAGTCTCTAGGGATGTAAACCTCTGTTGGGAGGGACGAAGATCTGAC
>VBDY01000011.1 GCA_005882775.1 Chloroflexota bacterium | reverse complement strand
ATATCGAGCTTCCATTCGAACAGAGCCTCAACCAGTACGTCGATCTCGGCATCGAGTTTCATTACTTCTTCGTCCGCAAGACGATGTTCGTCAAGTACGCCGAGGCCTTCGTCATCTTTCCAGGGGGATTCGGGACTCTCGACGAGCTCTTCGAATCGCTCACTCTGATCCAGACGGGGCGCATCATCCATTTCCCGGTGGTGCTCTTCGGCGCCGATTACTGGCGCGGATTGCTCGAGTGGATCCGGGCCAGGGTGCTCGCGGAGCGCAAGATCTCGACCGACGACATGGACCTGATGGTGGTCACCGACGACATCAAGCAGGCCTGCGCGGTGGTCCAGCAGTTCTACGCCAGAAAGCTGGAAGCCGCTCGCCCCAAGGAGCGGGCGCGACCCTCAAAGAGCGACGCCCAGTGACCGAGTCCGCCGTCGCGGTCTCGTTTCTGACCGACGGCGGCCAGCCGGCCGAGCGGACCGCAACCGAGCTGACTGAGTTTTTCCAGGCCGCCGGCAAGAGCCTGGACATAGCGATCTACGACCTGCATCTCGACGGCCCGCCGGCTGAGCTGGTCTCCCAGGCGGTCAAGGCCGCCGCCCAGCGCGGGGTTGCGATCCGGCTTTTGTATAACGTCGATTTCCCGAACCCGATCCCGGTGCCGCCACCGCCCGACCCGGACACGGCTTTCATCGCGGCCCTGGGTGTGCCCAACCGGCCGGTCCCGGGTGTCCCCTCGCTGATGCACCACAAGTACGTGGTGCGCGACGCCGGCGAGGACACGGCCGCGGTCTGGACGGGCTCGACCAACTGGACCAACGACTCGTGGACGCGCGAGGAGAACGTGATCCTCCGGGTACCCTCGGCGAACCTGGCCGCCGAGTACCTGCGCAATTTCGAAGAGCTGTGGAGCAGCGGGCGGGTGGAGACGTCGGGAAAGTACGAGCTGGCATCGGTGAACGCCACCTACGAAGGTTCGCCGGTCCAGGCTCGCGTCCTGTTCTCGCCCGGCCGCGGCCGTCGGATGGCGCAGCTGATCGCGATGCGGCTGGGGCACGCCCGCCGGCGGATCCGGCTGTGCTCTCCCGTCATCACCGCGGGTCCGGTGCTGGGCACGCTGGCGGACATGGTCAAAAAGCATGTCGACTTCAAGGGCGTCTACGACCGGACCCAGATGCAGGAGGTGGTCTCGCAGTGGGTGGTTGATCCGCACGCCGCCTGGAAGGCTCCCGCATTTCAGTCGGTAACGACCGGGCTGCCCTTCGCCTCAAAGGTGACCACGCCGTATGCGCCCGGCAGCGTGCATGACTACATGCACGCGAAGGTCACTGTGGTCGACGACATCGTCCTGACCGGAAGCTACAACCTTTCTCACAGCGGTGAGGAGAACGCCGAGAACCTCCTCGAGCTGCGCAGCCAGCCCCTGGCAGACCGGCTGGCCGGCTTCGTAGATGCGATCTACGCGCGGTACGCCGGCACGGATGCGGGACAATAAGCGGATGCGGCCGCGGCACCGGCTGGCATTCGCGGGCGGGGCAATCCTCGGATCGATCACACTGCTCCCGCCGGTCGCCGAGCTATCGGCGCGGCTGCTGATGGTTCACACAGCCCGGCAGATGATCCTGCTCGCGATGGTTGGTCCGCTGCTTGCCTACGCTGGGGCGCCGCGATTGGGCGGCTGGGCTCGCGCCCTTCCCCTGGCGGGAATGGTGGGCTTCAACGCGGTGATGCTGCTGACGCAGCTTCCGCTCGTACTGGGCGCGAGCTCAGGCAGCTTTCTCCTCGATGTCATCCTTCAGCTGGTCTTCCTGGGCGTCTGCGTTCTCCTCTGGTTGCCGGTGATGGCGTCGTCGGGGTTGAGCAGGATCGCAAAGATCGGTTATCTCCTGGTCGCCGGGGTTCCGCCCACCATCCCGGGTGTGGTGCTGGCTTTCTCGCGGCATCCTCTTTACCCGGGGTTCGGGCTCGGTGACCAGCAGCTGGCCGGCTTGCTCCTGTTCGCCACCGCGAAGTTCACCCTGATCGCGGCAACCTTCCTGATCCTTTGGCGCCTGCTCTCTGCCGAGGCTGAGCCGGGTGATGATGAAGACCGGCCCGGTTCGGTCCCCCAAACGCCACCATCTGCCCCCGCCTGGCTGCGCCAGCTTGACCAGGAGTTGCCCCCTGAACCGGCGCCGGTCCGACCCCGGCCCCAGCTCAGCCGGCGCGGTTAGACCAGGGGCCAGGGATAGGCCCAGCGCGAGCTGGGGTGCGGAAAGGTTCCATCCTTCGCCACCCGCCCAGCCCGCTGGGCCAGGGTACGCAGCTCAGCCGCGGCGAGCAGTTGACGGAGCCGCTTGACCCAGGGCTCGTCGCCCAGGAGGCGCTCGGCCAGCATCCCGGCATCACTGCGTAACGTTTGCGGCACCGCCTCCCCGCCGAACTCCCAGATCACCGTCCGCAGCTTGGGCAGCGGGTGGAAGGTGAGGCCGTTGTCGACCCCCCAAATGTGGCCGGTGTCGTCGAGCAGGCAGTGTCCGCTCTTGCGGTCGGCATTATTCACGATGCAGTCGAACGCGGCCATCATTCGGAAGTCTTCCGCGCGCTTGGGCATCATCGTGAAGTAATGCTGGCTCAGGTCGGCGGCAATGAACTGCTGCAGAGAGCCCGGCCCGTGTGGGCCGTCAGCGCGGTAGACCGTGGGCGGAACCACCCGCCACCCGAGCGCCTCGCTCACCAGGTATGCCGCCACCTCTCGCTTGCCCAGGGTGCCGTCGGGGAAATCGTCGAGCGGCATCTCTCCACTGGCCGGCTTGTACACCGCAAGCAGGTCCCCGTCGTGGCCGCGCACCTGGGCCAGGTAGGTGTAGTTGGAGCAGTCGGGCATCAGGCCGCGCGGCCGGATGGTTCCCTCGCGGAGGATCCGCAGCGCACGTGCGCCGTCTAGCTCGGCAGTGGATTCCGCCATTGGCTACCGGTGCCCATTAAGCCGGGGGCACACACCGCCGTCGTGGTCGATCGGGCCGCCGCACATAGTGCAGGGGGGGCGCCCAGCCGCCACCACTCCAACGGCGTGCCTGGCCAGCGCCATCATCTGGCCCACGCTGGCTTCGAAATGCCCGGTCGCTCCGTCCTGGCCTTCATCCACGAGCTCCACCAGCGTCACTTCGATCAGCTTTTCCTCCTCGTCGAAGGCGAGCGACATCGACCCCACGCGCCAGGCCTCAACCAGCGGTTCCTGGAGAGCCATGTCGGCCGCTTGCATCTCGGGGCGTGCCTGAACATTGGCCAGGATCTCCTGGAGGCGCACGGCCAGCAGTCGGAGCTGCTCCTTTTCGAGCGCGAGGCTCATGATCTCGGCGCCCTGGCGGACCTGCAGGTAGAAGGTCCGCTTTCCGGGCGGGCCGACGGCGCCGGCCGTGACCCGGCTGGCTCGTTCGAAGTCGAAGCTGGGGGACGCCATCCCATTATTGTCGCGTAGCCCCGGGGCAAAGAATGCAGGCCGCCGGGGGGAGGCGGCCTGCTCAAGAGGAGGGGGGCGCCATTGCGCCCACGCCGTTGTTCATACCCAGTCTGCCGCCCACTGGCACCAGCCGGGTATCGGGTGCTCACCTGACCGGCGTGTGTGCCGGCCTGATTCACGGGAGTGGCGATTTGAGCATGAAACCGCGTGCCTAGAATGTGGTGTGAGGGCTTATCTAGACCCCCGAGCGTGGCATCGCAACCTGACCACTTTTCAGAAGGTGGCGATCGCGAACAGCGCCATCATCGCGTTGGGCGCCGCCGGTGGGCCACTGATCGTGCTCAACTTCTCGGACCGGGCCCGGCTGCCGTTCCTGATGGTGTTCCTGGCGCTGGGGCTGCTTGCCATCCTGGTCGTCAACTTCCTCATCCTGCGGCTCGCGTTTCGGCCGCTTCGCGAGCTCGAGTCAGTCATGACGGCGGTTCAGCCCGGGCTCGAGGACGCGCGCTCCCCCGCAGACTTCGCCGATCCGGACGTGCGCCGGATGGCCACCGTGTTCAACTCCATGCTCGATCGCCTCGAGCACGAACGCCACATCAGCGCCCAGAAGGTGCTCCAGGCGCAGGAACGGGAACGGCAACGGGTCGCCAGGGAGTTGCACGACCAGACCGGACAGGCCCTCACCCACGAGATCATCAGCCTCGACCTCCTGCTCGAGCGCACCGCTGAGCCCGGGGCTAAAGACCAGCTCGAGGCGGTCAAGCGCACGCTCGAGGAGACGCTGGAGGAGGTCCACCGGATGTCCCAGGACCTGCGTCCCTCGGTGCTCGACGACCTGGGCCTGGTGCCCGCCTTGCGAACGCTGGCGCGCCAGCCTACCGGCCCGCACGTCTCCCTCCGGGTGGACGGTCTCCGGGACCGGTTGCCGGCTCCGATCGAGACGGCCCTGTACCGGATCGCCCAGGAAGCCGTTACCAATGCCAACAAGTACGCGCGCGCCTCGCGCATCGACATCCAGCTTCGCTGCCTGAACGGCCACGTCGAGCTCCGGGTGCGCGACGACGGCGTGGGCTTCGACCCGGAGAGCATCCCCGAGCGCGAGGAACCGGGACGAGCCGGGCTCGGCCTCTTCGGAATGAAGGAACGCGCCACCCTGCTGCGGGGAAGCGTCGACGTCCGCTCGCAGCCGCTGCGTGGCACCGAGGTCGTCGCTCAGCTGCCGCTGGAAGGTCCGCATGCAAGTTGAGCGCCGCCAGATCAGGGTGATGCTGGTCGAAGATCACAACCTGGTCCGGGCGGGGATCCGCGCCGTGATCGATGGGCAGAGCGACATCCAGGTGATAGCGGAAGCGACCCAGGGGCGCGAGGCCATCCGGCTCGCCCGCCAGACCTGTCCGGACGTCGCCGTGGTGGACGTGGCCATGCCGGGCATGTCCGGGATCGAGGCGACCCGCGAGATTCGCCGCCTCTGCCCGCAAACACAGGTGCTGATCCTGACGGCACACGACAACGAAGAGTATTTTTTCCAGACCTTGAAAGCCGGAGCCGTGGGCTATGTCTTGAAGAAGGCCGCGGCTTCGGACCTGATCGCGGCCATCGAGGCCGCCAGCCGTGGCGAGCCCTACCTCTATCCCTCCGTGGCCCGGCTGCTCGTCTCCGACTATCTCCAGCGAGCTCCAGAGCGCGAGACCTTCGAGCCGTTGAGCGACCGCGAGCGCGAAGTCCTCCGGCTGGTGGCGGAAGGCAAGACCAACCGGCAGATTGCCGACACGCTGTTCCTGAGCATCAAGACCGTGCAGACGCATCGGGACCACATCATGAAAAAGCTGCGCATGCACGACCGCACCGAGCTGGTAAAGTACGCGATCCGCAAGGGGCTGATCGAAGCCGACAGCTGATAGTGCGGCGGCCGTTGAAGGCTGGACTAGGATTCGAGCGTGAACCTCGGCCTCGTCCTTCCCTACGAGGGGTCCTTCTCGCTGGCGGAGTCGATCGATCTAACCAGAACCGCGGAATCCCTCGGCTATGACTCTGTCTGGATGCCGGAGGCCTGGGGTACGGATGCAGTCTCGGTGCTGGGCGCCCTGGCCGCGAGCACCGATCGCATCAAGTTGGGGACGGGAATCCTCAACGTCTTCAGCCGAACGCCGGCGCTGCTCGGCCAGACCGCGGCCACCCTCGATGCGCTGTCAGGCGGCCGTTTCATCCTCGGGCTCGGCACCAGCGGTCACCAGGTGGTGGCCGGCTGGCACGGCGTCCCATTCGACCGGCCATTGCAACGGATGCGCGAGACCATCGAGATCGTGCGCCAGGTCGTGCGCCGCCAGCCACTGCGCTTCGAAGGCGAGGTCTTCAAGCTCGGCCAGGGACTCAAGCTACTCTCCCATCCGGTCCGCGCGGAGATACCCATCTTCCTGGCCACGCTGACCCCCGCCGGCTTGCGGCTCACCGGCGAACTCGCCGATGGGTGGATGCCCACCATGTTTTCCCCGGCCCACGTTGGGCTCTTGCGTCACGACCTGGAGCAGGGTGCAAAGGCGTCCGGACGAGAGCTGCAGGCGTTGGAGATTGCGCCCACAGTTCCGCTTGTCATCGACGATGATGCGGGCCGGGCGCGCAACGCGGTTCGGTCATGGGTCGCGCTGTACGTTGGCGGCATGGGGTCACCCGCCAAGAACTATTACAACCAGACAGCCCTGCGCTACGGCTTTAAGGAGGCGCGGCAGATCCAGGACCTCTACCTTTCCGGCAAGCGGCTGGAGGCTGTCGCAGCCGTGCCCGATGCGCTCATCGACGCGGTCGCGATCGCAGGTCCGGAGTCCACCGTCCGCGATCGGCTCGCGGCTTTTCGTGAGTCGGGGGTCACCACCCTGGCCGTGATGCCCTTTGCCGCGGACGGCCCGGGGCGACGCCGCGCTCTCGAGGCGCTCGCCGCCGCCGCTTAACGCTGGCTGCCGCCGGCGTCCAGGCCGGGTTCCGTCATGCGCGCCGGGTCGA
>VBDY01000112.1 GCA_005882775.1 Chloroflexota bacterium | reverse complement strand
CTTTTCTGGGGGAATTCCTTTATTCATGGCCAGATCTCGACCGAGCTGACATCCCAACAGATCTACTTCCCGGCGTCTGACAGCAAGGCGGTCGCGTCTCTTCCCAGCGCTGACGCAGCGGCGATGACCGTATACGCTGGCCAGCAGCTGACGACCGGCGAGCAAGCCCAGGTCTACGCGAACCACTTCATTGGCGTCCATCTACAGGAAATCGCCGGCGGGCAGACCTACTCTCAGGTCAGCGCCAAGGCGCAGGCAAATCCGACCGATACGAAGCTGGCCGGCCAGGTGCAGACGCTCTTCCGCGGTGAGACGCTACGCGGGCTGCTGCTGAACGCCTACGGCTGGTGGACCATCGGCACCTACGCGCTGTATGCGGCGATCGGGCTGGTCATGGCCGGCTTCGCCGTCATGGTTGCTCTGGCGTTCGAGGTCTTCGTCTGGCGCCGCGAACGGCGGAAGGTGGCTGTCCCATTCGTAGCCGACAAGCGGCAGCGCGCGCTTGCCTAACGGAACCTGCGACCGACCGATCCATGAGCCCCTCCGACTGGGGGGCTTATTTCTATTTCCCCGCCGCCGTGGATGCGTGCGGCGGTTCCTCACGGCGGCACTGCTGGCGGCCGGCGCCATCCTGGCGCTGACCATGGCTGCCGATGCCCATTCCCTGGTGCAGTTCTCGGACCCACCCGATGGAGCCAGGCTGGCACACGCGCCCAGCGCGGTCCTCATCATGTTCACCGAGGCGCCGGATCCAAAGCTGTCGCGAGTGCAGATCCTCGACACATCCGGTCGCCAGGTTGCCGGCGGCCCGGTGTCACCGGTGCGGGGGGCTCGGACGACCGTCGCTATCGCCCTCCCTCCCCTCGGCGACGGCGTCTACACTGTGAGCTGGCGCACCGTCTCCGCGACTGACGGTCACGCGGCCACCGGCGCCTTCGCCTTCGCGGTCGGGGCCCAGCCACTGCCACCAATCCCACTGGCCATCCCCCCTCCCGCTGCCCCACCGTCACCGCTCGGGGTCACAGGTCGATGGGGTCTGGATGCCGGCTATGGGCTTCTCCTCGGCGGCGCCTGGGTCGACCTGCTGGCCCTCCAGGATTTCTCCCTCGCAGTACTGCTCGTGGTCGGTGGCGGCGATGTGCTTGCCCTCATCGGGGCGCTCATGGTCGCCGAGGCCGCGCGTGAGAATGCCGGCGTTGACTGGTCGCTTTTCCTGAGCACGTCGCTGGCGCGGGGGATGGAGCTCGTGGTCCTGCCAATCCTGGCGGCCGGCCTAGCGGCACTCGCCGCCTGGAGACTGCAGGGGAATCGTCGCCGGGTTGCGCTCGGAATCTGTGCCGTGCTCGGCGCCGTCGCCATGCTGGCCAACGCGGCCATGAGCCACGCCGCCGCGAGCCCGCTCGCGTGGCTGATGATTCCGGCCCATTGGTTGCACGTGATGAGCTACGCCGTGTGGATCGGGGGGCTGGCAGCCGTGCTCATCGGAATCCGCGGCCTGCCAACCGTTGACAAGGCACGCGCCGTAGGCCGCTTCTCTCGAGTCGCTGGCTTCGCCTTTGCCGCCATGATCCTGACGGGAGTGATTCGTGGGATCGATGAAGTCGGCAGCTGGTCGAACGCGACTAACCGCTGGCGCTACGTGCGACTGGGCGTTGCGGGTATTCCACGCCTGCGTTGGGTATCCCGAGGAGAGCTGGCGCTGGCGGCCGGGATCATGGTCGCCGCAGCGTTCCTCACTACGCTGCCGCCACCCAGCTTCGCTCAAGCGGCCGCGGCCCAGAATCTTCCGCACGTCGTCGTGGAAGGGGTCGACTACGGCACCGCCGTTCGGGTCAAGCTTGACGTCGCCCCAGGGTATCCTGGCCTGAACCGGTTCGCAGTCACGGTCCGCGACTACAAGACGGGCGGGCCGGTGAGCGGGGCGCGGCTCTTCTTGCTCTTCGACCTTCCTGCCCGCCCAGAGATCGGCGAATCCGTCCTCGAACTGCGCGGTCTCGGAGAAGGGATCTACAGCGCGGAAGGCACCAGGCTTTCGCTGGCCGGGAAGTGGACGGTGACGGTGGTAGTAGAAACGGCCAGCACCTCCTACGACGCCGTACTTCCGATCAAGACCACCCCGCAGCCCTAGGAGAATGAAGAGCGCCTTGACCAGGGCA
This sequence comes from Chloroflexota bacterium, assembly GCA_005882775.1. GTDB lineage: Bacteria > Chloroflexota > Dormibacteria > CF-121 > CF-121 > VBDY01. Next base: position 7,545 of record VBDY01000112.1, on the reverse strand, counting down.
GGACCTTCGACCCATTCAGATCAGGACCCGTGGCACCTAGAGAAGGAGACGGCACACGGGATACTCGTCTCAAATTCTGATCTGAGGAGCGCTCGCATGAAGATTCTGTCGACAACCCATCGCGTTTTGGCCCTGGCCTTATTCGTCTCGGTTGGCATCCTCACCGCCTGTGGTGGCAGCTCGAGTGGATCAAACAATGGAAGCGCGGCTGGCATGCCGAGCACGGCAACGGTCACGATCCCAAAGGCCGACCGCTTTGAGCCCTTCCTCCTCGAAATCGCTTCCGGAGGGACGGTGACATTCACCAACCAGGATGCCGATGCCCATACGGTCGTTTCGATGCCGACCGATCCGGTCGATTTCAAGCTGCTTGTCGAGCCGGGCAAGTCGGCAAAACTGACCTTCAGCCAGCCTGGGATCTACGGCTACTACTGCGATGCGCACTCCGATTACGACCGGACGACCGGGTTGATCAAGGCCAAGAAGGGAGCCGACGCGTATCCCATCTCGATGTACGGAGTCATCCTCGTGGCGGGCGACACCTTACCACTCGCCGCCGGGAAGGCAAAGATCGTAATGCCCTCCGCCGACCGCTTCGAGCCGCTCCTCATCGCGGTCAGGCAGGGTACCCAGGTCACCTGGACCAACCTTGACGGCGACGCCCACACGGTCCTCACGGACCCGGGCGTGAGCATCCAGCTCAAATTCGTCGTCCCGGCAAATGGGCATGCATCCTACACATTCGATAAGGCCGGTATCTATCCCTACTTCTGCGACGCGCATGCGACCTGGAACAGCGAGCTCAAGCGGGTGCAAGCCAGGCTTGGGAGCTCCGAATACCCGGCGGCCATGGAAGGCGTCGTCTTCGTCCTTCCCTGACCCCGGCCGAGTCCGGATCGAGGTTGAGAACCGCCCCCAACAGTGCCAGGTGGGTAAGGGCTTGCGGGAAGTTGCCGAGCATGTTTTGCGATTGGGGGTCGAACTCTTCGGCAAACAGCCCGAGGCTGTTCGCCGCCGTCGTGATACGGCTGAAAAGTGCCTCCGCCGCAGCCTGCCGCCCCATCTGGGCGAGGACATCCACCATCCAGAAGGAGCAGGTCAGGAACGCGCCCTCGTTCTGCCCAAACTCGGACTTCTCGCCGGCATAGCGATAGAGAAAGCCGTCTACCGTTAGCTTCTCGCGAAGGACATCTACTGTCGATAAAACCCGCGGATCATTTGCGCGGATCATGCCCGTCAGAGGTACCGTCAGTCCGGTCGCATCGAGCACGTCGTCATCGAGCGCCTGAGTGAAGGCGCCTAGCTGTTGGTTATAGCCTCGCCGCAAAACTGTTTGCTTGATCGACGCTCTTGTTTTGGCCGCGGCGCGTCGGCGCCGGACACCCATCCGGAGGGAACGGTCCATCCGCAGGCTGCGGTCCAGGGCGAGCCAGCACATCGCCTGGGAATAGAGGTAGCGACGCTTGCGCTGACGTGATTCCCAGATCCCGGAGTCTTCGTCTTCCCAGTGGGCGATCACATGGTCGACCAGAGCAAGCAGCAGTTTGCGGGTGGCCCGGCCCAGGCGACCGGTGTGCCGCCACGACGAGTGGGCGGCCTCCAGGATCTCGCCGTAGATGTCGAGTTGTACCTGGCTGTATGCCGCATTGCCGATCCGCACTGGCCGCGAGCCGCGGTAGCCTTCGAGGTGGTCGAGGACGTGCTCTTTGACATCGGGCGAGCCATCAACCTGATAGATCAGCTGCAGCTCGTCGGGCCGGTTGGTAGACAGATTCTCCAGCCAACCCATGAATTGCTCGGCCTCCTCGTAGAAGCCAAACCCATGGAGCGCGTTGACCAGGACGGCCATGTCACGCAGCCAGACGAAACGGTAGTCCCAGTTGAGCGAGCCGCCGATCCGCTCAGGCAGTGATGTGGTGGGGGCAGCGATGAAAGCGCCCGAGGGCTGGTATTGCATCAGCTTGAGGACCAGTGCCGAGCGCCGAACCTGCTCGACGAAGCGCCCCCTGTACCGGCACTTGCCGAGCCAGGCGCGCCAATAGGCGTCGGTAGCCTCCGCCCATGACACCGCTTGCGCATACGGCTGAATCGCGGGCGTGCTGCCGTCCTCCATAAAGTGAAGGAGAAAGGCGGAGGGCTGGCCGGGAACCGACTGGCCGGTCAGCACAGCAGTCCCGTCTCGAAGGTCGGCGCGAAAGTTCGCTGGATACTGCAGCACCACCTTGCCCCCGGGACAGGTTGCACTGATCAGCCCATTCTCGTGTTTGAACCTGGCCCGTCGTCGCCCGTAGTCGACTGCAGGCTGAAAGACGACCTGGCAGTCGATCGTTCCCTGCAGAGGCTGAAGCAGGCGAACGAGCCGCAGGCTCCGGGGGGCCTTGGAACGGGTCTGCACCAGCGGCATGAAGTCGACGACTCGGAGCTGACCTCTCCCCTGCCGCCAGATTGTCTCCAGGACATTGGAGTCGACATGGTAATGACGGGCAACAGCGGCGTCGTGTAGAGGAGCGAGCTCGAGACAACCGCCGCGTCGCCAGTCGAGAAGCCGGCCGAATATCCAGGGGCTGTCGAACCTGGGCAGGCAGAGCCAGTCGACCGATCCGTGCAGGCTGATCAACGCCGCCGAATGCAGGTCACCGACCAGCGCATAGTCGTCGATCGGCGGATACTGGTCCGATTCTCGTTTGATGATGCTAGCAATGCTATCATTCATGTTGATAACGATAATTGCAGGCTGCGGCTGGGGATGGGCCGCTCGCAAGGAGGCAATTGGTATGACGGAGCGGTTGGATACGAGCAAGGGATGGTGCTGCGACGGTCGCACCTGGACGGAACACGCTCAGAAGGACGGGCACTGTTGCCAGGCTCAAGGCACAAAAATCGAGGCGCTGCCACGGGATGGTCAGGAGAAGGCCCGCGCCCGACTGGCTGAGGGCGAACGATGACCAACAACCGGGCGAGATCGAGTCAGTTGATGGACACGGCACGTCCGGCCACCATGCAGGAGTCTCCTGCTGTAAAAGCGCTCGGTAAGCTCGAGGGGATGACCTGGCTGGAAGCCACCCAGCAGGGCTTGACCGAAGCAATCCAGCCGCTCGTGACGAAGGCCGAGCAAACCGGCGTGATGGATTTTTTGCATGGGCGCTGGCTCGGCCACGCGCTCCACCCTGTCCTGAGTGACCTACCTCTAGGCTTCTGGACTGCCTCAGTCTTGCTCGATCTCCTGGAAATGGACGACGCGGCCGCGGTGATGAGCGGGTTCGGATCCTCAGCCGCACTGGGCGCCGCCGTAACCGGAGTCGCCGACTGGACGGTCACGCACGGACGCGAGCGGCGACTCGCCCTCCTCCACGGTCTCGTTAACACCGGCGGGCTCCTGTTGCAGATCGGTTCGCTGGCTGCCCGGCTCGGCGGCAGGCGGCGGTCGGGGCGCAGCCTCGGATTGCTGGGATGGCTGGTCAGCCTTGGGGCCGCGTACTTAGGCGGCGAGCTGGTATTCGGTCGAGGCCTGATGGTCGACCACAACGCCTGGAAGGCGGGGCCACCGGAATGGACCTCGGTGAGCAGGCTCTCTGATCTGACGCCCGGCAAGCCGCAGAAAGTCAAGGTCGATGGACGTGCCGTACTGCTCTACCGCGAAGGCGGAGATGTCTATGCCATGGAAGACACCTGCTCTCATGCCGGCGGGCCGCTGTCAGAGGGCGAGACTAAGGATGGAGTCGTGACCTGCCCATGGCACGGCTCGCGGTTCCGGTTGAGCGACGGCTCGGTGCGCCGCGGGCCCGCGACCTATCCACAGCTGCGCCTCGAGGCTCGCGTCCGAGCCGGCCAGGTAGAGGTCCGGGGTCGCCAGGGTTGAGGCTTAGAGCCGGTCTATATTCTCATGGAGTGCGCCGGATTAGGCGTCTGGCGATCGCCGGCATGGTCGCGCCCTTGCTCGTGGCCGGATGTTCCCCTTCGAGCACTGGCCAATCGGCAAGCTGCCCAGCCGACTCAACCGGCACATTGGGGTTTGGGTCTGGGCCGGTGTATCTGGGTGGACAAACGAGCTGGTACTCGGACGGGCAGGTGGCAATTCTCATGGTGGACTCCAAGTACACCGGATCGCTGTCGGTACGAGGCTCCGAATTGGGTGGTGACGGCCTATTGAGGATCACACTGGCCGATACGCCACCGACCGGTCTGGCGAACACAATTGCTAAAGAAAGCTCACACGGCGTGGCGGTGGTTTCGGCTGTCCACAGGCCTGAGGGCGGGCTGGAGCTGCCGGCAGCCGTTGGGTCTCCCTCCTGGAGAGCATGGCCCGGCTGGTTGAGCACTGCTGGTCCTGGCTGCTTTGCAATTCAGGTGGACGGTACAGCGTTGCATGAGGTCATCGTGTTTTCGGTCCATCCAGGTCCTCCGCCACCTGGTTGATCCATTTGCATCGTGAGCCGGGAAGTCGAGGACTTGAACCGGCGCCTATTGCGCGCCCGCGACGCCATGGACCGCTCCTACGCCGAGCCGCTCGACGTTCGCGCTGTGGCCGCGGTGGCCCACCTCTCCGAGGCGCACTTCATCCGCAGCTTCCGCGCCGCCTTCGGGGAGACGCCGCACCGTTACCTGCAGCGGCGGCGGGTGGAGCGCTCGATGTTCCTGCTGCGCGAGACCGACCTCAGCGTCACCGACATTTGCTTCGACGTCGGCTTCACGAGCCGGGGGACCTTCAGCCGCACGTTCCGGGAGATCGTCGGCGAGACGCCGTCGAGCTATCGCGTGGGGAATGGACCGATGGTGGCCCCCAACTGCTACCAGATGTGGGCGATGCGGCCGGTGGTGGCGGCGGGGGTGGCGCGGCGATCGAGCAGTTTTGGAGACGCCTCCGCGGAGACGGCCTCCTAGCATGAGGATCATCCCCATCAAGTCTCGTAAAGGAGAAAACAAGCGATGATCAAGCTGAACGTCACCTCCATCATGGTCCTCGACAAAGACGAGGCCCTCGACTTCTACGTCAACAAGCTCGGGCTGGAGAAAGGACAGGACGTCAAGCAGGGCTCCTACCGCTGGCTGACGGTGCGCGTCCCTGGCGACGTCACCGAGATCTCCCTCGAGGAGCCGGGCCCGCCGGTGCATGACGAAGCCACCGCTGCCCAGCTCCGCGAGCTGATCACGAAGGGCGCGCTGGGAGGGCTCGTGTTCAAGGCGGACGACATCCGGGGCCTGTACGAGACCCTCAAGTCGCGCGGCGTCACTGACTTTACCCAGGAGCCCACCGACCACTTCTACGGCACCGACATGGGCGTCCGCGACCCCTTCGGCAACGCCATCCGGATCCTCCAGCAGGGGAAGGTCGCCCATAAGGCACGGGCCTGATGGTTCGGCTGATGCCTTAGTGACCGCCACCGGCTGCAAAGCGACGGGCCTGCGCGTCGTCAAGCATGGTGTCGAGCGCCCGATTCGAGCGCGCGCTGGTGAACCGCGATGCGGAGTTTCGACTCCTTTTCGATGCTTCGAGCTCGCGCTGACGCGGAGGATCCCGCTGCAGCGGCCAGCGCGACGAGTCCCTGGCGTAAGGCCCGGAGGTCGTCGAGCTGCATGCGACGCAGCAGGCGCTGGATAACCAGGCTTCTCCCCTTCTCCATGCGCAGGAGGCGGGTCTCCGCCGTCGGGGTAAGGCTGGCGAGCTTCTGGCGCCGGTCGGTCGGGTCCTCCTCGCGACGAGCCAGGCCCCGTTGGACCAGGCCATCGATGAGGCCAGTCACGGTCCCCAGGCTGACGTCCAGCGCGTGCGCCAACTGCCCCATGGTCTGAGGCTTTCCTGCCGTCCAGAGAATGAATAGCGTCTTCATCTGGCCGATCGGCATATCGAGCTGCACCACCTCGTGCGACAGTCCCGGGCGCTGCTGGCGCACGAGGGCACCCATCGCCGCCTGGATGTCGCGGATCAATGCGTCAGATATTTCGGTCATTCCACACTCTGGGCGGGCGTGCATATGGGGTTAGAGCACGCCGAGTGTTGCCCCTTCGCGCTACGCTACCGGGGGCTCCGAGGAAGGGGAACCGAGTGGATCCGACTTGCAATTGGGGAGATCCGTCATGACTCTATCGGCGCAGGCTCGCCCTCTGGCGCGGCAGGACACGCCACGGAACGCCATGGGCCTGCTCGAGCGTCGAGTTACCCTGGCCACGGTCGGCGTCCTGCTCGTGCTGGCTGCGATTGCATGGGGGCTGACGGCTCGCCAGGCGGCTGGCGCGGCCGCCATGGCTACTGGGCTGGGACAGGTCGGCACCCGGATGGCGATGGACCTGACGGCGCCGATATTCCTAGGCATGTGGCTCTCGATGATGGTGGCCATGATGTTTCCGACCATTGCCCCTATCGTGCTTGCACATCGAGCAATCGTTCGAAAGCGCGGTGAGGGCTGGGCGCCGACGGTGGCTTTCGTCCTGGGCTATCTGACCGTCTGGACCGCCATCGGACTGATTCCGCTCGCCGTCCTGGTGGCGGTGCGGAGCATGGCGGCGCAGGCCCAACCATCGCCCGCACTGATCGCGGTATCGGGCGCGATTCTGCTGCTCGCCGGCGGATACCAATTCACACGGTGGAAAAGGAAGTGCCTGCGGGCGTGCCGCACCCCGTTCGGCTTTATCCTCGACCACGACTTTGGCGGCGGCAGTCGGTCCGCGTTCCTGGCCGGCATCTCGCACGGCGCCTACTGTCTCGGCTGCTGCTGGGCCCTGATGGCTGTGCTGGTCGTGGTCGGCCTGATGAATCTGATATGGATGGTTGCCCTGACACTGGTGTTCCTTGCCGAGAAGAACTGGCGGCACGGCGCTGTCCTGACCAGGGTGGCGGGAACGCTCGTGGCCGGTCTTGGCCTCGCGGTTCTTGCGCATCCAGAATTGCTGACCTGGCTGTCCGGCGGATCACCGCCCTCCGTGATGGGCGGTCACGTGTAAAGGAGGAGAGAGGCGATGGCGTGGCGGATGAAAGGCGAGTACCTCAAGAACTGCAACTGTGCGGCGACCTGTTCGTGCGATACCACCGGGTTCCCGAGCCCATTCAAGGGATGCGAGGGAGTGCTCGGGATGAACATCCGCGAGGGCAACTTCGATGCGATCAGCCTGAGCGGTTTGAAATTTGCCGTGATCTATCACTGGCCGGGCGCCCTGCACGAGGGCAACGGGACCGTGGTCGCCTTTGTCGACAAGAAGGCGAACCCGGAGCAGGTGAACGCGATCGCCACCATCCTGACCGGTCAGGCGGGCGGCCCCTGGTTTGAAGTCCTGGCGTCGATCGTGACCAAGGTCGAGGGTCCGCACCTGGTGGACATCCAGTTCGAGTTCGACAAGGACAAGCGTCGGGCGAAGATGGTTGTGCCCGACCACTTCGAGACAACCTCTCAGCCGCTTGTGGTTCCGGCCACCGGTGATGAACAGCGGGTGATCCTGCGGTTGCCGACCGGCATGGAATACAAGGAGATGGAGGTCGCCCAGACCGGGGTGCTCAAGGCGAAGGGAACCATCTCCTTCAACCACAAGAACACGCACAGCTCGCTGGCGCAG
>VBDY01000111.1 GCA_005882775.1 Chloroflexota bacterium | reverse complement strand
GGTCCTCCCTCCGCAACCGACCGCGAGAGCGCCCGGCAGCGCTAGGCTTTATCGATGGCGTCCGGTTTCGTTGGAAGGGGAAACGAGCTGGGCCGGCTGGAAGCCGTTTGCTCGCAGGCCAAGCGCGAGAGCAGGCCGGCCGTGGCGCTGGTCAATGGGGTCCCGGGGTCGGGAAAGACACGCCTGCTCGCCGAGCTGCGCGGGCGCGAAGTATCGAGTCGCCAACTCAGCATGGTCGGGTATCAGACCGGGTCGCAGGTGCCCCTGGCCGCCGCGGGAGATCTGCTCCGCGAGCTAGTGAAGGTATCGGGCGCGGGCGCACGGCTGGAGGCAGCGCTTTTCGGAACAGCTCAAGCCAACGATCGCCCGCTCGAACCGTTGCGGATGTTCGAGGCGGCTCATCGCTCGCTGCTGGGGCTGGAGGGACCGATACTGTTCTTCGTAGACGACCTCCAATGGA
>VBDY01000161.1 GCA_005882775.1 Chloroflexota bacterium | reverse complement strand
AACCGGACCCGGGGGACCTGCCACATTGAGCATCGACATCCCGCAAGACGCGCTGGTGGTCCTGATCGGTCCCGCAGGCTCAGGCAAGTCCACCTTCGCCCGCGAGCATTTTCGCTCGACAGAGGTAGTCAGCTCCGACGCCTGCCGGGCCCTGGTGGCGGATGATGAGAACGCCCAGGATGCCACGGCGGATGCTTTCGCGCTGCTGCATTTCATCGTCCGAAGGCGGCTGCGGGCCGGCCGTCTGACGGTGGTCGACGCCACCAACGTCAAACCGCAGTCCCGAGCGGTGTTGCTGACAATCGCGCGCAGGCAGCGCCGCCCGGCGGTGGCTGTCGTACTGAACCTGCCCGAGGCGGTCTACCGCAGCCGCAATGGCAGGCGGGCGGACCGATCGGTCCCGGCCGATTCGGTGAGCTTTCAGCGCGACCTGCTCGTGCGCTCGCTTCCCCTCCTGGACAAGGAGGGCTTTGCTGGAGTCCACGTCCTCGACTCCGAGCAGACGGTGGCCGCCGCCAGCGTCCGGCGTACGCCCGGCTCGGAGCTCGGTTCTGACCCGGGTCAGGGCCCGGCTATCCAGACCTCGCTGCCACTGGGCTAGGTGCGAGCCGGCTCGGTTTCGGTCAGGTCGCCGACGGCGTGGGGGTTGGGGTCGGGGTCGGGGTCGGCGTTGGGGTTGGGCTGTCGGTGGGACTGGGGCTGGGTGCTGGGCTTGGAGTGGGCTGCCCGGAATCGGTGGGCGCCGACGACGGCGTGGCAGCGGGTTGCGGGGACCCGGTCCCTCTCGGACCGTGGCTTGCCGTGGTCGCCACCCTGGGATGCGGACTGAGCGCGGTGGTCCCGTTGCTCGCCGGCTGAGGAACCGCGGTTGGCTCGAGGCCGACTGCGGGGGTGGGTGCTGCAAGCGAGCCTGCCGGCTGGCTGTTGGCTGGAGCCGCCTTGACCGGCCCGGCTCGGTGGCCGAATCCGTATACGACCACCGCTCCGAAGGTGATCACCAGGGCTAATAGGGCCACGCTCCCAGCCACGTCGGCAGGCCTCAGGTACGACCTCATAGAAACCGATAGGGGCTTGTCGTCGATGGCTTCCTCCTCGCGGGCCGGGCGCCCGCCGGGCCCATTCTACCGGCGGAGGTCACCCCCCAGGCGTCGGAACCGGCGGTGGAATGGGCAGGGGTGACGCCGACGGGACGACCGTTGGGAGGGTGGCTGGAGGCGCCGGCAACGCTCCCATGATCGATGAGAGCTGGCCGGCCGATCTGCCCAGGACGGAGGTGGCAGAGCTGAGCGTCGTGGCGGCCTGCGGCGGAAGGCCGACCGGAGTAGGCCCCTCCGAGGCGCTGACACCGGCCCCTGGGGATGAACCCGCCGCTCCGTCCCCGTTGGGGCTAATGGGCTGCCCGCCGGCGGTTGCGCTGCCTGGCGATGCCGAGAGGGGCGGTGCCATGGGTATCCGTGCCGGGGAACTCGAGACCGTGACCGTCGCCAGCACCAGCGGCAGCACGGCAGCCGCCAGCAGGTGATGACTCCCGGATCCAGCCAGTGTCGCTCGCCTGGCCACTCGCGCCAGCTGGACAAGGCCGACGAACGCTGCCACCTTGCCGGCTACCAGTGCGGCCCGACGCCGGGCCCGGTGGAGGAGCTGAGCCGCCGCCATGTAGCTGAGTCGAAGGTCGGTGGCGATCTCAGCCAGGGGCCGCCCCTCGACTGCCGATTGCCAGAGTGCCTGCCGTTCACGTAAGCGCAGCTGCCGGAAGATCGAGCCAACCACCTGGCGATCGAGGATCGCCATCTCAGGATCGGCGGCGCTCTCCCATTCCGCCTGGACAGTAATCATGGCCTTGCCCAGCCGGTGACGGCGGCGCAGGACATCAAGGCAGTGATTGCGCGCGACCGTCAGCAACCACGATCGAGCGCTTTCGGCGCTGGCACCCGGCTGCAGGCCGCCGATCGCCTTGACAAAGACCTCGTGGGCCGCGTCCGCGGCATCCTCCGGGCTGCGGAGCAGGCTGCGGCAGAGGGAAAGGACGCGCGCGAAATTCTCCCGATACAGGTCCCCAAGCACCTGGCGCTGGTCATCCGTCAGTAGTGGGAGAAGGCTCGAGCTCTGCGTGTTCACCTCATGCCCCGGCGCCGGTCGGGTTAGAAAAAGCCTCAGCGCCCAGATTAGTTTAGCGATACAACCACTGTCAAATATGCGGAATCCCGAACGTAGTCTCCGGTGTGACCCCCAACCGGAGCCAGGCCCGGCGGTTGAAGACCGGCAAATGGCGGATCTACGAGACGGAGCCGGATCTTCGCGCCGCGCGCGACCCGGCGAGTGGCTCCATTCCGTCCTTCGACTCGCTCGAGAAGGCCAGGGATTGGTGGGGGCGGTTACGCCCAGAGGAGGAGCCCCTGGAGGAGGCGCCGAAATGCGCCAGGTGCGGTGGGTACTTTGGCCGAAACGCGGCCGCCATACCGTACCAGGGGAGGGTCTATCACGAGGCGCACCTCCCGGAGCGGCGGACCGCTGAGGGCAACGGCGCCTGGTCACGCATGGCGTGACTCAAAGGGAAGCCGCCTCGGGGATTCGAACCCCGGACCCATGGTTTACGAAACCATTGCTCTGCCGCTGAGCTAAGGCGGCTCGCAGCGCCCGGCTATTGTACCGGGCTCCTTACGAGGCCGAGACCGCCGCGGGCTCCGGCTTGCGCGCCTTGCGCATCAGCAGCTGTCCATCCTGGGCATCCACCTCGACCGTGTCGCCCTCGATGAACGCGCCGTTGAGGATCTCGAGAGCCAGCGGATCCTGCAGGCGGCGCTGGATGACACGCTTGAGAGGACGCGCCCCGTAAGTCGGGTCGTAGCCTTCGTTGGCGATCATCTCGAGAGCGGCCGGCGTCAGGGCCAGGGTGATCCGCCGCTCGGCAAGGCGCTTGCGCAATGCCTCGAGCTGGATCTGGACGATCCTGTAGATCTGCTCGCGACTCAGCGGCTTGAAGATGATGATGTCGTCGACGCGGTTGAGGAACTCCGGCCGGAAATGCGCCCGGACCGCGTCCATTACCAGGCGTCGCCTCTCGGCCTCGGGCAAGCTCGGGTCTTGCAGGACAGCCGTGCCCAGGTTGGAGGTCATGATCACCACCGTGTTCTTGAAATCGACGGTGCGACCCTGGCCATCGGTCAGGCGGCCATCCTCCAGGATTTGCAACAGGATGTTGAAGACGTCCGGGTGGGCCTTTTCGATCTCGTCGAACAGGATCACGCTGTAAGGACGGCGACGGACCGCCTCGGTCAGCTGGCCGCCCTCCTCATAACCGACGTAGCCGGGAGGCGCGCCGACCAGGCGCGCAACCGTGTGCTTCTCCATATACTCGGACATGTCGATCCGGATCATCGCCTGCTCGTCGTCGAAGAGAAAGGTGGCGAGCGCCCGGGCCAGCTCGGTCTTTCCGACACCCGTGGGACCGAGGAAGATGAACGACCCGATTGGTCGATTTGGATCGGAAAGCCCGGCCCGGCCACGGCGGACTGCGTTGGCGACGGCCGTAACCGCCTCGTCCTGGCCGACCACCCGATCGTGCAGCCGCTCCTCCATCTTGATCAGCTTCTGCACCTCGCCCTCGAGCATCTTTTGCACCGGGATGCCGGTCCAGCGGGAGACGATGCGCGCGATGTCCTCCTCGTCGACCTCTTCCTTGAGCATCCGCTGACCCTTCTGTAGCTGGGCCAGCTGGGTGTTCAGCTGGTCGAGCTGCTTGCCGAGCTCGATCGCCTCGCCGTATTTCAGGCGAGCCGCCTTCTCGAAGTCGGCCATCCGCTCTGCGCGCTCGGCATCGAGCCGGACCTGTTCCTGCTTCGCCTTTACCTCTCGGATCTTCTGGATCAGCTCCTTCTCCTGCTGCCAGCGCGCCCGCATGCTGCCGCTCTGCTCCTGGAGGTTGGCCAGCTCTTTCTCGATCGCGGCCAGCCGGCTCCTGGAGGCGCGGTCCTCCTCCTTCTTCAGTGCCTGTCGCTCGATCTCGAGCTGCCGGATCTGGCGCTCGATGGCATCAAGCTCGGCAGGCAGGCTGTCGATCTCCATCCGCAGGCTCGATGCGGCTTCGTCGATCAGGTCAATCGCTTTGTCCGGGAGGAAACGGTCGGTTATGTATCGCTGAGAGAGGACGGCCGCGGCCACGATGGCAGCGTCCAGGATTTTCACCCCATGATGAACCTCGTACCGTTCCTTGAGACCCCGCAGGATCGAGATCGTTTCGTCCACAGTCGGCTGGTCCACCATGACCGGCTGGAACCGGCGCTCCAGGGCGGCATCTTTCTCGATGTGCTTGCGGTACTCGTCAAGAGTGGTGGCGCCGATGGCCCTCAGCTCACCGCGCGCGAGCGCGGGCTTCAACAGGTTGGATGCGTCCATCGCGCCCTCGGCCGCCCCGGCTCCCACCAGCGTGTGCAGCTCATCGATAAAGAGGACGATCTGCCCGCTCGAGTTTTCGATCTCCTTGAGCACGGCCTTGAGGCGGTCCTCGAACTCGCCCCGGTACTTGGTGCCGGCGATCAACGACCCCAGGTCGAGCGCGACGACGCGCTTGTTCTTGAGGGATTCGGGCACATCGCCCTGCGCGATCCGCTGGGCCAGGCCCTCGGCGATGGCGGTCTTCCCGACGCCCGCCTCGCCGATCAGGACCGGGTTGTTCTTGGTCCGTCGCGAGAGCACCTGGATAACGCGACGGATCTCCTCCTCGCGCCCGATCACCGGGTCGAGCTTGCCCTGCCGGGCGAGCGCGGTCAGGTCACGCGAGTATTTCTCCAATGCCTCGTACTTCGACTCGGGCTCGGCATCCGTGACCCGGGTGGCGCCTCGAACCTGGGTCAACGCCTCAAAGACCTTCTCCCGGGTGACGCCGGCCCGTCGAAGAATGCGGGCAGCCTCACTGCTCGTCTCCTCCGCGATGGCCAGCAGGATGTGCTCGGTGGAGAGGTACTCGTCCTTGAGACGCTCCATCTCGGACCAGCCCGCGTCCAGGATCTTGCGCACGCGCTGACCGATGTAGGTCTCGGCGCCATACACCTTGGGCTGTTTTTCCAGGTAGCTGGTCAGCTCGACGATCAGGGCCTGCGGAGCGACCGACAGCTTCTGGAGCAGCGCCGGTACCGTCCCCTCCTTCTGCTTCAGGAGGGCGAGCAGGAGGTGCTCGGGCAGGATCTCCTGGTGCTGGGCCTCCGAGGCAAGGCTCTGCGCCTGCTGGATCGCCTCCTGGGATTTCTCGGTCAGACGGTCAGCACGGAATGGCATCTACCCGGCCTGGTCCTCAGACCTCCTTGAAATCCGCGTCGACGACGTCGCCCTCTGGACCCTTGCCGCCGCCTCCCGATGAAGGACCCTCGGTCCCGGTCGCGGATTGCGCGCCGGCCGCGGCCCCCTGGGCCTGGCGGTAGATCTGCTCGCCCACCTTTTGCATGGACTGGGCGAGCTCGTCACTGGTCGACTTCATGCGGGCGGCATCGTTGTCCTTGAGGGCCTGCTTGACGGGTTCGATCTTGCCCTGGATTTCGTCCTTGAGACCGCTGTCGATCTTGTCCGCGTTGTCGGCCAGCAGCTTCTCAGCCTGGTAGACAAGACTGTCCGCCTGGTTGCGGGCTTCGACCTCCTCACGGTGCTTGCGGTCCTCCTCGGCGTGGGCCTCGGCGTCCTTCACCATCCGCTGCACCTCGTCCTTGTTCAGGGTGGTGGAGGCGGTGATCGTTACCTTCTGCTCCTTGCCCGTGCCCAGGTCTTTGGCCCGCACGTTCAGGATGCCGTTGGCGTCGATGTCGAATGTGACCTCGACCTGCGGCACGCCCCGGGGCGCCGGTGGAATTCCGTCAAGATGAAACTTGCCTAGCGTCTTGTTGGCAGAGGCCATCTCGCGCTCACCCTGGAGGACATGGATCTCTACTGACGGCTGGCTATCCGACGCCGTCGAGAACACCTGGCTCTTCGAGGTGGGGATGGTGGTGTTCCGCTCGATCAGCTTGGTCATAACGCCACCCAGGGTCTCGATTCCGAGCGACAGCGGCGTGACGTCGAGGAGCAGGACATCCTTGACCTCGCCCTTCAACACGCCGGCCTGGATGGCCGCCCCGACGGCAACCACCTCATCGGGGTTGACGCCCTTGTGCGGCTCCTTGCCGTTGGCCAGCTTCTTGACCAGCTCCTGGATGGCGGGCATCCGGGTGGCGCCCCCCACCAGGATCACCTCGTTGAGGTCACCTGCATCGAGCCCGGCGTCCTTGAGCGCGCTGCGGAACGGCTCGACACACTTCTGCGTGAGGTCGGCAGTCAGCTGCTCGAACTTGGCTCGGGCGATGTTCATCGCAAGATGCTTGGGCCCGGTCTGGTCCGCCGTGATAAACGGCAGGTTGACTTCGGTCTCAACCCGGCTTGACAGCTCGATCTTGGCCTTCTCGGCCGCCTCCGTCAGTCGCTGGAGGGCCTGCCGGTCGTTGCGAAGGTCGATCCCCTGCTCTTTCTTGAACTCATCGGCGATGTAGTCGACCAGACGGCGGTCGTAGTCATCACCGCCAAGATGGGTGTCGCCATTGGTGGCCTTGACCTCGAAGACACCCTCGCCGACCTCGAGGACTGACACGTCGTAGGTGCCACCTCCCAGGTCGAAGACGAGGATCTTCTCGTTCTCCTTCTTGTCCAGGCCGTAAGCGAGCGAGGCCGCCGTCGGCTCGTTGATGATCCGGATGACGTTGAGACCCGCGATCTGACCGGCGTTCTTGGTCGCCTGCCTCTGTGAGTCGTTGAAGTAGGCGGGGACGGTAATCACGGCGTCGGTGACCTTCTCGCCGAGGTAGGCCTCGGCGTCGGTCTTCAGCTTCTGCAGGATCATGGCCGAGATCTGTTCGGGGGTGTAGCGCTTGCCCTGGATCTCGACCTCCACCCGGCCGTCCTGGCCGGAGATGGTCTTGTAGGGCACCATCTTCCGCTCCCGGTCGACCTCTTCGTACTTACGACCCATGAAGCGCTTGATGGAGTACACGGTGTTTTCCGGGTTGACCGCGGCCTGGCGGCGGGCCAGCTGCCCGACCAGTCGTTCTCCGGACTTGGTGAACGCCACCACCGATGGCGTGGTCCGGCCGCCCTCGGCGTTGGGGATGACGACCGGCTCGCCGCCTTCCATGACGGCGACGACGGAGTTGGTGGTGCCGAGGTCAATTCCGACGGTCTTTGGCATTTCTAATTACTCCTTGCGATTGCGACTCCGGCGCGCCTTCCCGCGCAGGCCGGACGAACTGGGAGCTATATACCCGCCCGAATTTGACCCTAAACGGCTCACACATCTCCTGTCAAACCAGCGGGATGATTCAAGGACCACGCGTAAAATAGCTGGCGGCATGCGAACCGTGATCGTCGGCTGTGGCCGGGTCGGTTCGAACCTTGCCAGGCAGCTGAGCCGGGAGGGCGACGAGGTCGCGGTGGTGGACTTCAGCGAGGCGGCCTTCAACCGCTTGGGGGAAGACTTCGTCGGGGAAATGGTATTCGGCACGGGCGTGGATGAGGACGTCCTGCGCCGGGCGGGAACCGCCCAGGCTGATGCCTTCGTAGCCGTCACCAATGCCGACACCACCAACATCATGGCGGCCCAGCTTGCCAAGTATCTGTTCGGCGTAAAGCAGGTGATTTGCCGGATCTACGATCCCTCGCGCGAAGACGTCTATGCGGAACTGGGCCTGCAGACCATCTGCCCAACCACCATCGGCGCGGAAAAGGTCAAGCGGTTCTTCGAGCGGTCCTGATGGTTGAGACGGAGCTGGCCGGGGGCACTCCGTGAAAGCGCGCCGCTACACGCAGACGATCGGTTGGCTGGCGGTCGCGGCCGGCGCCATCATCCTGGTCCGCGACCTGGTGCAGACGCACTCCATACCCTATGCAGTGGCCGGCATCGGGATGCTGGCCTTTGGCGCCTGGCGGCTCCAGGCCGCCGCCCGAATCCGCTAGTGAACCTCGCTTTCACACCGCTCGGCATCGCGCTCGCAGTGGCCTTTACCTCGGGGCTGGCCGGAACCCTGGGCTGGATGCTGCGCGTGCCTCCGCCGGCGCCGCGCGGCGCCACCAGCACCGTGCGCTCGGTCAGGTCGATCCGAAGGATCCTGGTTCCGATCATCGACCTGGGCGCCTCGGTCCGGGCGGTGGAGCTGGCCGCTCGACTGAACCAGGGCCGGGAAGCGGAGATGCTGATCGTCTACGTCCACGAGATTCCGCTCCAGTCTCCCCTCGTCATGCCCGACCACGATCCGCGAATCGAGAAGGCAATGAATGCCGCGGCCTTTTTGGCCACCCAGCACGCGATCGAGCCGCGGACCAAGGTCAACGTCGCCCGCCAGGCCGGCCACCGGATCGTGGAGATTGCCCGCGAGGAAGCCACCGACCTGATCGTGATGGGCATCACGCTGCAGAATCGTCCCAACGAGGGGCCGCTCGGCAGGATAGCCGACTACGTGATCCGAAACGCACCCTGCGAGGTACTGGTCGACCGCGTGCCCAGGCAGAAGGTCACCATCATCCCGGAGGCCTAGCCCCGCGACCTCCTAACGCGTGATCACGATAAAGGTGAGCGTGGTCAGGACGCCGTTGTTCAGGGCGTGCAACATCATGCTGTTGGTGAGCGACCCGGTGCGCTCGTAGACAAGGGCAAGAAGCAGCCCGATGAAGGCAAGCACGGGAACGATCAAGGGGCTGGTCGAGGGGCTCAGGTGTGCGGCTCCGAAGATGAGCGCGCTCACCAGCGCGGCCGGCCATAGTGGCCATCGCCTTCTCAGGTAACGGAAGATCATGCCCCTGAAGAAGATCTCCTCGCATATCGGCGCCGCGACCGCAGAGACGAGCAGCGCATAAAGCAGCAGCCCAGGCCCATGCGGCACCTGGATGAAGATTTCCCGTGTGTTCGAGGGCACCGGTTGACCGCGGTTGAAAATAGCGGCGACCCCCAGGGAGACGAGGCCTATCGAGACAAACCAGGGCACCATCCCGACCACGACCAGGACCAGCTCGGGCAACGTAGGTCTCCGCACCCCGAGCATTTCGAGGGGGTGGGGAAACCGGCGGAGGGCGAGGGCCAGACCGGCGGCAAATGCGAGATAGATGATGAGGGTGGCGGTCAGGGCGAGGGTCTCGCGGTTGGCGGCGGTGAAGGCCGGATTGAGTCGCGCCAGGGCGCGTACCGCGAGGACCACCAGGAACACGCCCGCCACGGTCACGGCGATCACCGGCACCACGTCCAGCAGGCGAAGTGCCCCGCCCGCGGGGCGAGCCTGGTTCGGAGGCGCCGCCGTGGCCATCAGATGCCATTATCTTTGTGAGGCGCGGCGTAACCGACCGCCGTATATGGTGAGGATGAATTCCTGGCGGGTTCCGGCACAGGCATCGGCGGCCTTGCTCGGGCTTTTTCTGGCCGCCTGCGGTTCCACCGCCTCTACGGCGGGGACAGGCTCGAGCCCAAACGGCTCGGGCACTCAGGTGGTGCAGACCGCGACCGCGACGGTCGGCGGCAAGTCGGAGACGATCCTCACCGACACCCACGGCATGACCCTCTACTTCTTCGATCCGGATTCGCCGACCAAGATCGCATGCACCGGCGCCTGCGCCAGCACCTGGCCGCCGCTGACCACGACGGCCGACAACGTGACAGGCGGGCCCGGGTTGACGCTGACCTTCAGCGTGCTCAACGGTGCCAACGGCAAGCAGGTGCTCGCCAATGGGCACCCGCTCTACACGTTCGCGCAGGACAAGGCAGCGGGCGACACCAAGGGGGAAGGCCTCTTCGGTAAGTGGCACGTTGCCACCCCGTCGATCACGGCCGCCGTGGCCGCGTCCGCGAGCGCCACCAGCCGGTACGGCTACTAGCTCGCCGTCTGGGAGTTGAGCCGCTCGCCGTAGGGTAGGCCGAGCGTGGCCCGGATCTCCAGGCTCAGCCTGGCCAGCACGATCCGCGACTTCAGGAAGTACCGTTGTACGTTTGGTGTCTCGTGCCACCAGGGATTATCTGCCGACATCGCGTTGCTGATAATCCAGATCGGGATCTCGCTGAGCATCTCGTCGCCTGCCCAGCTCTCGATCAGATCCTTGCCTGGCAGGTCGGGCAGAGTCAGGTCGATCAGGACCAGGGCCGGAACCCGACTCCGGACGAAGCTGTCGGCGTCCTTTCCGCTCCTGGCGAACTCGAGTGGGATCCCATCGCGCCTGAATTGCCCCGAGTAGATCGCAACCATTTCCGGGTCGTCTTCCACGAGGAGCACCCGACGCTCCCGAGCCATCACGTGCACATTAAATGCGCAGGGTTGAGGGAAGAGTTGCGGTTCAGGTCACGAGATTGATGCGCTTCTTCGCGGTCCGATAAGCATCGAACGCGCAGTAGCCCCAGAGGGCAAAGCCCCCCACATCGAGAGGCACACCCACCACCGCGCCGATCACGCTAAGGTCGAGCTCGGTTCCCACCACGAGCGGCCCAACGATCGCGGCGAAGAACGCCAGACCTCGCATCGGCGATCGCGCATACCAGTGCCCCAGCCCGGGGACGATGGAGAGGCGGGCCGCCGTGGCCGGCTTGATCGACGCGTTCCGGCTGGACCTTTTGCTGAGATCGATCACCTCGCCCTGCACGGGCTGAACCTTCAGCTGGGCTCCGCAGTGCGGGCAAAACGCGGTCTGCTCCCGGAGCGGCTCGTGACATCGTGGACAGGCGACCATCTGACAGGCTATCCGTACCCGGGTTGCGCGCCGGCCGAAACCCGGCCGCCCTGAGTACGATGACCGACGGGATGGCGGAGGCCACGTTCAGCATCGACCGTGGGGGCGGGATCGTACGGATCACCCTGGAACGACCTCCGCTCAACATCCTCGATCTCCCTACCCTGAGGAGCCTCAACCGGGTGCTCGAGGAATGCGACGTCGAATCGGTTCGGGTGCTTGTGCTGCGTTCCGGTATTGAGAAAGGATTCTCCGCCGGCGTCGATGTTCGCGATCACCGTACCGAGCGAGTGGCGGAGATGCTCGACGAGGTCCGGATCAATGCCCGCCGCCTGCTCAGATACGGGCCGGTCACCATCGCGGCCATCCACGGTCTGACCCTGGGTGGAGGCCTGGAACTGGCCATGCTATGTGACCTGGTCCTCTGCGCCGAGGATGCTGTTATCGCCACGCCCGAAATCGGGCTGGCGGCCTTCGCTCCCATCGCCGCTGCCTGGTTTCCCGAGCTCTGCGGATGGCGGAGGACCATGGAACTGTTGATGGGCCTTCAGATGGACGCGGACTCCGCCCGGCAGGCCGGGTTGGTGACCCGGGTGGTACACGGCGAAGCGCTAGATGGCGAGACCACCCAGCTGGCCGAGGAGCTGGCCGGCCGGAGCGCGGTCGCGCTTCATGCGATCAAAAGCGTGATGCGCAGCGGACGGGACGAGCGGGTGCTGGCCCGGCTCGACGAATGCATCCGGATCTATCACGAACGGGTCGCCTTCAGCCGGGACGCGAGCGAGGGGATCGCGGCCTTCCTGGAAAAGCGCGCCCCCACCTGGAGCCACCGCTGAGTTCTCCGCCAACGGATAAACGCCGCTCGCTGAGCGAGGCCGTCGCCGAACAGGTCCACGATGGTGACGCGGTCGCCCTCGGGCTCGCCCTCGAATCAGGCATCCCGTTCGCAGCGGTCCACGAGATCATCCGCCAGGAGCGCAAAGACCTGACCCTGATCGGCCCTATCTCCGACATGGCCTTTGACCAGCTGATTGGCGCCGGCGCCGTGGCTCGGGTGATCGCGGCCTGGGTAGGCAACGTCGCAGGTGGCTCGGGGTACGCATTCCGTCGCGCATTCGAGCATGGCATCCCGCGACCGCTGGCGATGGAAGACCACAGCAACTTCAGCGTCGGCCTCGCACTGAAGGCTGCTGCCATGGGCGTGCCCTATCTGCCCACCTTCACCGGCTTTGGCGGCGATATCGTGCGGGACCATCCCCGGATACGCCAGCTCGCCGACCCATTTGGCGGCCCGGACGTCCTGGCGGTGGGCGCGCTCCGGCCCGACGTCGCCATCATCCACGTGCAGCGAGCCGACCGGCAGGGGAACGCTCACCTGTGGGGCAACCTGGGATTGACAGTCGAGGCCGCCTACGCG
Organism: Chloroflexota bacterium; assembly: GCA_005882775.1. Lineage (GTDB taxonomy): Bacteria > Chloroflexota > Dormibacteria > CF-121 > CF-121 > VBDY01. The sequence continues at coordinate 10,721 of VBDY01000161.1, read as the reverse complement.
GCCCGGCGCACCATAGTCACCTGCGAGGAGATCGTGCCCGAGGAGGTGATCCGCAGCGATCCGAACCGCACGGTTATCCCGGGGTTCCTGGTGACCGCCGTAGTGGAAGAGCCGGGGGGCGCCCTGCCCTCGTCGGTGCAGGGGTACTGGCGGCGGGACTTCCAACCTTTTCTCGACTACCATCGCACGTCCCGGACCGTCGACGGCCTTACAGCCTGGCTGGGGCAATGGGTGCTCGAGATTCCGGACCGTCGCACTTACCTCGAGCGCCTGGGCCCGCAGGCACGCGAGCGGCTTGCCGTCCGGGACCAGCGGCTGGCGGCGGCCGCGAACTTCGCGCCGTGAGCATAGCCACCTACACCCGACGCGAGCTGATGGTGGTGGCGGCGGCGCGCGAGATTCGCGATGGCGAGGTCGTCTTCGTCGGGATGCGCCTGCCCTTGCTCGGCTTTGGACTGGCCAAGGCAACGCACGCTCCCCACGCCATCGGGCTTTTTGAGAACGGGGTCATCCGGGACCGGCCCGCCGAACAATTCATCTACACCATGGGCGACCCACCGAACATCGCGGGCGCGATCGCGTGCCTTGGCCTGATCGACGTGATGAGCCTCTTGCAGCAGGGCCGGGTCGACGTGGGCTTCATCGGCGGCGCCGAGATCGATCCCCTCGGCAATCTCAACACCACCCGTACCCGAACACGGGATGGCGTCGTGCGACTGCCGGGGAGCGGCGGCGCGGGCGACATCGCGTCGCTCGCCGGCCGCACCGTGCTGATCATGGAGCACGAGCCCCGCCGCTTCCAACCGAAGGTCGCCTACGTCACGTCGCCGGGGCACTTTCCTGGCCGGCGTCGCGGCGGGCCGGCCACCCTGATCACGACCCTGGGCGTGTTCGACCTGCAAGGCGGGATGTTCCGGGTTAAGACCCTCCATCCGGGCGTCTCCCTTCAGGAGGTCCAGGCAGCCACGGGCTTCGCGCTTGAGGCGGCGACGAACCTGGCCACCACTCAGCCGCCCGGCGATGATGAGCTCGATTTCATCCGACACGCCGATCCGGAAGGGTTCTGGACCGGGGATACGATGAGGTCGTGATGACGGCGGCGGCCTGGACGCCGAGCGAGCAGGAATCGAAGTCCAGCCGGCTCTGGGAATTCCTGACCCGGCACGGCTTTTCGAGCTACCCCGAGCTCTGTCAAAAGGCGGCGGCTCAGCCGGAGTGGTTCTGGGATGCCCTGGTCAAAGAGCTGGGGGTCCCCTGGAGCCGTCCCTACGAGAGAGTCATGGATATCTCGGCGGGCGCGCCCTTCACCCGATGGTTCGTGGGCGGGACCTTGAACGCCTTCGACCACGCCGTGAACCGTTTCGCCAAGGAGGCACCCGAGCGGCTCGCCGTCTCCGCCGAGAACGAGCGCGGCGACCGCCGCCAGCTGACCTTTGCCCAGCTCGAGTCCGACGTGGAACGGGCCGCCTCCGGACTTCGCTCGATCGGCGTCAGCCGGGGGGTCGCGGTCGGCATCTACCTCCCCCTGGTACCCGAGAACGCGATCGCGCTCCTCGCCTGCACCAAGCTGGGTGCGATCGTGGTGCCGCTCTTTTCAGGTTTCGGCTCGGAGGCCATCCGCCAGCGTCTATCGGATGCGCAGGCCCGGGTCCTGATCAGCGCCGACGGGGCGATCCGTCGCAATCGGCCGGTGGCGATGAAACCGGTGGCTGATGAGGCCGCTGCCGGCCTCCCTGGTCTGCGAGTTGTGCTGGTTCGGTGCGCTGGGATCGACGTTCCTTTTGACCCAACCCGCGACCTGCGCTGGGAGGATCTGGTCGACGGCAGCCACCCGGTCGCCCCGACCGAAGCCATGCGACCGGACGAGCCGCTGATGCTCCTCTACACCTCCGGAACCACCGGCCGCCCCAAGGGGACGATCCACGGCCACGCCGGACTGCCGATCAAGAGCGGCCAGGACTGGGCGTACGGAATGGACGTCCATGCAGGTGAGCGCGTCATGTGGGTGACCGACATGGGCTGGGTGATGGGACCGCTGCTGGTCTTCGGCAGCCTGACACTGGGGGCGACCGCCGTCCTCTACGACGGGGCGGTCGATTACCCGGACCCGGGCCGGATCTGGTCAGTGGCCGAGCGCCACCAGGTCACGCACCTCGGCCTGTCCCCCACCGTGGTCCGGGTGTTGATGCCCGCCGGCGAGCAGTGGCCGGCGCGCTCCCCGCTGGCACGGCTGCGCGTGCTCGCCTCCACCGGCGAGCCCTGGACACCGGAGGCCTGGCACTGGCTCTTCGAAAACGTCGGCCGCAAACGGATCCCGATCATGAACTACTCCGGTGGCACGGAATGCGGCGGCGGAATTCTCGCCGGCAATTTCCTGACACCCTGCAAGCCTGGCAGCTTTGCCGGGCCGATCCCGGGCGTGGACGCTGCGGTTTTCGACGAGCAGGGCCAGCCCGTCCAGGGGAGGGTCGGCGAGCTGGTCATTCGGCAACCCTACCTTGGGATGACCATGGGGTTCTGGCAGGACCCGGCGCGTTACCTGGAGGCCTACTGGTCGCGCTGGCCGGGCATCTGGGTCCACGGCGACTGGGCCCTGGTCGACGAGGATGGGTTCTGGTTCATCCTCGGCCGGTCTGACGACACCATCAAGGTCGCCGGCAAGCGGGTGGGACCGGCAGAGGTCGAGGCCGCGGCCCTCGATGGGACGCAGGTAGCCGAAGCGGCCGCGGTGGGTGTGCCCGACCCGGTCAAGGGCCAGTCGGTCGTCATCTTCGCTGTGGCCAAACCGGGTGGGGATGCCGGGGCGATCCCGGCCGCCGTGTCGCGAAGCGTCGAGCGGTCGCTGGGGAAGCCGTTCAAGCCCGCTGCCGTCCACGTCATCCCCCGCCTGCCCAAGACGCGTAACGGGAAGATCCTCCGGCGGGTCATCAAGAATGTCTTTCTCGGCGACCCGCCCGGCGACCTGTCGTCAATGGACGACCTCGACTCGCTGGAACCGATCCGAGGGCTGTCTACGAAGCCCTGAAGTACTCGCGCATCTGGGCGCTGCATGCGCAACCCGAGCTGCCCAGGTGACCCAGCCGCCAGACGTCCTCGATGGTGCGGAGCAGGCTGTAATGGTTTTCCGCCACGCCGGACCGGAACCCGTTGCGCGCCAGCGGCGAGATGACGACCGTGGCGACGTGCCCACCGTAGGAGTCGCCACAGCAACCGGCGCTGCTGTCGCCCTCGTCCCAGGTGATGAAGAGCACGCCGTTGTTGCGGTAGGCAGACGAGCCCAGTATTCCCGGGACCACGCTGCTCAGCCAGGCGTCGCCCTGGCTGGTCGAGCAGTCGTGCATGTCGTTGCACATGCTGGGCGTGATCCAGACGAAGTTGGGGACGGCGCCGCTGTTGAGGTCCGCCCCGAATTGGGTGAAGGGAACCACGTGCGCAGCGCAGCGGGCAGCGTTGTTACGGATATCGGTGAAGTACACGAAGGGGTCGTGCTTTTGCGCGTAGCCCGCGTAGGACGAGCCCAGGTAACACGCCGAGGGCATGTCCTGCATGTAAGCCTTCCAGGACCGGCCGCTGCGTTCCACCTGGTCGGCAATGTTGGTTGCGCTCACGAAACAGCCGGTGCAGTCGCTGGTGATACCAGAGGTGCTGCCGGCGGTCAGGGCCAGGTAGTTGGGAAGGCTCGGGTGGGAGACGCCGTAGTAGTTGGTCGCCAGCCCGTAGCTCCGGGCCAGGGAGTTGATATACGGTGCTCCCGGGTCGCCGATGACTGCGTTGTACTCGCGGTTCTCCATCACGATCACGAACACGTGCGAGAAGTTTGGCAGCCCAGCGGCGGGCGGTGGGGGTGCGGGCCGGGGGGTGGGCCGGGGGGTGGGCGCGGCCGTCGGATGAGTTACGGTCGTGGCCGCAGGCTTTGGCGTCGCGGCTGCCGGGGCTGAAGCGGCGGTGGAGGTCGCTGAGGGGGTTGGCACCTGCGCCAGCGGAAGCCCATGCGACCGGAACGGGTTGACATCAGATTGGTCGCTGGCTGCAACCCCGTGCCTTGGGGAGCTCGGATTGGCGGCGCTCCGGCTGCCGAGAAGCAGCACGGTCGGCACCGCGATCAGCACGCCGGTGGCGCCAACCAGCAGCGCCAGTCGCAGGGACAGGAGTTTCATGGGGGAAGGACGGCCGCCCGGCAGTCGACCTTGCTGATTGGACGTAGCGTGATGCGACGGCCGGTGAATCCATTTGGGCCGGCGACACGTTGTACTAGGTGGAGAAAGCCCTTGAAGCTAAATGCCGAACTCGCCGCCCGCGCCTGGGAATTTGCCCAGGGCCTGGACCTGGACGAATACCGCCGCCTCCAGGACGAGGTGCGCGCCGCCTGGCCGGCCACCGAAAAGCTGCGCGGCCTGGACTTCGACCGGGCCCTGCTTGCCTTCATCGCCGAGCGCTGGCTCGAAGAGCCTAAGAAGAAGGCAGCCTAACCCTCCCTTAAGCACAGATACTCAGCGGGCGTAGCGCCGGCTCCGCCGGCGCCTTTAGCTTCGGGCGGGTGCGGAGCAGGCGACGAGCCAGGCACCCGAGCCCGCTGGAATTTAGGGCGAGGGCCGCGGCGAGCGCCAATGCGGAGCACAACCGCCCGCTTATTTCTGTGCAAGCAGGCTGAGAGCGCAGCGTTACTCGCGCAGTGTCGCTGAATGACGGTCTGGCACTGATCCGGCGTCACCTGTTCCAGGAGGCGCTTCCCTTGCTGGCGGCCGAGGTCCGGCGCAAGCCGGACGACCCCTATGCCGCCTACTATCTGGCGTTTGCCTTCGTCGGGGCGAAGGACCCGGCACCGGCCGTCACCCTGCTCAGCAAGGTGGTCGAGGCCCACCCCGAGTTCATCGATGCCCACAACCTGCTGGGCCTGGCCCGGATCCGTACCTCAGACTTCGCGGGTGCCACCGGCGAGTACCAGGCTGTGCTCAACCGGCAGCCCAACAACCCGCCCGCGCTGCTGGGCCTCGGCATGATCCATTACTGGCGCCGGGAGACGGCGCTCGCCGACGACCTGCTGGACAGGGCCTTGCGGGCAGACCCCGCCGCGCGCGATGCGCTGGTGTTCAAGGCCGACCTGCGATTTGCGGATGGCCAGATCACTGCGGCGGTCGACCTGATGCGCGAGGCGCGGCGACTGAAGGCGCCTTCATTGCCCGAGGTCTCCGAACTGGAGATTGCCGACCGGCTGATGCGATACGAGGCCGCACTTCAACCGCTGAAGCGCGCGCGCTCGGGTCTGCCGTTCCTTCCGGGTTGGGTGATGGTGGTCATCGGGATCACGCTCGCCCTCACCCTGCTTGCCGGGGCCGGCTTGCCGGGAGCCTGGTTCGGCCTGGCCCATTACCAGGAAGGCAAACACCGGCTTCAGGCGATGGATTACTCGGGGTGCGCAGGCGAAATGGTGCAGGCGGTAGCGGACGCACCCAGCTCACCGAAGGCCTGGGCGTACGAGGCTTACTGCTACATGCTCGACCAGGACTTAAAGGCCGGGCTGGGCGCCTGGTCGACGGCACTGGACCTGGATCCGCACATCACCCTGGACACGAGAACCGAGCAGCTGGCACTGCTCGCCAAGATCGTGATCGCCAAGCGGCCGCCGGCGGTGAAAGCCCGATGAGCGGCGCCCTCGATCCGATCCAGCAAGACCTTCCCCTGGAGGAGCCGTCGAGCCGTCCGGCAGGAACTCCGCAAGTCCCAGTGCCACCCTCGCTGTTCGAGAGAGCCTGGGTATGGCTGCGCGCCCTTCCCTGGCAGCGTTGGCGATCCCAGGCGACGCCCGTGATCCAGTCCGGGGCGACCCAGCTCGGTAAGGGGATGCAGATCGGGGCGACGCAGGTCGGCAAGGGAATGCGGATCGGCGCGGTGCAGGCTGGCCAGGCGTTGCGGGTGGCGGTCACGCGCGGCACCCCCTATACCGTAAAGCTGGTCCGGGCGACCGCGAAGCTGGGCGTGTTCCGGTCGGCCGCCCTGACCGCCGCCCGGGCCATCCACGTGGTGGGATTCCCCGCCGTGGTCCTGCGCACCACCATCCAGCTCCTGATCGTGCATCGATCGGGACTCACGATCGAGGAAGCAACCTTCTTCAGGCTCGAGGACCCCGCTGGTTATGTGGTCTACCAGGCACCTTCTCGACTCAGCACCGCGCTGGGGGTGGCGTGGCTTCCGGGAGCCGCGATGGGGATCCTGAGCCTCATCTGCCTGATCCCGGCGCTGGTCCCCCACCGCATCCTGATGCTGCCGACGACCTGGCTCACGGTGCTGCAGATCTGGCTCGGCCTCGCCTTCGCCGCCCATGTCTTACCTGCCTACGAGGAGGCTGGCCCCCTCGCCGAGCAGGCCCGGGTCGGCTTGCGGAATGCCGACCCGATCGCGGTCCTCACCTTTCTCCCAGCCTGGGCCATAGGCAAGCTGACCAGCACCGGTGGGGCATTGCCGGCCGTGGTTGGCGCACTCGCCTTCTGGTGGTTGGGCGGCGCGCTGCTCGGACGCTGACAGCCTGCAACCGCTGAGCCCGCTTCGCGGTACGGTACCCTTACCGGCGATGAGGGCGTGGCCTTGCCTGGTTGCCATTGCGGCCCTGGCCACAGCGGGCTGCGGGCCCGACTCCGGTACAGAGTCCCCTCCCCCGCTGCATGCGACCGTGTCGGCCTCGGCCGGCACCTGTCCAGGCGCCCAGTCGTACCAGCACGCGACGCTCGAATATCGGGTCTGTTATCCCGCCGGCTGGATTACCCGCGACTATACGTCTGAGCCCGGTTCGGGGGGCGCACTCAGCGTAGTGGCCTTCGGCCCCGCCGAGAAAGTCCCGCAGCGCATCCCATCGGGCGTGGAGTACGCACCGCCACTCGACGTGCGCGTGATCGCCGGTCCGAAGAGCACGATCGAACCCAGCCTCGCCCAGGGTGAACGGATCCAGGCGGTGACCGTCGGCGGCCGCCCCGCCGACCGGATCGAGGCGACCCTGGCAGGCCCCGGTATGGGCGCGATCTTCGTCCTGATCGAGTACCAGGACGACACCTACATCGTGGAGAAGGCGCCCGGCAGCGACTACCGAGCTCAGCTCGACGCAATGCTCCACTCCTTCGTGTTTGCCGCCGCAGGCTGACCTGGTCAGTCGCGCTCCGGGCGGCAGCGCCAGTATCATCTGGACATGGCTGAGACTCAGGTGATGTCCGCGATTCAGCGTTCCGGACAGCGGCTCACCCCGCAGCGAATGGCGATCGCCGAGGTCCTGGCCCGCAGCCCCAAGCAGGCCAGCGCGCAGGAGCTCTATGACCGGGTCCGGCGCAAGCACCCCTACATCGGCCGCGCCACCGTCTTCAGATCCCTGGACATGCTGGTCCACGCCGGCCTGGCTCAGCGGCTCGAGCGGCCCGGCCACGTCTCGGCCTACGTCTGGTGCGAGCCCGGCCATCACCACCACCTGATCTGCACTTCGTGCGGGAACGTGGAAGAGCTCGACGAGAAGGCGGTCGCTCCCCTGGCTGAGGCGATCGTCCGGACGCGCGGCTTTCGGGTCGACCACGCCGCCCTCGACTTCTACGGGATCTGTCGCGCCTGCCGCTCCTGATTGACCTGCGTCCCTGATACTCAGTATCATCTGAGCCATGGGCTCAGTTGGCGGCTCGGCCAGGCTCGCTTCGATGGCGGCCGTGGCAATCGGCCTGGCGGCCTGCGGATCTATCGCACCCGGCAGCGGCGGCGCCATCAGGGTGGTAGCGGCCGAGAACTTCTACGGTGACCTGACCAAGCAGATCGGGGGCGACCGGGTCCAGGTCGCCAGCATCCTGAGCGACCCCAGCATCGACCCCCACGAGTACGAATCGAACACGCAGGATGCAGTCGCCGTGGCCAGGGCCCAGCTCGTGATCGAAAACGGCGCTGGTTACGACAGCTTCATCGACCATCTGATGTCGGCGTCGCCAAGCTCCTTAAGGCAGGTGATCAACGTGGCGCGCGTTTTTGCCATCCCCTCCGGCGCCAACCCCCACCTGTGGTACTCACCTCGCTTGCTTGGCGAGGTTGCCGACCGGATCGCAAACCAGCTCGGCACCATCGATACCGCCAACCGGGGTCGCTTTCAGGCGGGCGCCCAAACCTTCCATCAGCTCTATCGACCCGTCGAGGACAAGGTGGCCCAGGTACGGGCGCGCTTCAATGGCGCCAAAGTCCTTCCGACCGAGCAGGTCGCCGACTATCTGCTCAAGGAGGCGGGCCTGAGCCCTGTGCACGGACCGTTCCAGCAGGCGGTTGAGGAGGGCAACGATCCGCCCGCGCAATCCGTCCAGGAATTTCAGCAACTTTTGAGCACACGGAGCGCGCGGATCCTGATCTACAACCAGCAGACCGTGTCGGCGCTTACCGAGAGGATGCGGCAGCGGGCTCAAGCTGCCGGGGTCCCTGTCGTCGGCGTCCGCGAGACGATGCCGCCCGGCAGTCATGTCCAGGATTGGATGCTGCAAACGATCACAGCCGTGGAGGACGCGCTGTCGAAGACGACCTAGGGCTGGTCCGGCTCGAGGGTGTCACGGTGAGCCTGGGTCGAAGGACGATCCTCCAGGGCGTGAGCGGGTCAGTCAGAGCCGGTGAATTCGTCGTCGTGCTGGGGCCAAACGGCGCCGGGAAAACCACCTTATTGCGCGCGATCACCGGCCTCATCCCACTCGCTGCCGGAACCGTACAGGTTGCAGGCCACCCGGCCCGGCGTGGTGATCCGTGCATCGGATATGTGCCGCAAAGACGCCCGCTCGATCCCGACCTGCCCCTGCGCGGTGTTGAGCTGGTGGCTCTGGGACTCGACGGCCATCGCTGGGGGATTCCGGTTCCGGACGCGAGGGATCGGGAGCGCGTCGCCCGCATGATCGCCGCGGTGGGTGCGGAGTCCTATGCGGATGGGCCGGCCGGCCGGCTGTCGGGCGGCGAGCAGCAGCGCCTGTTCCTGGCCCAGGCCCTGGCCGGCGATCCTCAGCTGCTCCTTCTCGACGAGCCGACGGCAAGCCTTGACCTGCATCACCAGCGCGAGCTGCTCGACCTGATCGCCCGGGTCAGCCGGGAGCGGCGCACGGCAGTGATGCTGGTCGCCCACGACGTCAACCCGCTTCTTTCCATACTCGACCGCGTCTGGTATCTCGCCGGCGGGCAGCCGTCTCTACGGGTCGCCGGTCGATGTCTTCTCGGCGGGTGGCCGTCTATTCGTTTCCGCGGGAGACCGCCATGCCTAATCCCTTCGATCTCGAGTTCATGCAGAACGCCTACCTCGCCGGCAGCGTAATCGCCATCCTGGCCGCGACCGTCGGCTTCTTCGTCGTCCTGCGTGGCCTCTCTTTCGCGGCTCATGCCCTCGCCCACATCGGCTTCGCGGGCGCGACCGGAGCGGTACTGATTGGCGCGCCGCCGCTCCTCGGTCTGCTTGCGTTCACCATGCTGGGAGCTGCAGTGATGGGATGGCTCGGTGAGAGGCTGAGGGGACGCGACGTCGCCATTGGGATCGTCCTCGCTTTTGCGCTCGGTCTGGGTGCGCTCTTCCTGACCCTTTACACGCGCTACGCGACGGAGACCTTTGCCATCCTGTTCGGCACCATCCTGGGCGTCAGCCGTACGGACCTGCTTACGACCGCCATCCTTGGAGCACTCGCCATCGTCGCCCTCGCGGTCGCTTTCCGCCCGCTGCTCTTCCTTTCGGTCGATCCCGAGGTGGCAGCTTCCAGGGGCGTGCCTGAGCGTTTCCTGTCGGTCGGTTTCTTCGTGCTCCTGGCAATCGCGGTCAGTGTCGCCGTGCAGGTGGTCGGCGTCCTGCTGATATTCACTCTTATCATCGCGCCCCCCGCCACCGCTGGGATCACGCTCGCCTACTACATTCCCTGGCCGGTCGGCTTCTTCATCGCCTCGATAGCCTTCGCCATCTACCTACTAGCGCGATTCCTGCATCCCGTATTCCACGTGCATCGATCCGAGCCCGCCGCCGAGCACGCGGCAGACCACGCCTGATCGGCACTCGAATCAGACCGGGTAGACGGAGACCTCGGTCGCTTTGACCGAGATCCAGACGGCACCACCCTCGGCCAGTCGCAAGGCTTCTGCCGCACCGGGGGTCACCTCGGCGACCAGGGGCAGGGGTCCGCTGACGTGGACCCGCGCCCGGTCCGCGTGCACGTCCACGGCGTCGGCTTTCCCGGGGAAGACGTTGCGAGGCGTCCCATCCGGTCGCGAGCGGTAGACCGCGACCGCTCGAGGATGAATGACGGCAAAGACCTCTCCTTCAAGCCGGTCGCCGATCGTCAGCGATAAGCCGTCCCCCAGCTCCACGCGATCGCCGGCGGCGTGGCCCCGAAAGAGGTTGACCCCGACCAGGTCCGCGACATACCGGGAGCGCGGTTTCTGGGTGACCTCGGCGGCCGACCCCGTTTGCACCACCCGGCCACGCTCGATCACAACCAGTCGGTCGGATAGGAATGCGGCCTCGAGAGGATCGTGTGTGACCAGCACGCGGATGCCGTTAAACGATTGGAGGTGTCGGCGCAGATCGCGGCGGACCTCAGTCCGGCTGCTCGCATCCAGGGCGGAGAGCGGCTCGTCCAGGAGCAGGAGCCGTGGGTTGACAGCGAGCGCTCGTGCCAGCGCGACTCGCTGCGCCTGCCCGCCGGATAGCTCCGCGGGCCTGGCCCGGCCATGGTCGGCCATGCCCATCCGCTCCA
>VBDY01000160.1 GCA_005882775.1 Chloroflexota bacterium | reverse complement strand
GGCCAGTGCCAGAACCAGAGGTTGGCGCTGGAGAGCGCCAGAGCGCCCAGCGGTGCGGTCAGCCAGGCAGCGAGCCTCCGCCCCCCGGCTAGCGCCGGATGCTTGAATGCGGTCCGGGCCAGGGGCCTGCGTATCGCAAGCGGCAGCCCGCGCCAGACCTGGAGCCACGGCGCAGCCGCCACCAGCAGTGGGGCGGCCACCATGATCAGGAGGAGGTGCTGTGTCATGTGTGCCCAGAACAGCTGGCGGGCCAGGGTCTCGAGCGGCGTGTCGAGGGCAAAAACGATGGCCGCCAGCCCCGACCAGAACGCCACCGCCCGCAGCCGCGCGGCACCCGGATTTTTCCGGCGGGGTCGTGCCCTGGCGCCGCCCCACAGGTAGAGCACGGCGATCGCCTCCACCCCCAGCAGCACCCACGGTTCGATCGGCCAGGTCAGGGGATTCAGCCAACTCACGCCTGAGACCACCGCAGGCCTCTAGGCGACGAAGTACAGGAGGAAGTAATTGATGATGCCGACGGCGGCGAGAAAGAGAAGGATCCAGCCGAAGGAGGTCGCCGAGTGCGGCCGGGCGAGTGTATCTCCTCGGGCGCCAGCCTGCAGCACAACAGTCGCCAGCCAGGCCACAGCGCCGGCCAGCTGCACCAGCCAAGACCCCGTGAGCCCGCTAAACACGCTGGGATAGGCGCCGTCGGTCAGGCCAAAGCCGAGATGCCACATGCCGTAACCCTGGTAGAGGACCGCTGCGATCCCGAGAACCAGCGATACCGGGGCGAGCAGCCTGAAGACCGAGCCGCGCCCGGGTGTGCGCGAAGCCGCGAAGTATGCCAGGGCGGTCAGGACCGCGAGGATCAGGACGACGGTGCCAAAGCCTCGGTTTGGCCGGACCAGGCCCTGAATCATCCAGGCCTGGTTGTTGTTCAGGGCGCGCAGGTAGAAGAAAGCGAACCACCAGCCCGCGAAGAAGAAGAGGTCGGCCGCCAGGAAGAGCCAGACGCCGACCGAAACCACCCTGGCATCGAGTAGGGCTTCGACACCAGGGCTGACGTCGCGCCCGCGCGTTCTAACCGCCACCCGTCACCCCCACCAGACCGCCTAGATCGGCGACCGGCCGCGCGTTCGGGACGCCATAGTCGTAAGGACCGCCCACGATCATCGGCACCCGTTCGAAGTTGTATGCGGGGACCGGGGTGGGCAGCTGCCACTCGAGCGACCTGGCGTGCCAGGGGTTGGCGAGGGCCGGCCGGGCGCTGAAGAACAGCGAGTAGATCACATTCCCCGCGAAAAGGATCATCGAGCCAAACAGGAAATAGGCGGAGATCGTGACCCAGGTGTTCAGGCCCTGGAGAGCCGGGTCGTACGAGGAGACCCGCCGCGGCATGTTCAGGATGCCGGCGATAAATAGGGGGAAGAAGGTCGAATTGAAGGCGATGAACATCCACCAGAAGTGCACCCGGCCGATGGTTGCGCTCAGCATCTTTCCGGTCATCTTGGGTAGCCAGTAGTAGCAGGCGGCCATCAGTGCGAATATCTCGCCACCCATGATGGTGTAGTGAAAGTGCGCCATCGAGAAGTAGCTGCCGTGCAGGGTCACGTCGGTGGGCACATCCGATAGATAGACTCCCGAGATTCCTCCGATCAAGAAATTGAAGAGGAAGCCCATGCAGAACAACATGGGCACGGTGAACCAGACCCGAGCACGCCAGAGGGTACCCAGCGTCACCAGGAAGATGATGCCGGTCGGAATCGAGATCAGCTCAGTGGACAGCATGTAGAAGGGACGCAGGACGGGGGCGATGCCACTCACGAACAAGTGGTGCTGCCAGACGAACCAGCTCAACAGGGCGACGCCGAAGAGACCAACAACGCCTGTCCGATAGCCCCAGAGGGGCTTGCGGGCAAAGTGCGGGACGATCTCCATGATGATTCCGAACGCGGGCAGGATGAAGATGTACACCTCCGGATGACCGAAGAACCAGAAGAGGTTCTGCCAGAGGTAGTTGCTTCCGCCGTTGGCCGAGAGGAAGAATGAAGTCTGCACCGTCCGATCCATTGCCAGCTGGACCAGGGCCACCGCCAGCACCGGCGCAGCCAGCATCCCGAGGATCGAGGTCGTGAAGATTCCCCAGACGAAGATTGGAAGCCGCGTCCAGGTCATGCCCGGCGCCCGGAGGGTGATGATGGTGGCCAGCATGTTGATACCCGAGACGATCAGGGCCAGTCCGATCAAGGCGAAGCCGACGATATAGCTGTCCATGCCCTGGCCGGCCTGCTCAGAAAGCGGCGGATATCCGGTCCAGCCTGTCGGAAACCCACCCCAGAAAGCGGCGGCGGCCAGGATCACGGCGGCCGGCGGCACCAGCCAGAACGAAAGGGCTTCCAACCGAGGAAACGCCATTCGCCTGGCGCCGATCATGAGCGGGACCAGGTAGTTACCGAACGGTCCGACGATGACCGCACTGGTGATGAAGATCATCATCACGCTGTGCAGGCCGATCAGCATGATGTACTGGCCAGGGGGCGTGATGGATGAATCCGGCGACAGCAGGCTGCTCCTGATCAACATCGCGCCAATGCCGCCGAAGAGCAGCATGATCAGAATGGTGACCAGGTACTGCATACCGATCACCTTGTGGTCGAGGCTGAGCCGGAAGAACCGACCGATGCCGCGGTTCTCCTCGGGATCGGAAATGGGCGACACTCGCCAGCCGAAGAGCCGTTCCAGCGGATAGTTAAGGAAGCCGACCCCGATCAGGAAGGCCACGGTGGCGAAGGTATAGCCGAGGATGATGCCCGTATTGGCGTCGTCGTTGAGACCGAACAGGGTGCCAAGCCAGAGGCCGGCGAAGTAGGCCGGGATCGCCAGCAGAACGCCCGTGATTGGATTGTTCGGGATGGACAGCCTCCGTTCGGATACGTGCTCCGCAGTCACCATGCTCAGCTCCCTTTGGTCAGTGGCTCCGGGAAGTAGTACGGCGCATAGCTCGGCAGCGCCTTCTGGATATCGGCCTCGTCCTTCTGTTGCTGCGCGATCCAGGCGTCGAAATCGCTCTGGCTGACGACCCGCCCGTCCGAGTCGGCCATGTGCCCGTGCCAGATCCCGCAGAGCTCCGCGCAGCGGACCTGAAAACCCCCCAGCTTGTCGGGCGTCACGTGGAAGACGTTGTCGACGCCCGGGTTGGCGTCCGCCTTGACACCAAGCTGGTAGGCCCAGAAGGAATGGATGATATCTAGCGAAGTAACGTGCAACTCAACTGGTCGGTTGAGAGGGAGATAGAGATGGGTAGTCTCCACCCCGCCGTAATCGGCATAGCGGTAGGTGAAGTACCACTGCTGGGCGACCACCTGGACCTGCAACTCGGGGCCCTGCCCGCCGGCGGTGGAGCTGCCGGTCTCCCCGGACTGGCCGATTGCCCGGCCTGCCGCCCCAACGGCCTGGGCTGCGCTCGAGCTGGCCAGGGTTGTGATGCCGACGACAGCTAGAAAGAGAACGACCACCGCACTGATACCGATCCAGGCAACCTGGACTGGCGTGTTGCCCAGCATTGGTGGCCCGTCCACCAGTTCGAGGCCACGCCGGCGGAAGAAGATGGCCGAGTAGACGAGCATCAAGACCACCCCGATGAAGATGGGCACGGCAAGCACCGTCATCAGGGCCATGGTCTTGCTCTGGTCAGCCCCCTGGACGGAGTTGTCGTAGGGCGGATAGTGAATCTGCAAAGCAGCGACGATGCCAATCACGGAGAGGATCACCCAGATGACGGCCAGCCGGCCGGCGTGCACCCGATCCTGGCCCTCGAGCCGAAACATCCCCATGCCTAGCTGACGATCAGCTCGCCCGCCATGTAGCCGAGCGTCTGCATCGGGCCACCGTTCCCAAAGACCGTCCCCGCGGCGCAGGGCACGAAGCATTGCCACCGATAGACGCCCGGGCCTTTGGTTTTGAAGGAGAAGGTGATGATGTTGGCGCTGCCTGCCGGTGCATTGTCACTGATGCCGAGCAAGGGCACGAAGACACCCAGATCAGGGACGGCGAAGGTGTGGGCGGCCAGCGTCGGATCGATGCTGGTCATATCGCCTTCCTGGGGATTGCCCTTGTCGTCGAAGTACTTTACGTGCATGTTGCCGCCGTCGGTACCAAACACCTTGCCCCAGAAGGGGTTGCGCAGACCCGTGGCGCCATCTTCCTGGTCGATCTGGACATTGATCGTGGAGTTGGCCGGGACCCTGAGAATGGTCGTCGGCAGGTAGCTCACCCAATCCAGGTGCGGGTCGTTGGGCCGCGGCCACTCAATCGCCGCGCCCACGGCGGCGACCGTTTCGAGGTGGATGCTGGTGCTGGGGCCTTCGAGAGTGCCCGGCCGCTGGAGCATGAAAAGGCCCACGAGGGCTACGGTCGCGACGATCACGGCGACAACTGAGCCGGCCACGAACGCCAATCTGCCAAGCATCCCTTATCCCCTTTGTGGCAGCCTGGAATGGAAGCGCCCCTTAGTCTGAAGCGCCATCAGGTGAACCTCAAGCAATGGCGCATTACAAAACTGTCAGAAACGGCGCGTTGACCCGGCCGACGGTTGTTTAGCTCTCGCGCGAGTGCCACAATCCCGGCATGGCGGTCGTGGAGGAGGAGCCCGGACCCGGGATTGGAGCGGCCGTAGTCATCGTCTCAGTGATCGTGCTGATCATCGTGCTGGTGGTCCTGTTCTACGGTCTGGCTGCCCAGCACTGGTTCGGCTTCAATTCGCCACCGACCGTGGGGGCGTCGCCTTCGGTCACGCCCGCCCCCTCGCCGTCGGGAAGCGCCTCGGCCAGCCCTACCTAGCTGAGCTCGCCGAGTCCCCGTCCTGGGCTTGCGCAAGGACCACTTCGAACTCGCTGCCCTTGCCGACCGTGCTTCGCACCCTGACCGAGCCCCCGTGCGCCTCAGCGATCGTCTTGACGATCGCAAGCCCAAGCCCGACCCCGCCATTGCCTGCCCTGGCGCTCGACTCGGCACGCCCGAACCGCTCGAAAATCCGGTCGAGGTCCTCGACCGGGATCCCCGAGCCTGAGTCCGCCACCCTGATCTCGACACCGTGATTTCTCCGCACCGAAAGCTCGATCCAGTCATCGGGGGTCGTGTGCTTGACTGCGTTCTCCACGAGCGCATCCAGGGCGAGCGCCAGCCGATCGGCGTCGGCATTCACCACGGCCTCATCTGTTGCTCCGAGACGCCAATGCCGTGGCGTGGGCGACCAGCGGTGGAGCGCCTCGACCAGCACCGGCTCGACCTCGATTCGTTTCTTGTGGAGGAAGTCCGGATCATCGGCCGCCGCCAGTAAAAGGAGGCGATCAGCCAGGCGTCGCAACCGCATCAACTCCTCGGTCACCACCCGTGCGTCAGCTGCCATCGTGGATTGATCGGTCGCTCGCTGCAGCAGTTCGGCATGACCGATGGCAACCGTGATCGGGGTTCGCAATTCGTGGGAGGCGTTCTGGATAAATCGCCGCTCACGCTCCAGGAGCCGGAGGTTCGCCTCCGACACTCGCTTCATCTCGTCGATCACGGCCAGCCGGCGACGCGCATGCCAGACCATGGCCAGGAACATCGCCGACATCAGAGGTACCTCAGTCACCTCATCGAGTGGCTGCGTACCGCGCATCACGTCGACTATCAGCACTGCCGCCGTGGCCACGATGATCGCGCCCAGGACCGACAGGGTGGGACGCATCCGCCAGACTCGGAAGCCATAGAGGATGGTCAGGCTGACCCAGATGAAGTGGAACGGGACAGTCTCCCAGGTCGCAAAGATGAACATCCCCGTCAGGTTGGCCAGGGCGAAGATCACCCAGGCGACGTCGATCCAGAGCAGGCCGCGCGTGGGCCAGGTCCACCGATCAGGCGACTTCAATCCGGTAACCCTCGCCCCGAACCGTCCTGATCGCCTCACTGCCGAGTTTTGCCCTGAGCCGCCGTACATAGACGTCTACGACGTTCGATCCAGGGTCGAACCGGTATCCCCAGACTTCGGCCAGGAGGCGCTCCTTGCTCAATGTCTCTCCGGCTGCGGCCATCAGCTCGCGAAGCAGGAGGAATTCGCGCTGAGCCAGCGCAACCCGCCCCAAGGCGCCTTCGACGTGCCGGCTGACCAGGTCAAGCTTGAGGCCACCTGTTGCCAGGACTGTCGGCCGGGAGCGGGCATCTCGCAGCCGTGCATGAACCCGGGCCAGGAGCTCTTCGAACGAGAAGGGCTTGGCGAGATAGTCCTCCGCACCGAGCTCGAGGGACGCAACCTTGGATGCCGCGTCGGTAAGGGCGGAGAGCACGATCACCGGTTGATCGGGCCGTGCCTGGACCAAGCGTGACAGCACATCGATGCCACCCAGGGCCGGAAGTAAAAGGTCGAGGATGACCAGGTCGTACGAATGCGCGACCGCAGCAGCCAGGCCGGCCACCCCGTCGCTCGCCGTCTCGACACCGTAGCCCTCAGCCCGCAGCCCACGAGACACGAAATTGAGAATGCCGGGCTCGTCGTCGATGATCAGGATCCGGACATGCGAGGTCGCGGGCGGCGAAAATGCCGGGTTCGCGCCCAGACTTGCAGTCACGTCGATTGTGCCCCCGCCGCTGGCGCGGCCATCCCCTTAGGCTGACACCATAACAGGCGGAAACCGTCTTCTACGCGGCTAGAAAGCGGATGTCCCTGGCAACCACGTCGGGCACCAGCCCGGCGGCAAACCCGGCCCGCTCGTAGCCACCCCTGTCGATGAGATAGAGAACGCTGCTGTGGATGATGTCCTCCGGGGTTATCTGGACTGCGATGCTGTAGTCCTTCCAGACGGCGGCGAGCTGGGCCTGGGTCCCGGTGAGCCAGTGCCAGTCACCGGTCCAGTGGTGCTCCGCGGCAAAGGCGCGCTCGCTCTCCGGTGTGTCGGTGGCGGGCGCGACACTCACCACCAGGACCGACACCGGCACGTTCTTCCCCAGCGACCGCTGGACCTGGGCGAGCTGGTCCGCCTCGAGCGGGCAGAGCTGCTTGCAGTGAGAGTCGAGGAAAGTAAGTGCCACTACCCGGCCGCGCACCGTAGTGATCGAGACTGGCTGATTGTTCTGGTCGCGCAACGTGAAGTCAGGAGCCGGACTCGTGTTCGGTGGGATCACGATGTCAGCCACAAAGCCTGTCGCAGCAGAGCCCGGGGGCTGGCTGGCCGCCGGCGGAGCGAACCATCGCACGGCGAGCAAGGCTAGCAGCAGAACCGCGGCGCCCAGCGATATCGACACGAATGTGATCGGCTTGAGCAACCCCTACCTCCGAAAGAGGCCTCCAGCTTAGCTCAGGCCCGATAAAACTGCCCGGCTTGCACTTCACGATTCCGTAATGGAAGGGACCGCATGATGGCGATGTCGAACCAGAAATCCAGGAGGTAGTCGAGAAATGAAGATGATCAAAAGCGCGATCGGCGGCACGCTCATCGGTATTGGCGGTGGAGGTGTACTCGCGCTGAGCCTCAACAGTCTGCTCCCAAGCGTGCACGCAGCGCCCGGGGACCAGGCGGTCTTTGTCGGCACGCTGATGTACGGCGTGGGCGTCTTCGGCGGAATCATGGGAGCGCTGCTTGGTGGGATACAAGAACCGGCACCCACTCCATACGCGGAGTTGGCGATTCAGCGCCAGGCCGCGTCGACCGCGGCCTGACCGGGTCAGGAGCCGAAGACCTTGTCCAGGAGCACCGCCCCCACCTGCTCGCTTGGGACAACGTACGGAGCGAAGCGCTTGGTCAGGTGGCGGAATGTGATCGTCTCCGAATAACCCAGGTGCGGAATGTCAGTCGACGGGATGAGAAGACAGAACTCATGCGGGCGCTCATCATCGGTTAGCAGGACCACGAGGACATAGAGCTTCTCATCGACGAAGAAGGTCGACCGGGAGACCTCGAAGTGCACGGTATTCGCCGGTGTGATCTTCTGCGTTCGGACGTGTACCCCAGCGATCTGCTGCTTGCGGAGATCGTGAACCAGCAGCGTGACCGTATCGAGGCGGGGCCTGTCCTCGGCGATCACAAGGGCGCCAGCTCGAGCGGCCCGTTCAATCTCGCCGGCCACCCAGAGGCGGCCGAGATCGCCGCGCCACGGGCTCTCACCGTGCGCGATAAGCACTTCGCCGAGTTCACGACCGACTGGAAGGACGATATTCGACCAGCCGGGGATTGCATCGAACCACGAACCCAGGCCGTCGACCGCAATCGCGTACTCGAGCCAGTGATCGTCGCCGGGATCGGCGAAGTTGCCGACGAACTGAAAGACTTCCTTACCGTGCGAAAGCGCACGCGGGGATCGCTTACGAAACTCAGCAAACGGGATCAGGAAGACCGTGCCATAGAGCTGCGTGAATGGCGCCGGCAGATGCACCACAGCCAGGTACCCGTTCGGATGATCGCTGACTGCGTCAATGGGCAGTTCCAGGCTGGCAATGCCGTCCTGCGTCAACTGATTGAAGCTCTTGACCTGGACGGGTACCGTCAGTAGCGTTCGGCGTCGCCGAAGATAAAGGTCGATACCGAGGTCGGCCAGTGGCCGTGCGATCGTCGCTCGACCGCTCGCTCCAGCCGCGAACGCGACCGCGAGAAGATCTTCCGCCATGGGACCCAACTGGGCTGTGCTGAGCCCGCTCCGCCATTCTGGCCGCGGAGGCGGATCCAGCCCGAACGGTCTGCGGAGAGCCATACCAGCAAAACGAGTGGACTGCTGAAGACCTGCCAGCTAGAGCGGAACCCTATCAGCCCATCCGAACGAACGCTCCAGCTGCCCCGCCAGCCGAAAGAGCGCAGCCTCGTCTCCATATCGACCCGTGAACAGAAGGCCGATTGGCAGCCGCCCGCCGTTGTCCCACGCCAACGGCACTGACATCGCCGGGTTTCCAGTCAGGTTGGCTATCGTGTTCCATGGGTTGAAGGCAAGGTCGTAGCGCCACCACTCCTTTGCGCCCCCGTACGACCTGTTGAGCAGACCCAGCGCAAGCGGTGGCTGTGCCAGGGTGGGGGTGAGCCAGGCATCATATCTGTCAAAGAAGGGCGAGATGGCACGTGATGCGGAGTGCATGAGGTCCACGGCCCGCACAAGCTCCACGGCGCTGACCTTGCGCCCCAGCTCCACCAGTTCCCAGGTTGTAATTTCAATCTCGTCACGGCGAGGGGGACGGCCGATTCTGGTGGTGACCAGCTCGAGATCGGCAGCATTGGCCACGGACCAGATCGTGATCATCGGGTCAAGCAGGACCTCCTCGTCATATACGGGGTCATCCTCGACCACGCGATGACCCAGCTCTTCCATGCGGGCGGCCGTCGCCTCGACAGCCCGCCGGCAATCTGGGTGGACGGAGATGCGGAGCGGCGCCCTGGCGCTCCACGCGATGCGCATGGGTCGTGGATCGAGCTTCACCTGATCGAGGAATGGTTCTGCCGGCGGCGCCGGCCAGTAGGGGTCTCCGGTGGCCGGTCCCGAAGTGGCGTCGAGGAGTGCCGCGCTGTCGCGGACCGTCCGAGTAACGGCATGCTCAACAGCGAGCCCGGAGAGGGCCTCGCCAGCATCCGGCGCGAAAGAGATCCGGCCCCGCGTCGGCTTGAGCCCGAAGAGCCCGCAACAGGAGGCGGGTATTCGAATCGAGCCAGCGCCGTCGCTGGCACTTGCGGCCGGCACCAACCGTGCCGAGACGGCTGCAGCGGAGCCCCCACTGGAACCCCCTGCGGTCCGCTCCATGTCCCACGGGTTATGGCAGGCTCCGAACAGCTCGGGCTCCGTGGTCGAGTGGTTCCCGAATTCAGGGCTGACGCTCCTCCCGATGATCACCAGGCCCGCGTTGCGTAGCCTGGTAACCAGACCGCCATCGTGGTCGGCAACATAGTTGCGCATTGCCCGCGATCCGTCCGTCTGCCGGACCCCGGCACAGGGCTGGCCCAGATCCTTAACCATGAACGGGACTCCCGAGAGAGGGCCGGGTGGCAGCGTCCCCTTTGCCCTCAATCGCGCCTCCTCGAACATCGGGCTGGCGATGCAATTCAACAAGGGGTTCAGTGCCTCGGCACGGGCAATCGCGGCATCTACCAGCTCGAGCGGGCTGACTTCGCGGCGGCGGACAAGTTCAGCCTGGCCTAGAGCATCGTGCTCCCAGACCTGGGTCACCTGCAGGTGACCAGCGTGATCAAAGGGCCGGGCGACGTCCGGGCGCGTCGAGCCAGGGGAACTGCTGCTCGTGCGCGGCCGCCACCCGGAACACGGTCACGTCATCGTAGGTCTTGCCGACGACCGACAGGCCAGTCGGCACCCCGTCGCGAGAACGCCCGGACGGAACGCTGATCACCGGACAGCGGCTCGCGATGTTGAACGGAATGGTCATCAGGACGTCCAACCAGTCAGTCGTCAGCCGGTCGTTGACGTAGAGCGGGACACCCAGGTCGTAATCGGCGGCGAGAGCCGGAACAGCGAAGGTCGGGCAGATCAGTGCGTCGAATTTCTCGAGTAACTCCCCCAATGGTCTGTAGATGAGGTTCTCCAGCTCCAGGCCCTTGACGAAGGCCTCCTTGGGGATCTCGGCCGATTCCTCCACGAAACGCCTGGCATAGGAGGTGAGCTGGTCGCCTTGCTCGTCGTAGAGCTCCTGCATCGACGGCCCGAAGATCGTCCCGAAGTGGATGTCCGCAGCCCGGTTGATGGTGGCAAGCTCCCAGGGCAGCGACACCTCCTCGATAGTCGCGCCCGCATCACGGAGCCGTTCGGCAGCGGCGCGGGTGTTCGCGACGACCTCCTCGTCCACCTCATAACAGCCGAGATCCGTGGAGAGCGCGAGGCGAAGACCGGAGATCGGTTCCAGATCGTCCGGAATGACGAGCTTGGGGCGGATCGACACCACGTCGCTGGGGTGCGGACCGGCGATCACGTTCTCCAGCAGCGCACAGTCGGAGACCGTACGCGCCAGCGGACCCTCGTGGCAGTAATGGTCGAGGTTGAATATCACCTCTTCCGGGACACGGCCGTAGGGCGGCTTGAATCCAACCACTCCGCAGAAAGACGCCGGGATCCTGATCGACCCTCCGATGTCTGAGCCGGTCGCCAGCGTCGCCGACCCGGCGGCCAGCGATGCTCCGGAACCGCCGCTCGAGCCACCCGGCGAGTAGACCGGGTTCCATGGGTTGCGCGTGACCCCCCACAGCTTCGACCAGGTAACGGGTGCGCAGGAAAACTCCGGTGTCGTCGTGCGCGCGTGGACGATACCGCCGGCGTCGAGGATGCGCTGCACGAAGGCCGCGGTGTGATCCGCAACTGCATCGCGCAGAGGGACCGAGCCGAACGTGTTCTTCTGCCCCGCGATGGGCGCCTCCTCCTTCACCGCGACCGGGAGGCCTTCCAGGGGGCGCGGCGGATCACCGCCGACCGCGTAGCGCGCCTCGGCGGTGCGGGCCTGGGCGAGCGCCTGCTCGTAGAGGGTCTCCGCGAAGGCGTTGATCGCCGGCTCCACCTTCGCGGCGCGATCGATGACGGCCTGGACCAGCTCCACCGGTGATAGCGTGCGCGCCCGGAACATTCTCAGGGCCTGCGTCGCCGAAAGGTAGTGGAGGTCGCTCATCCTGTGGCGACCGCGGGTCGCCGCTGCGGCTTCCAGCCCGGTTTCGGAACGCTGGCACGAAGTAACTTCGTGTAGTCGGCCTGGGGGTGGTCGAGCACATCGGCCGTCTGGCCGCGCTCGACAAGCCGGCCGCGCCACATCACCACGATCTGCTCCGTCAGCTGGCGCACGACGGCAAGGTCATGGCTGATCACGACAAACGAGATGGCTGTCTCGTCGCGAATGTCAGCCAGCAGATTGAGCACCTGGGCCTGGATGGAGACGTCGAGGGCTGCGACCGATTCGTCGAGGATCAGCACGCGCGGCTCGGCCGCCAGCGCGCGGGCGATCGCGACCCGCTGCCGCTGCCCGCCGGAGAGCGACCGCGGCAGCGCCCGAGCCTGACGGGCGTCCAGGCCGACCATATCGGACAGCTCGCGCACCCGCTCCATCCGCCGTTTCGGCTGCCACCCCTGGTGCATCCGCAGCACCTCGTCGATCGCCTCCTCCATGGTCTGCCGCGGGTCGAGGCTGGTGTATGGGTCCTGGAAAACGATCTGGACCTCACGACCCCGACGCCGGCGCTCGCGGGTGGACCGTGCCGGCGTCGAGCGGTCCCGGCCGCATGCCCGGATCGTGCCACCCGTGGGTCGCTCGAGGCCGACGATCATCTTCGCCACCGTCGTCTTGCCCGAGCCTGACTCGCCGACGATCGCGAGCGACCCACCCTGCGGAATGGTGAACCCGACGTCATCGACCGCCAGGCGCGGCCCGAACTCTTTGCGCAGGCCCTCGACCTCCAGCACCGGCTCAGGCATGCAGCTCGACCTCGAGCCTGCCGAATAGCTCGCGCGCGCGCGCGCACCGGGTCAGGCCGCCGTCGAGCTCAACCAGGGCGGGCCTGCGCTCGCGGCACACATCGGCGGCATATGGACACCGGGCCGTGAACGCGCAAGCCTCCGCCGGCGCCTCGAACGCCGAGAGCGGCCGCCCCGGGATTGCGGTTAGCCGGTGCGCCGTGGCATCGATGCTGGGGCGGGCGGCCGCGAGTGCCGCCGTGTAGGGGTGCAGCGGCTGGTCGTGGAGACGGTTCGACTCGCGCACCTCGACCACCTGGCCCGCGTACATCACCACCGTGCGGTCGCAGATCGCGGCGGCGAGCTCCAGGTTGTGGGTGATGAAGAGCATTGCCAGGCTCAGCTCAGAGCGCAGGTTGTCCAGAATCGCGAGCACCTCGGCCTGGGTGGTCACGTCGAGCGCGGTGGTGGGCTCGTCGGCGAGTAGCAGGCGAGGTCGGGTGAGCAGCGCGGTCGCGATCATCACCCGCTGAAGGAGGCCGCCGGAAAGCTCGTGGGGGTACTGGCGCAGCCGCCGATCACCGTCCTCGATACCCACGCTTGCGAGCAGATCCACCGCTCGGCGCGCCGCCTCGTCCATGGGAACCCTCGCATTCGTCCGCAGCGCTTCGGTCATAAAGTCGCCAATCCGGCGCACCGGGTTGGTGTGCGCCCGCGGGTCCTGGAAGATCATGGCGACCTCGCCGCGAAAGCGCTTGAGGTCGGCACCGGACAGCGTCATCACATCTCGCCCGCCGAACCGGACCCTGCCGGTCACCGCGGCGCCGGGGGGAAGCAGGCGGTCGATCGCCCGTGCGGTCATCGACTTGCCAGAACCTGATTCGCCGACGAGTCCGAGGGCCTCCCCGGGGCGGATCGCGAAAGACACATCCTGGAGCACTGCCTGCATCGAGCCCTCGACGGGGAGGCGCACAGTGACGCCCTCGAGCTCCAGCAGCGGAGCGCCGGCGGCCGGCTCCGCCCGGTTCACCGCCGGGCCTCTCCCCGCTCGTAGAGGCGCTCGCCGAGGAGGTTGAACGCGATCACGACAAAGACGATGCACACGCCCGCCGCGAGAGCCGGTATCGGAAAACCCTGGATGATCCCTTGCTGGTTCTCAGACACCATCACGCCCCAGTCGGCGCTGGGGGGTTGGACGCCCAGGCCGAGGAACGAAATCGCGGCCAGGTCGACCATGGCGTAGCCGAACAGGGTGGTGGCCTGGGCAACGATCAAGTGGAGCATGTTGGGGATCAGGTGGCGGAGGCAGATGGCGACGGATGATGCGCCCTGCACCTCGAGGGCGGCGATGTACGGCTGCGCTCGCTCTCGCAGAGCCGCGCCGCGGAGCACCCGGGCCACGTACGGGGTGTACGCAACCGAGAGGGCGAGGACCGGCGCCAAAAGCCCTGCCCCGAAGACGGCCGCGGCGAGCACCGCAAGCAGGATGCCCGGGAAGGCAAAGAGGATGTCCAGGCCTGAAGAGATGAATGCGTCGATGATGCCGCCTCTCCATGCGGCTGTAACCGCGAGCAGCGAGCCGAGGGTCATGCACATCAGGGTGACCGCGAGCGGTCCGAGCATCGAGGTCCGGGCGCCGACCAGCAGCCGGGAGAGCACGTCGCGGCCCTGGGCGTCGAAACCGAGCAGGTGGTCAGGGGTCGGCCCAACGAAGTACTGCGACAGGTCCGGCAGATCCGGGTTGTACGGCGCAAGCAGCGGACCGGCTACCGCGACAAAGGTGGCCAACACGATCACAGCGGCTGAGGCGATGAGCACCGGGCTTGTCCGGCGCTGCCTGCCGGCCCGATAACGGCGCCAGGCGGCGGTCGCGAGGCCGGCGGCGACGCTCATTGCGCCCTGCTTCCCAGGGACACCCTGGGATCCAGCACCGCGTAGAGGACATCGACGAGGACATTCATCACGACAAAGGTCGTGACCAGCAGCAAGGAGATCCCCTGCACAACTGCAAGGTCCTTGGACTGCGCAGACTGAACCAGGTAGGCACCCAGCCCGGCAAGGCCGAAGACGACCTCGACCACCGCGGCCACTGCTATCAGTGAGGCAACCGTGATGCCCGAGATGGTCGTGATCGGGATGGCCGCGTTGCGCAGCACGTGGCGGCGGATCAGCTCGGCCGTGGGGATGCCGCGGCTGACCGCAGTCTGGACATGCTCGCGCCTGGCCTCCTCTCGGATGGCGGCTCGCGTGACCCTGGCGACGATGGCCAGGGAGGAGACGGCGAGTGCAAATGCGGGAAGCGTCAAGTGCCTCACCTGGTCGATGAACCCAACTCCATTGCCGAGCGAGGGGAACCACTGCAGCTGCACCGCGAAAACCAGGATCAGCACGATCGCGGCGACGAAAGCAGGGAGCGAGGCCGAGATCGCCGTTATCACCAGGGTGCTGGTGTCGAGCAGGCCTCGCTTGAACCCGGAGAGGATCCCCAGGCCAACGCCGATCACGATGATCAGGATCGAGGAGTACAGCACCAGGCCGGCGGTGGTCGAGATCCTGGAGGCGATCAGGTCGGAGACGTTCTCACGGAGCGTGATCGAGATCCCCAGGTTTCCGTGGAACGCATTGCTCAACCAGTACCAGTACTGGACGATGAAGGGTTGGTCGAGGTGGTAGCGAGCCTCCAGAACGTGCAGGCTATCCGGCGGCAGGGAACGGCCGCCCGAGAGCGCCGCGATCGGGTTCCCCGGCGCCAGGTAGATGGCGGCGAAGATTACAAAGCTCGCCACCAGCAGGCTGACGAGCAGCATCGCCAGCCGGCGCACGAAGAACCGAAGGTGCACGCTCTCAGCCGGTCCCACCCAACTTGTCCGCCCACGGGGCGAACATGTAAGCGAACGAGGCGTAGGCCCCGGTGAGGTTGGAGCTTGTTATCAGGACGATCAAAGGCTGAAGCACCGGGATCCAGGGCAGGTCGGTCGCGATCATCTTTTCGACGTCGGCCACCTTCTGTGCTCGCGCGTTCGGGTCGGCGGTGCTGCGCGCCTCGTCGAAGAGGGTGAACGCTTTCGAATCGTTGGCCGCCTGCGGGTCGGTTCCCTGGACGCCGTAGCCGTCAAAGTTCTGCGAGCCGTCCGGCGGGATGAGCGTCGCCAGCAGCGACTCCGGGCCCGCGTAGTCGCCGTAGTTGAGGGTGAAGAAGCCGTCGATCCCGACCCGAGCTTTCGGATCGATGAAGAAGTTGATGAAGTTCTGGGCCGAGACGGAATGCAGAGTTGCCTTCATGCCGATCGCCTCGGCAGCCGCCTTCAGCGCGTTGGCCTCGATGGAGATACCGGTCAGCTCGCTCGACATGCCGATCGTGATCGATTTGCCGGTGGCACCGGCGTCGATGATGAGCTGCTTGGCCTTGGCGAGGTTCTGCGTCATGTCCGGCGCCGCGGCGTAGGCAGCCTCGAAGACACTCTTGCCGTAGCCGAATGTGCCCCGGTTGGAGATCCACTTCGGCAGGGTGGCAGTGCCTTTGTATATGGCGTCGATCAGGCCTTTGCGGTCGAGCGCCAGCGACAGCGCCTGTCGTACCCGCACGTCACCAAGCGCACCTTTGAGGTCACTGACGATGAACGCGTCCGTGTACCAGCCCGGGCCGTATGTCACGGTCACAGCCTTGTTTGTTTTGAGCTGGTCGAGGGTCGTAAGTGCCTGCGCGTAAACCCCGTTGATGCCACCCGTCAGCAGCGCCGAGGTCAGGGAAGCATCGTTCGGTGCGCCCTTGATATCCATCTCCCGCACCAGGGGCTTGACCGCGGGATTCCAGTAGCTGTCGTTGCGGACGATAACGACGGCGACCCCGGGTTTCCAGGACTCAAACTTGAATGCCCCGGTGCCCATGATCTTGCCGGCCGGAGTGCCGTAGTTGCTGCCCTGGGCCTGGGCAAACTTCTTCTCGATGATCATGCCGGGGATCGACCCCATCTCGCTGGCGAGCCAGTAGTCGGGCTGCTTGAGCTTGATCGTCACCTCGTTGGTGCCGGTAGCAGCGATCGACTGGACGCGGCTGAAGACCGCGGAGTAGAAGCCGGCGAGCGCCGGATCGGTGTTGCGGTTGAGGCTATAGACGACGTCGTCGGTGGTCAGCGGGTTGCCGTCCCAGAAGGTGACGCCTGGCTTGAGCGTGAAGACCATGGTCGACTGGTCCGGGTACGACAGGGTGGCGAGCCCTGGCCCTAGCGAGCCGTCGGCCCCCTGCCGCAGGAGCGACTCGTAGAGGAGCGAGTCTGTCGTGTTTTCGGGGTAGTCAAAGGCGAAGATCGGATCGAGCGAGTTCACATCGCGGTAGACAGCCCATACGACCTTATCAACCGGCTTGGTACCGGCTTTGGTCGTCACTGCCTGCTGCTGTCCGCCCGATGGCCCCCCAGCCGTACGGCCCCCACAAGCCGTGGCGAGCAGCCCCACCACTCCCGCCACCGCCATCACCCTGTGGGTAGTTAGCTTCCGGTTCATCCCTCCCTCCTTCTATCCCCCGTTGGGGACGCCTGTGCCGCCGGCCATACCACTTTGGACTTAACGTGGTTCGCCCGCCAGTGGTGAAACTCTAACCTAGCTGGAACCCTGGTTGCAGGCCATCAGGATTCCTTGGCGGAGGGAGAGGGATTCGAACCCCCGAAGGCTTGCACCTTAGTGGTTTTCAAGACCACCGCCATCGACCACTCGGCCATCCCTCCGGCGAGCTCAAATGATACGGCGGCTATGCGATCCGATCGAGACCGCCCATGTACTGGCGGAGGGCGGAGGGAACCTGGACCGTCCCGTCGGCCTGCTGGTAGTTCTCGAGGACCGCTGCCACGGTTCGGGGAAGTGCCAGCCCGGAGCCGTTCAGGGTGTGCACGAACTGGGGCTTGCCGGCCTTGTCGCGGTATCGGATATTTGCCCGGCGCGCCTGGAACTCTCCGAAGTTCGAGCAGGAGGAGACCTCCAAGTGACGGTCCTCGCCTGGGACGTACGCCTCGAGGTCGAATTTTTTCCACTGGGCGAAGCCCATGTCCCCGGTGCACATCAGCAGCACCCGGTATGGAATTTCGAGCCGCCTGAGGACGTCTTCTGCATCGGCTACCAGCGCTTCCAGGGCGGCCATCGATTGTTCCGGCTCCACGAACTGGACCATCTCGACCTTGTTGAACTGATGGAGACGAACGTAGCCACGGGTATCTTTGCCGGCCGCGCCCGCCTCGCTGCGGAAGTTCGTCGACCAGGCCACGTGCTTGATGGGAAGTGCGCCGACGTTGAGGAGCTCGTCGCGGTACATGTTCGTCACCGGCACCTCGGCAGTGG
The DNA here is from genome assembly GCA_005882775.1 of Chloroflexota bacterium. Taxonomy (GTDB): domain Bacteria; phylum Chloroflexota; class Dormibacteria; order CF-121; family CF-121; genus VBDY01. The sequence continues at coordinate 3,692 of VBDY01000160.1, read as the reverse complement.
GGATCAGGAACAGGTCTCGCTTCTCAACCCGGAAAGCATCGTCTTCGAACTTGGGGAGCTGGCCGGTGCCCGTCATCGATGCGCGGTTAACGAGCTGTGGCGGCAGGACCTCTGTATACCCGTGCTCGCGGATGTGCAGGTCCATCATGAAATTGAGGAGGGCGCGCTCGAGACGAGCCCCGGCGCCCTTGAGGAAGACAAAACGCGAGGTCGCCACCTTCACCCCCCGCTCGATGTCGAGAATGCCGAGCCGCTCCCCGATCTCGTAATGGGGCCGCGGCTTGAAGGTAGGAGGGTGACGCTCCGCCGGAGCCCACTCGCGCACCGTCACGTTATCGCTGGCATCCTTTCCTCGCGGGACGGACTCGTGCGGCGGATTCGGGACCTCGAGCAGGAGCATGTTGAGCCGCGCCTCGATCGGTCCAACGCGCTGTTCCAGATCTTTGATCTGTTCGCGCTTCTTTCGAAGCTCCTCGATCACCGCCTGATCGGCAGCAGGCGCGCCGCCCTGTCTCGACTTCGCCATTCCGGCGGACTGCTGCTTCTGCTCTGAGCGAAGGCGCTCAAGCTCACCGAGCAGATCGCGGCGCTCGCGGTCGAGCTTGAGGATCTCGTCCAGCGGCACCGGTTCGCCTTTGACGTAGGCGCCCTGCCGGACCGCGTCCGGGTGCTCCCGGATGAAGTTAAGGCTCAGCATGTCGGGCGCGCATGTGCGGAAAGGCGATCACATCCCGCAGCGTCGGCTGGTCGGTGAGGAGGGCTGTCAAACGGTCGATGCCCAGGCCCATCCCGCCGGTGGGTGGGAACCCGTGTTCCAGCGCGGTCAGGAAGTCCTCGTCCATGGGGTGAGTTTCTTCGGCGCCCGAGGCTCGGGCGCGCGCCTGGTCTTCAAATCGGGCGCGCTGATCCAGTGGATCGTTGATCTCCGAGAAGGCATTCGCGATCTCTGTCCCGGCGATGAACAGCTCGAACCGGTCGGTCAGCCGGGGATCGTCGCTCCGGCGGCGGGCCAGGGGCGAGACCTCCACGGGATGGCCCGTGACGAAGGTCGGCTGGACCAACCGGTCCTGGACCAGCTCCTCGAACAACTCATTGACCAGGCCACCCCAGCCCAGCCCCGGCCTGGCTTCGATCTGACGTTCGGCCAGCAGGCGGCGCAACTCGGGCACCTCCGCTTTTAGAAGGTCACGGCCCGATGCCTGACTGGCCGCATCCACCATCTCGAGCCGGGCAAACGGCCGCCTGGCGTCGATCGATTCGCCCTGATAAGAGAAGCTCGTCGAGCCTTTTATCCGCTGAACCAGGTGCGCCACGAGCGCCTCGGTCAGCTCGAGCATCCCCTCCCAGTCGGTGTAGGCCTGGTAGAGCTCGAGCATGGTGTACTCCGGGCTATGCCAGCGGTCGATGCCCTCGTTGCGGAAGATCCGGCCGATCTCGAAGACGCGTTCAAAGCCACCGACGATCAAGCGCTTGAGGTACAACTCGAGAGCGATGCGCATGTAGAGGTCGATGTCGAGGGCGTTGTGGTGGGTGATGGAGGGCCGGGCCGCCGCGCCCCCCGCGATAGGCTGGAGCACGGGGGTTTCGACCTCGATGAATCCTCGGGCCCTCAGGAAAGCGCGCGTCTCCTCCACGATGCGAGCCCGGGTGACGAAGACGTCGCGGACCTCCGGGTTTGCGATCAGGTCGAGGTAGCGCTGCCGGTGACGGACCTCCACGTCCTTCAACCCGTGGTACTTCTCGGGCAAGGGCCGTAAGGCCTTCGCCAGAAGCACGAAATCCTCGACCTCACAGGTGACCTCGCCACGCCGGGTGCGAAAGAGCGATCCCCGTACCCCGATGATGTCGCCCAGGTCGAGGTCCACGAATTGCTGGTACTTCGGCTCGCCCAGCTTGTCGACCTTTACATGCAGCTGAATCCGGCCGGCAAAATCCTGGATATGGGCAAAGGTCGCCTTGCCCATCACCCGGCTGGCGACCAGGCGCCCGGCCAGTGCCACCGGCTCGGTGCGCGCTTCGGCGCCTTTCTCCTTTTCGACCTCTACGAAGAGCGCGAGCGCTTCTGCGGAGGAATGCGTCCGGTCGAAGCGACTCAGATAAGGCTCGGTGCCCTGAGAGCGGAGCCGCTCCAGCTTCTGCCGGCGCTGCTGCTCCTGCTCAGTCCGCTCGGCCTCCACTGCGCGCAAGTCTACAGAACGTCCAGCGGCCTGACGGTCATCGTCCGGTCGGGCCGAAGCGGGTTGTCTTGCGCTCGCAGGCGTCCCGTAATCGCATCGATAACGCGGCGGCTGCCACCGATGCTGCCCATGATTCCGTGGCCGCTGTAGCCGGTGTTGAGGGCCAGCCCGGGTGCCACGCTCGGGCCGAGCAGCGGCCGGTGGTCGGGCGTGTAGTCGTAGTAGCCGGCCTGCAAGAACCAGTCCAGCGAGGGCGATGCCCACGCATCCTTCCAGAAGGGCGCAATCCGGGCGAGCGCGTGATCGCTCCGTGGATCGAGAAGGCCAAAGGCAAAGTCCGAGGACGGCGGCGGGTCCTCTAAAGGCTCCTCCGCCGCAGCCGGCGCGGTCCATAGCCCGAAGGCGCCGGAGAGCGCCGGGCGCCAGTGGGCGCCGGTCTCGAATTCGATGGTCATGGGCGCGCCGGCCGGTACCGCAGGCAGCCGCGGGACGACAAGTTTGTGCCGGCGGACGGTGACCAGCGGCAGCTCCAGCCCGGCAAGCCTTCCCACCGAACCGGAGAGAGGACCCGCTGCCAGGACGACAGTCGAGGCATGGATGGTTTCGGTCGACGTACGGACCCCGATCGGACGGTCTCCGGCGAACTCGAAGCCCGTAACCGGCCGACCCAGGCGAAACTCCGCTCCGCTGGCTTGAGCCAGGCCCAGGGCGAGCCGGCGGGGGTTGAGCCACCCATCCTGCTGCCGAAACCGGGCCGACCGGGCCTCGGGTGCGAGATAGGAGAACCGCTTCCGGGCCTCGTCGCCGGTCAACTGCTCAACGTCGGTCAGACCCCATTGACGCTGGGCTCGGACCAGCGACGCTTGCTGCGCCTCACCCTGCTCGGTCGTCGCAACAAAGAGGTACCCCTGGTGTCTTAACTCCAGGTCCCAGTCCTTGAGCCCGGTCTCCTCTGCGAACCGATCGAAAAAGTCCACGCTCTCGCGGACCAGAGCAATCTCCTCGGGGTTGTCGAATTGCAGCCTGAAGGCCCCGGTCGAAACCGGCGTGGTCAGGGTTGCCAGGGCGGGCCGCTTCTCTATGACGATCGTGCGCAGGCCGGCTCGCCGGGCGAAGAAGGCGGTAGCGCAGCCGATAATGCCGCCACCGACGACGACGAGATCGGCGGTCGGTTTGGCCGCCTAGCGGACCTCGACGATGAGCATGCGGGAGGAGCCGCCCGGGGTCAGCACCGAGACATCGTCTCCCACCCGTTTGCCAAGCAGGGCCTTGCCAACTGGAGACTCCATCGAGATCCGGCCCTTGCCCGGCTCTGCCTCGGCCGAACCAACAATGGTGAAGGCTTCGTCGCCATACTCGTCGTGCACCTTGACCGTAGAACCCACCTCGACGATTCCCTTTGCGTGGGTTCCCTCGATGATGCTGGCGTTACGAACGAGCTTCTCGAGCAGAAGGATCCGACCCTCGACGAAGCCCTGCTCGTTCTTGGCGTCGTCGTATTCGGCGTTCTCGTTG
>VBDY01000110.1 GCA_005882775.1 Chloroflexota bacterium | reverse complement strand
TCGTCTCACTTTGTCCCCCTGAGCGCCGTCAGCGCCGGGGTGGCAGACCTCCGCCGGAACATCGAAGAGGCTCGACTGCGCCGGGCCCAGTCACGGCAACGGACCATCCTGTTCATCGACGAGATCCACCGGTTCAACAAGGCACAGCAGGACGCCGTCCTGCCCTACGTCGAGGAAGGGGTCATCACGCTGATCGGCGCCACCACCGAGAACCCGTCATTCGAGGTCAATGCAGCCCTCCTCTCGCGCTGTCGCGTCTTCACGCTGGGCGCGCTGGACGACACGGACGTCGGCGTGATCGTCGACCGCGCCCTGACGGACCCCGAGCGTGGCCTGGGAAGCATGGCTGTCGAGCTTGCGCCGGATGCCCGGGTCGCGCTGATCAGGGTCGCCAACGGCGATGCCCGGGTCGCCCTAAATGGCCTCGAAGCGGCGGTTGCCCTGGCTCGACCCCGGCAGGGCCGCCGGCTGGTCACCGCGGCGCAGGTGGAGGAAGCGGTCCAGCGCCGCAACCTTCTGTACGACCGCGCCGGTGAGGAGCATTACAACATCATTTCCGCGCTCCACAAGAGCCTGCGCGACAGCGACCCCGATGCCTCGCTCTACTGGCTGGCCCGGATGGTGGAGGCCGGCGAGGATCCACTGTATGTCGCCCGACGGTTGGTGCGATTCGCTTCGGAGGATATCGGGATGGCGGATCCTCAGGCGCTCACCCAGGCGATGGCCGCCCAGCAGGCGGCGCATTTCGTAGGAATGCCGGAAGCCAACCTGGCCCTGGCACAGGCCGTGGTCTACCTGGCGACCGCCCCCAAGAGCAACGCCCTGTATGCCGCGTACAGCGCCGTTCAGGAGGACGTTGAGCGGACCCGGGCAGATCCGGTACCGCTACATCTTCGCAACGCACCGACTCCCTTGATGCGGCAGATGGGCTATGGCAAAGGCTACCGCTACGCGCACGATTACGACGAAGCGCAGATCGAGCAGCAGCACCTTCCGGACGCGATCAAGGACCGGACCTACTACCATCCTTCCGGCCGGGGCTACGAGAAGACCGTCAAGGAGCGGCTCGATGCTTTCCAGGCCGCCCGCCGACGAACGAAACCTGATCGGGGCAACGAGGACCTCTAGGAGCTCCCCGAATTGGGGACGCGAGTCCGTAGCCAGAAGATCAGTAGTCCCAGGAGCGCCAGAGCCGCAGGCCATGCCAGGGTCAGGGCTATGAACGGCCACGGCACGAGGTCGCTAAAACCTCCGGCCACGTAGAGCTGCGTCGACGCGTAGGTAGGTAAGGCCTGGACGAAGTCTTTGTTCGCCGCGGGGTTCCCAATCGGGTTCTGGATAAAGGTGTCGATCAGGCTGACCATGATGACAAGAAAGAACCCTTCCAGCTCCCCGCGTAGCAGGACCCCCAGAAAGAGGCCGAGGCTGCCGTAGGCCAGGGCGGCAGCCGCGTAGCTCACGACCACCAGGGGAACCGATTGTGGCCCCCAGAAAATCAGGAGGATGACGCTCGTGTAGACCGCGACAGCGAGCGCCACCACCGTCACTGACGTGACCTTGGCCGCGATCACGATCCACTGGGGATACCCGCTCAGGACCAGCCTGTGGTCAAATCGCATGCCGCGTCGGGTCGACGTGAAGATGACGAACCCAACGATCAGGGTGAGAGCATTCAGTCCGGCGGTGAGGAGCGACAGCTGCCGACCGTCGACATGAATGAAATGACCCGTAACCCGAAAACGAAAGTCGACCGAACCACTGGGTATGACGGATGAGATCAGGAGATACCAGATGGGCACGAACGCGATCAGCAGGACAATTGCCAGCCGGTTGCGGCCATGCTCGATAAGCAGGTAGCGAACAGCCGTCCGGTAGCGGCCGTGGCGTGGTTTCACCCCGCGTCTAGCTCGAGCCGGCCTGACTTGAGCCGGAAGATACGGTCAAAGCGACGCTGCTCAAAAATCAAATGCGATATCACCAGCACAGCGCGGCCATCCGCACGGAGCTCTGCGACGAGATCCCAGAAACGCAGGTAAGTCTCCCAGTCAAAGCCCTGGTAGGGCTCGTCCAGCAAGAGGACCGCCGGCTTGTGCATGAGTGCCAGGGTCAGGTTGAGCTTCTGCTGCGTACCGCCGCTGAGCGCACCAATGCGATCGCCGCGGTAATTTTCATACGCGAGCCGATCGACCAGCTCACGGCCGTATGACAGGTCAGCCAGCCCGTAGGCGGCTGCGAAGTAGTCGAGGTGCTGGGCGACGGTTAGGGCCTCATTGAGGGTCGGCGCCTGCGGGCAGTAGCCGTTTGTCCCGCGACGCTTGACCGTGCCCTGGTCGGGCCGTAACTCCCCGACGAGGATCTTGAGGAGGGTCGACTTACCAGCTCCGTTCTCCCCGACGATACCGACGAGCGTGCCCGCGGTCACCGAGAAGCTGACACCGCGGAGCACCTGGCGCCGGCCGAACGACTTGATCAAGCCCTCCGCCGAGAGAACCGGCGGCTCAGCCGCAGCGATAGTGTCTCCAGTCATGGATGGCCACGCTCACAGCGTGGCAGTGCTCTCGACGAACGGACGCAGGGCGTCGTAGCCATTGGCCATCACCCGCTGGTGATTCCGGGCCAGGGCGCCGCGGGCCAGGGGCGCAACGAGATTCAAGATCGGGTTGGTGGTGGCCACGTCCCAGTAGTAAACAGCCTGAGTCGCTCCGGGCGATGTTTGGCTGAACTCCCAGCGGCCGGAACCGACCAGGTCACCCGTGGACCGCAGGAGGATATGCGTGGGGCGCGCGGCTTCAAGGACCTCGAGCTGGTAGGACAGGCTGTAGGGGAGCGAGCCCCGGACCTCACATTCGATGATGGACCCGACCGATTTACCGTCGCCGCGGACGAGTCGTACGCGCCGGAAATTCTTCCACCAGGCGGGATAGTTCTGGATGTCGAGGAGGACCGTCCACACGCGATCCATCGGGGCCCGGAACTGCCACTCGGTCTTGAAGTGATATTGCTCCGGCACCCGGACTATTCTATGAAGCGATGGCCTTCAGTCTTCTAAAGCTCCTGCATATCTTGTTCGCGATCACTGCTGTGGGGTCAAACATCACCTACGGTGTCTGGCAGGGCCTGGTGGTAAACAGTCCGGAACACGAAGCTTTCGTTTTGCGCGGTATCAAATTGCTCGACGACCGCGTCGCCAATCCGGCGTACGGGTTGCTCCTGGTGACCGGACTGATCATGGCTTTCTGGCACTGGTCCATCACGACCCACTGGATCGTGGCCGCGATCGTCCTGTATGTCGTGTTGATTGGCGTTGCGGTCGCCTTCTATTCGCCGGCCCTGACCGAGCAAGCCCGCGTGCTCGACCGCGACGGTCACGATTCGGCGGCCTACCGAGCGGTGAGCCGGCGGGCGACGGTCATCGGAATCGGCCTGTTTCTACCAGTGCTGGGCATCCTGTTCATGATGGTGGTGAAGCCGGCGCTGTAGTCCGCTGCGGGCTGGGTGGCACGCCCGCGAGCGATGCATCGATCACTACGATGGTCCGCGCGCCGATCCCCTGATTCATGCGTTCGAAGGCATCGTTGATGCCGTCGAGACCGGTGAAGTGGGAAACACTCTCGGCGACCGAGAACCGGCCAGCGGCTGCCAGTGCCGCCAGCTCAGGGATGTCCGCGGCAGGATTGCCAGAACCGTAGAAGCAGCCCTTGAGACTCTTGTCCGACAGGAACTCGATAGCGGGTATTGGGACCTCGAGTCCGACCGGGGCCAGGCCGACGACCACCGCGCTACCCCCTGGGCGAAGGACGTCCCAGGCCTGCCGGATGGTGGCGGCGATTCCCACCACCTCGATCGCGTGGTCGACCCCGCCGCCGGAGAGCTTCAGCACCGCGCGGACAGCGTCATCCGTCGAAGCGTCGACAGTCTCGGTAGCGCCGGCGGCCAGCGCTCGCTCCAGCTTTTCCCGGCTGCGGTCGACCGCGATGATTTGCCCCGCTCCGGAAAGCCGGGCGGCTGCCACCACCTGGAGGCCGACTCCGCCGCAGCCGATGACGCATACGGTGTCGCCGAGGCGGACTCGGGCAACGTTGCGGACCGCGCCGACTCCGGTGACGACGGCGCATCCGATCAGCGCAGCCTGCCAGAGCGGAAGCGCGCCCGGCACCCGGAGCGCCGATGCGGCTGGCACCACGCAATGCTCGGCAAAACACGAAACGAACAGGAAATGCTTGAGGGGCCGGCCATCGCCCAGGCGTAGCCGGGTGGTCCCATCCATGAGATTGCCGTGGCCGCTATTTGCGCCAGCCCGCTCGCACAGAGTCGGTTTGCCCTCACGGCAAAACCGGCACGTCCCGCAGGCCGGGTTGATCGAGAAGCCGACGTGGTCGCCGACCGCCAGGTCGCGCACGCCCTCGCCCACGGCCTCCACCACACCCGCTCCCTCATGGCCCAGGACGATGGGCTTACGCTCGTGCCCCAGCCCGCCCTCAGCCAGCCGAAGGTCGGAGTGACAGACGCCGGCGGCTGCCACCCGGACCAGGACCTCCCCGGCATGGGGCGGGTCCAAAAGCACCTCCTCCACGCGTAACGGCGTGCCGAATTCGTGGAGCACGGCTGCCTTCATACGCAGGGGATCGCTCATGCCACGCGGTAGCGTTCCAGCGCCTCGAGGTCCATTGACACTCCCAGGCCTGGCCCTGCCGGTGGGCGGATAGTGCCGTCGCGATCGATGGCAACCGGTGCCGGCAACATCCAGTCCCGCCGCTCGCTGCTCCAGGCGGGCGGGTCGAACGGTACTTCGATGAATTCCACGGTGGACACGGCACACGCGAGGTGAAGGTTCGCGACCAGGCCCATGCCGGTCGACCAGGTGTGTGGAGAGAATGCCCGGCCGCACAGGTCTGCCAGGGCAGCGATCCGCCGGCAGCCCCCGATGCCGCCCGCCAGCACGGCGTCCGGCTGCACAACGTCGACGCCACCGCGGATCACCAGGTCGCGCGCCTCTGTCAGGCTGCGCACCATCTCACCGGCGGCCAGCCGGATCGATACCCGGCTGCGAAGGCGCGCGTATCCATCGACGTCGTGGCTGGGGAGCGGCTCCTCGAGCCAGTACACGTCGCAACGCTCGAGCGCCCGGGCGCATGCGATCGCTGTGGGCACATCCCACGGCTGCCTCAGGTCGCCCGCCATCCGCCAACCCTGGTTCACATCCACCATGATCTGGAACTCGGACCCGACGGCACGCCGGACCTGCTGGACCACCTCCAGGTCGTCGCCCCAATCCCGGTGATCGAAGCGAATCTTGACGGCGCGAATGCCGGCATCCCGCAGCGCCAGCACCCGCTTGACCCGCTCGTCTGGTTCGACGCGTTCACCGCTCGACGCGTACGCATAGAGCCGATCCGAGCGACCCCCCAAGACGAGCCAGAGAGGCTTGTCCAATGCGCGGCCGACCAGGTCCCAGACAGCGACCTCGACCGTCCAGGGCCGGCCCCCATGGAAATCGACCGTCTCGCAGATCTCTCGCACCACCTCGGTCCGAAACGGATCGACCCCGTTGAGCAGCCGCTCGAGCAGTGCTCTGTCAGGGAGTGGAGCTCCGCCGGCAACGCCCGTCAGCCCCTCGTCTGAGTGGACCAGGACCAGCGTCTCCTCGGCATGGTCGCGGGGAAGAGGGTCCCATGCCGCCCGAAATGGAGGATCGAGTGGATGCCGGTAGACACGGGTCTCGACGCCGGTGATGCGCATCAGGGCTCGACCATCCGATCAGTCGCCCCTGTAGTAGGGGCTGCGGGCGTGCTCGCGCCGCCCTGCCAGAGCCTGGATCTCATCGGCTGAGTGGTCGGTGAGGGCATCCGCGATGGCGGCCCGCATCGCTTTGCGATTCGCGGCTTTCACGGCCGGCTCATCGTGTGCCCTGGGATCCACCCAGAGAGCAACCAGGAACTGCACAGAATCAACTTCGCCCGGCTCGACCAGCCCCTCACTGACGGCGTCGAGCACGCCCTGGGCGATCCCCACCTGCGCCGCCCCCCAGGTGATGCGGTTCAACAATTCATCCCCGAGGGTCGATTTGTTGACGACAACGGTGACCGGCCGGACCAGGGTGCCGGGCTCCAGGCAGGCGAGGTAGGGGACGTGGCCGGGACGGGGCGAAGCCAGCGCGCCCGCGATGGCTGCCGCCACGGCCGAACCGCGCCGGGCGATCACCAGGTTGATGTGGCTTCCGTTTGGGACTTCGCCCGACCAGGCCTCCCCGATGCGCCCGTCCAGCGGATCCTGGGCGTGCGACCCGTCAGGGTTTGTCATGCGAACCTCCGGTCACGGGGATGGTGGGGGCGTCAACACGGCCCGGACCGCGGTTCCGTCGCGGACGAGGTCCAGCGCCTGCTGCGCGGATTGCAGTGGTAGGCGATGCGAGATCAGACGGTCCAGAGGCAGCCGGCCGCTGGCATATAGCTGCAGAATCACCGGAAAATCGCGCTCGGGGCGGACCGATCCATATGCGCTGCCCAGGATGCGACGCTCCGCTCGCGGTATCTGAATCGCGGGAAGCTGAAGCACCGCGTCGGCCCGACCAATGCCGATCAGAACTGCTGCGCCTCGGGGTCGGGTTGACAGAAACGCAGCCAGCATCGCATCGGGCCGGCCGGTTGCCTCGATCGCGTAGTCGACGCCCCCCGAGGTCGCGGCCCGAACCGCCTCGGCGGTCGATTCGGCATCTCCGGCCCACCGGACTGTGGCACTGGCACCCAGCCCGGCCGCTGCCTTGAGCTTGGCAGCGGACAGGTCGACGGCGACGACGGGCGTGGCTCCGATGGCGAGCGCACCCAGCAGGGCGCTCAGGCCGACGCCCCCACAGCCGAAAATCGCAACCCTGTCACCCGGGCGCACGCTGGCCGTGTTCCATACAGCGCCGACCCCGGTGGCCACCGCGCAGCCCACCAGAGCCGCGACCTCGAAGGGCACGGTGTCTGGAATCGGGATGCAGCATCGCTCGGGCACGACCGCGGCAGTGGCAAACGTGGACAGGAACGAGTAGTGATAAACGGCCGTCCCATTCCGGGAAAGCCGCGGTGTTCCGTCGAGAAGCCCGCCGTGGCCCATGGCCTTCCACGCCACCTGGCACAGGTGGGTGAGGCCGCGAACGCACTCTTCGCATTGCCCACAGGAGGGCATCCAGGAGAGCGCCACGTGCGTTCCGGGGGTCAGCCGCCCGCCCGGGCCCACCGCCTCGACCACGCCGGCTCCCTCATGGCCGAGGACTGCGGGACATCGCGTCTCCGAGGTCCCGTCGGCGGCATTCAGGTCGCTGTGGCAAACGCCGCTGGCGTGCAGGCGGACCAGGACTTCGCCGGCGCCGGGCGCGGCAAGCTCGAGCTCGGTCACCTCGAGAGGGTCTTTCGTGCGAGGAAGGACAGCGGCGAGCGTCCTCAGCGGGACGGCTCTCCCGGGACGGTTGCCGGGGCCGGCGCGGGCCGCTGCATCCGGCGCAGCTCCTCGATCGGGTGATGGCAGCGGATGAAGTGTCCGGGCTCCTGTTCGGCCAGTGGCGGTTCCTCTTTGACGCAGATGTCGCCGATGAACCGTGGGCATCGAGTATGAAAGACGCAACCGGACGGCGGGGCTGATGCGTTCGGGATTTCCCCGTGGAGCCTGATCCGCTCGCGGGTCTCCCCCTTCAGGATGGGGGCCGCCGACAAAAGGGCCTCGGTGTACGGATGGTGCGGTCCCTGGAAAACCGTCTCCGCGTCACCCACCTCCATCAGGCGTCCCAGATAAAGGACCGCGATCCGGTCGGAGAGGTAACGAACAACCCCAAGGTCATGCGAGATGAACAGGTAGGTCACGCCCTTGTCCGCCTGTAGCTTGACCAGCAGGTTGAGGATGGCTGCCTGGACCGAAACATCGAGGGCCGACGTCGGTTCGTCGGCGATCACCAGACGGGGCTCGCCGGCGAAGGCTCTTGCGATCGCGACCCGTTGCTTGAGCCCTCCGGAAAGCTGCACCGGCCAGAGGTCGAGCAGGGCGCGGTCCAGCCGGACCGACTGCGCCAGCTCCAGGATTCGCTGCTCCCTGGCGCGACCGGCCAGGCCGATCAGCCTGGTCAGCGCCCGGCCAATGATCCGCCTCACCGAGTGGCGGCGATTCAATGACCCGCCGGGGTTCTGGAACACCATCTGAAGAGCTCGGATCTGGTCGTCCGGTCGGTCCGAGATCTGTGGTCGCAAAGCCTTGCCCTCGATGTCAATGGTTGCGCCAGCGTCAGGTGGCGTCAGACCCAGAAGCACGCGAGCCAGCGTGGTCTTGCCGCTGCCGGACTCACCCACCAGACCGAGGGCTTCGCCGGGTCGGATGCTCAGAGAGACGTCGACCACACCTTTGACTGGATGCCCATCCTGGCGGAAGGTCTTGCTGAGATGCTCGACGCGTACCAGCGGGGCACCCACCGCCAGGGCGCGGCTCGCTATCTTCGGTCCGGCTTCAACGGTTGGTAACAGGTGCGCCTTCTCGTGGAAGAAGCAGCGGCTGGTGCGACCGCCATCGAGCTCAAAGAGCTGGGGCTCCTGCTGCTGGCAGATGTCCTGGACCAGGCCGCAACGGTCGGCGAAAACGCATCCGGGGATGTTTGCGCCGATCGCCGGTGGTAGGCCTGGAATCGTATCGAGCAGGCCATGGCTCTTGCTCGTGCCCCAACGTGGGACCGCTCGTAGCAGCCCGACCGTATATGGATGACGGGGATCGGAGAGAACCGCGTCCGAGGAACCTTCTTCGACCAGCCTGCCCGCGTAAAGCACCCCGATCCGCCGGCACATACGAGCCACCAGCCCCAGGTTGTGGCTGATCAAAAGGATGCTGATACCGAACTCCTTGCGGAGCGCGACGATCAGGTCCAGCACCTCCGCCTCTACCGTCGCATCGAGGCCGGTCGTCGGCTCGTCGAGAATCAGTAGTGCCGGGTTGTGGGCGAGCGCCATGGCGATGACCACGCGCTGCTGCATCCCGCCGGACAGCTGGTGCGGATACCGCCGCATCACGCCGTCCGGGTCGGAGATCTGGACCTTGACGAGCATTGCTCGCGCCCGCGCGAGCGCCTCGGCTCTGTGCGAGCCGCTTACCCGAAAGGTCTCGGCCACCTGGTCGCCCACCCTGATCGCGGGATTGAGCGCCGCTCCCGGGTTTTGATAGACCATCGAAACCGTGGTTGCCCGAAGCCGGCGGAGTTCCGCATTACCCATCTGGAACACGTCGGCGCCATTGACGCGGATCGCCCCACTCTGAATGTGCGCGTTTCGGGGAAGGTACTTGACGATGGCGAGGGCCACGGTCGACTTGCCGCAGCCAGACTCGCCGACCAGACCGTACGAATCATTGCGGCCGACGCTGAAGGAGACTCCCCGGATGGCGTTCCGATCGCGGCCGCGCACCTGGAAGGCGAGTCTGAAGTCGTCGACCTCGAGGACCGAATCGCGCACCTCGCCGACACTCGCGGGTGGCACCGAACGTGCGATACCCGCGTTTGAGGCCTTACTCGAGTCCATCATCGCTCGTAAACCTGGGCCAGCCCATCGGCCAGGAGGTTCACGCCTACAACCAGCGTGGCGATGGCGAGCGCGGGGAAGAGCACCGGCCACCAGAGGCCGCCGGTGAGGTAGATGTACTGGTCGTGAAGGTTGAGTCCCCAGTCGGCCGCGGGCGGCTGGATGCCGAAGCCCAGGAAGGACAGGGTCGCGGTGGCGAAGATGGCGTAGCCCAGGCGCACTGTGAACTCGACCAGTACCGGCCCAAGCACATTGGGGAGGATCTCGACGAACATCATGTACAGCGCGTTCTCCTTGCGCAGCCGTCCTGCCTGCACGTATTCCATCTCGCGCTCGGCCAGCACGGCCGCCCGTACAGTCCGGGCGATCAATGGCGTGAAAACAAAGCCGATCACCAGGATCAGGGTCGCCGTCGACGGCCCCAGTGCGACCAGGCCGAGCATACCGGTGATCACGACCGGGACGGCGAGGAAGGCGTCCACCACGCGCATCAGGACCTCGTCCACGATGCCACGGAAGTACCCGGCCACGAGGCCAATGCTGGTGCCGGCGACGGTACCCAGGAGCGTGGCAAGCGGAGCGACCGTCAGGATGCCGCGGGCGCCAACGATCACTCTGGAGAAGACGTCACGGCCGATGTCGTCGGTGCCGAACCAGTGCGCCGCCGATGGCGGCTTGAGGCGGCTGAGAAGGTCGGGCAGGTAGGGGTCGTGGGGTACGAGCAACCGGCCGACGAGGGCGCAGAGCACCCAGAACGCCACCACCACCAGGCCCAGGAGGAAGGTTGGGGAGTGCCAGAGCAGCCTGAGCCGCTCCCGCCGAGCAACCTGGCGGGCCGGAAGGGCGACGAGCTCGTCTATCGCGGTCGCCATTTTCCAGCCCTCATTCGGCCGAGCCGTACCGGATGCGTGGATTCAGGAGCGAATAAGCAATGTCCGCCAGCAGGGTGGCTGTGAGATAGACCAGTCCGACGAACATCACCCCGCCCTGAAGAAGTGGGAAATCCTTTTTCTGGGCTGCGGTAAACAGCAAATAGCCGATGCCCGGGTAGTTGAAGATGAGCTCGATGACAACCAGTCCGCCGATCAGGTAGCCAGTCTGAGACGCGACCACCGCCACGGTGGGAAGCAGCGCATTGCGCAGCACATGCCGCCGGATCACGGTCGCCCAGGATAATCCCTTGAGCGCAGCCGTCCTGGTGTAGTCGGCGTCGAGCGCCTCGATCATTCCGGCCCGCGTGATCCTGGCGATGTATCCGAACAGGACCAGGACAAGAGCGATGGCGGGCAGGATCAGGTATTCGAGCTGGGTGAGTACGCCGCTGCCCTCGGGCGCCTGAGCGGTGACCGGCAGCACGCGCAGCACGACCCCGAAAAGGATGATGACCACAATCGCCCAGACGAACTCGGGGATGACCGCCGCTGAGAGGCCGGCGACGGTGATGAACCGATCAAGGAAGCGGTCCCGATTGAGGGCGGCCACGATTCCGCCCAGGATCCCCAGGGGCACCACCAGCACAAAGGCCACCACTCCCAGCTTGGCCGAGTTTCCGATTGCCCGCCCCAGCAGGCTGGCCACCGAATCCCGATAGTTCAGCGAAGTGCCCAGGTGTCCGGTCACGGCCCCGGACAGCCACGACCAGTACTGGCTGAGGATCGGCTGGTCGGTACCCAGCTGATGGTTTAGTGAGGCGACCGCTGCTGGGTCGGCAAAGGGCCCCAGGATTCGGCGCCCCACATCACCTGGAAAAACGTGTGCTGCTACGAACACGATGATCGACAGCAGCCAGAGCGTAACCAGGGCGAGCCCGAACCTCCTCAGCAGGAACCTGCCCATGGGCTCGCCCGGCCTCCTACCTCACGCTTTAAACCCTGCCGTCTTCAGGCTGATGTGACCCATGGCGGTCGGCTCGATCGAACCGACCGTGGTCTTGCTGGCCGACATGTGCTTGTAGAAGTACGGAAATATGATCGGAGTCTGGTCGAGCAAGAGCCGCTCGATCTGACCGGCCAGGTTGCGTTGGGTGGCGGAGTCGATGGCCGCCACATACTTTGCCACCAGGTCGTCGTACTGCGTGTTCTTGAAATGGGCAGAGTTCCAGGGTCCGCTACTCAAGAGAGGCGCCCCCAGGAACACGTTGGGAACCCCGCGGTGGCCGTAGTCCGTGATGCCCATCACGGAGTCAAGCCAGGGCGACTTGCCGAAGACGGCGTCGCCGTAGTAGGTGCCGGCGTCGGTGACGTTCAGGGTGATGTTGATACCGGCCTGGGCCGCACCCGCCTTGACCAGCTGGGCGAGCTGCGGGATTTCATATCCGTTCCAGGTGTCCAGCCTGACCGTGGCGCCTGATTTGCCAGCGGTGGTGACCAGCTGCTTGGCCTGCGTGACATCCTGGGCCCGCTGAGCGACCGATGTGTCGGTCGAAGGAAAGACCGGAGCGAATGGCGAGTCATTACCGAGATCCGACTGGCCGTTGAGGAGCTGGGTGACCAGCTGCTGTCGGTTCAGTACCAGTCCCATTGCCTGCCGGACGTTCTTATCGGTGAAGGGTTCCTTGTCTGTACGCATGTGAATCTGCCGGTGCGCGCTCGAACGAAGAGCCAGCACCGTGATGTTTGGATTGCCGAGCAATGCCTGGCCGACGGAGGCCGAGAACTGGCTGATGACGTCGGCCGTCCCGCCCTGCAGCGCCAGGATGCGCGGCTGGTCGTCGGCATAGAACTTCAGGTCCAGCGAATCGAGGTTGAGAGCCGACTTGTCCCAGTAGTTTGGATTCTGGACGTAGGACACGCCCTGACCAGTGGTGAAGCTGGTCTTCTTCCAGGGGCCCGTCCCGATGAAGGAGCTCTCGTATCCGCCTGTGTACGACGAGGGCAGGATGATCAGGTTGTAGTTGTCGGAGCTGACCAGGTAGGGGAAATTGCCATTGGGGGCGTCCAACTGAAACTTGACGGTGGTGTCGTCCGGCGCCGTCGTGTTGCCCTTGGAAAGCACGCCCTTGAAGACCGAGCGGGCGTTCGACCCGTTGGCCGGGTCGGCGTGAAGGTTCACGGTGAAGGCGACGTCCTTTGCCGTCATCGGCGTGCCGTCGTTGAATTTCACACCCTGCCGGATCTTGAAGGTCCATACGGAGCCATCGCTGTTTGCCTGCCAGCTCTCGGCCAGCACCGGAACCAGTTTCAGATCCTTGTCGGAGAAGGCAAGGTACTCGCCTGCCTGACCGAGCACCGCCAGGCCACCTTCATCAGACACCTTCAGCGGATCGATGGCGCCGGAAGGTGTGATGATCGCGACGGTCATCTTCCCGCCCTTTTTGAGGGCGCCGCCGCCGGTTGAGGAGGTGGTGCTGCCGCAGGCGGCGAGGATCGCGCCCAGGGTGGGCAGTCCCAATCCGAGGACCGTGCCCTTCCGTACGAACTCGCGACGCGAGATGTACCCGCCCAGGAACTCGTCGATCAGGTGGTTGTCGAGCTCCGACTGTCCGCGACGAATGGAATCGAGGCGCTGGTGCTGGCTGCGATCCATGATCCCCTCCTTGTGAAGACCGAGATGCGCCGACCTCGCTCTGCCTGCGAGGTCCTGTTCCGTCTATGGATTTGCGAACAAAGGTAAAGGCCATAATTGCATTGGTCGCCCAGTGATGTCAACATTGAGAGCATTCGTTAGAAAGGGTTAGACCGTTCAGCTGGAGGAACAGCGTTCCGTCAATGGATTCACTGCACGAGCCGAATGGTCGCCGCTCGCCTGGAATGCACGCAACCCTCTCGGTGCTGGAGGCACTGGTCACACGTGCACCGCTCTCCCTTACGGACCTGGCTGCCGGGCTGGAAGCGCCGAAGAGTTCCGTTTACCGGGTCTGCACGGTGCTGGTGGAGCGAGGCTGGCTTGTGCGCAACCCCGACGGCCGCTATGACCTTGGCATCCGGGCCTTTGGCCTCAGCCCGAGGAGCTCCGACTTCCCCCTGGTCCGCGCCTTTCGCGGCATCGCCGCCGACTTGCTGACCAGGCACAACGAGACCGTGGCCCTGGCAGTGCTTGACGCGGACGAATCGGTCTACATCGCGCTCGAGGAAACCTCCCACCCCGTACGCCTGGTGACCCACGTGGGCAATCGGACGCCCGCTTTCGCGTCGGCGAGCGGACGAGTGATCCTGGCGGACCGGGCGCCACAGGTGGTCGCGGCCGAATACGCGGGACGGTCCCTGGTGACGCCCACGGGCCGCCGGCTGAGAGGCGTCGACGAGTTCCTGGCGATTCTCGACAAAGTGCGCCGTGAGGGCTATGCCGAGAACCATGAGGAGACCGCGGTCGGCCTGTACGCGGTTTCGGTACCGGTGCGCAACGCCGCCACCGCTGTGCTCGCCGCATTGACCATATGCGTGCCGACATCGCGAGTAGACCCGGCCCGACAGAAGCGTCTGACCGGTGAGCTTCGCGATGCCGGACAGCTGCTCTCCAGCGCGGTGCCCTGGCTGGCTGCCTGGAACTCCGTCCGGGCAGAAGCCCGACAGCTGGTGCCTGCGGGATAACTCCA
>VBDY01000228.1 GCA_005882775.1 Chloroflexota bacterium | reverse complement strand
AGAGCGCAAGCAACCCTGCCCCCACGCCGATGCCCGCCCAGAAGAGTAGCCCATGCTGAATCCAGTGAGCGAGGTCATTCTGGTCGGCCCAGGTCTCCAGCGGAAACTGGGCAACGAGGGCTATAGCCAGGCTGACCAGAACAACTAGCAGCGGCTTCATTTTGGAACCGATGTGGCCAGGATCCTGACCGCGTCGACCACGAACTGGACCGCGATGGCCGCCAGCAGGAGGCCAAGCACCCGGGTCAGCAGCTGAATCACGGACGGCCGTATCAGCCGCGCGATTCGCTCGGCGAGCAGTAGCCCAACCGCCACCACCAGGACGGCGGCGAGGATTCCAACGAAGACGCCCACTCGGCCGGCGCTGTCTTCGTATCGGCGGGTCAATACCATCACCGCCGCGATCGCGCCCGGACCGGCGAGCAGCGGCGTGGCCAGCGGCACAAGGGCCACGTTCGCGGTGGCCGGGCTGGAGATCTCGTCGCCGCGGAGCATCTGCAGCGCCACGAGCAACAACAGCAAGCCGCCGGAGATCATCAGGCTCTCCACGGAGACGTGCAGGTAGTCGAGGATCAGCCGGCCAAATAGGGCGAAGAGCACAACCAGCCCGCCCGCCGTGGCCGCCGCATCGAGAGCTGCCCGGCGCCGGGCGGCGGCAGGTCGATCAGCCGTCAGTGCGATGAAGACGGGCGCGGTGCCGACCGGATCCATGATCACGGCCAGGGTGATGAACGATTCGGCAAACGCTCGGATGTTCACGGCGTCTCCCTCCTCCCTTGATCAGCGAAGGGCGGGCATGACCTCGCGAGCGAACGACTGCATGGTTCCCACGAAATCCGACGGGCTCACGCCAAAATAGGCGCAGAGGTGCTCGGCGCCGGCTTCCTCGAACTCGCGTACCTTCGCCCGGATGGTTTGTGGGTCGCCGACGAGCTCGGTGCGCGCGCCCACTTCCACGCGCCTTTTCCCGGCGTGGGCGCGGATCCAGTCGGCCCGCTGCTTGAACTCCGCGGGACCGAGCCGGGTCGATTGCCAGATGTCTCCATACCGCACAGCCCGGTTCAAGGCCGCTTCCGAGTTGCCGCCGACCAGGATCGGCAATTTTTCGCCCTGGACCGGCAGCGGTGCGAACCAGCCCTCATCGTATGAGTAAAAACTGCCGTGAAACGGCGCGGTCGAGCCGGACCAGAGGTGCCGGAAGAGCTCGATCGCCTCGTCGAGGCGCTTGCCCCGGGTAGACCACGTGCTCGAGGCGCCCACGTTGCGGAACTCGGGCTCGGAGTAGCCGGCTCCCAGGCCGAGCGTGAATCGCCCGCCGGAGACCAGGTCCAGGGTGGCCGCCTGCTTCGCCACCACAAACGGATTGCGCATGCCAAGCACGATGATCGACGTGCCCAGCCGGATCCGCTTCGTTCGCGCAGCCAGGTAGCCGAGGAGCACCATGGGCTCGAGCACCCATGGATAGCGATCCTTGAGGTCGGGGCCGACCAGCACATGGTCGAGCGGCCAGACTCCCGCAAACCCGAGCTCTTCCGCCGCGTCGGTGATCTCCGCGATCTCCTCGACCGTGACCCCGCGATGTCCGTTTGGCAGCGCGACGTGAAAGTCCATCTGGGTTACCTCCAGCCTAAGCCCTAACCAGCGTTGCGAATCCTTCCGGCCAGGTGCGGCCTGCCATCTCGCAGCGTAAATAGAGCAATCGACCAACCAGCCTCGAGCGGCTGAGCGCTGAAACCCACCGTCGACGGCAGGAGCAGCGGCGACTTGAATTCGACCTCGACGGTGACCTTCTCCGGGAGGCGACCCTCCATCGCGGCCAGGCAGCGAGCCTTCACCCACATGCCGTGGGCGATTGCCCGGCGAAAGCCAAACACGCGCGCGGTCAGCGGATGCAGGTGGATCGGGTTCACGTCGCCCGACACCCCGGCGTACCGGCGGCCGATGCTCGCGGGCACGCGCCAGATCGCCGTCGGCCTGGGTGCAGCTTCAGGCTCTCGCTTCGGCCTGGGTGCAGCTTCGGGCTCTCGCTTCGGCGCCCGATTCCCATCCGTGGCTTCCTTATGTAAGTAGGTGCTGCTGCTGGTCCAGGCCGCCGCCCCGTCCACGCTGGCCTCGGCGACCATGTCGAATTGCCGCCCCCGGGGATGCTCGCGCAAATTCGCGGCGTGAACCTGGAGCGTCAGATGCTCGTCTGCGCTCAGCGCCCGATGCTGGGTGATCCGGTTCGCGACGTGAATCAGGCCGGGCAATCGAAACGGAAACGTGCCCTGGGTCATCAGGGCCACCGCGAGCGGGAAGGCGAGCACGTGAGGATAGGTCAGCGGCAGGACGTCGGCCTGCCTGAAACCGCAGACTTCGTTGTATCGCGTCAGGTGGTCCCGGTCGACCGCAACGTCGGCGAGCTCGTAAGTAACGTCAGGCAGGTCGCGGCCACGGCGGGCCCCGATGCCGGTCATCGCCCCTGCGTACATCCGGGCGAGCTTTGGGCGGGTACTCAAACGGCGGACGCTCATGCGCCGACGATGCTCTGGCCGCAGACCCGGACCACCTGCCCGTTGACGCCCGCGGTCCCCGGCTGGCCCAGCCAGGCGACCGCTTCCGCGACGTCGACCGGCAGGCCTCCCTGGCTCAGGCTGTTGACGCGACGGCCGACCGCCCGGGTGGCCAGCGGCATCGCCTTTGTCATCGCGGTCTCGATGAACCCGGGAGCTACTGCATTGATAGTGGTATCGCGCTGCGCCATGGCCGGCGACAGCGCCTGGACCATCCCGATGATCCCAGCCTTGCTCGCCGCATAGTTGGTCTGGCCTCGGTTGCCCGCGATCCCGCTGGTCGA
>VBDY01000227.1 GCA_005882775.1 Chloroflexota bacterium | reverse complement strand
TGACCGCCAGGTTGGCGTCGGTGTAGTAATCCACCTTGACCGGCCGCACGTACGCCTTCTTCTCCTCCCAATCCAGGCGGTCGACGTGGTACTGCTGGCCCTCGTGCAGGTAGATCGCGCCCTCGTGGAGGAAGGTGGGTGCCGAGAACTGGTCCATCTCGCCGATGACGCGAGCGCCACGGGTGACATCGACGATCACGACGTTGTCGGCGGCGGCGCTGCGCAGGCTGACGCCTTCGGCAGGAAACGCGTCCGCGCTCCAGTGCCAGGAATCGCCGGCCTGGTGTACCGACCCGTCCTCTTCCAGCACCCGGAGCAGCTCCACCACAGGCGCGCTGCCGAACCGCTCGCGCATCCCGACCGGAAGCTCGAAGGTCGCGGCCTGCAGGTGGGCGCTCAGGATGAGCAGGTTGTCGGGGTCGATCAGCCCCTGCTCCGGGTCGCGGCCCAGAAAGTACTCAGGATGATTGACCAGGTACTGGTCGAGCGGGCTGCTGGAGGCGACGTAGACCGCCGCAGCCGCCTCTCGCCGCCGACCGGCCCGGCCGATCTGCTGCCAGGCGCTGGCGATGGTGCCCGGGTACCCGCACAAGATGGCGGCGTCGAGGTGGCCGATGTCGATGCCGAGCTCCAGCGCGTTGGTGCTGACCACGCCCCGGACCGTGCCGTCGCGCAGGCCGTGCTCGATTTCCCTGCGCTGCAAGGGCAGGTATCCACCCCGATAGCCCCGGATCGGTTGATGGTCTCCCAGGCGATTGGCGAGCGACTGCTGAAGGTAGCTCAGCAGGATCTCGACCTGGAGCCGTGTCCGGCCGAAGACGATCGTCTGCACCCCGCCACGCAGGAACGCCTCTGCAATCCGTTGCGCCTCGAGTGTCGACGAGCGCCGGATCCCAAGCTCGCGGTTGACGACCGGCGGGTTGTAAAAGAGCAAGCGCTTCGGACCCGCCGGGGCGCCGTTGTCATCGATCAGGCGGATCGGCTTACCCGTGAGGCGCTCAGCAAGCTCTCTGGGGTTGGCAATGGTCGCCGAGCAGGCGATCACGACCGGATGGCTGTCGTAAAACTCGCAGACCCGCCACAGTCGCCGGAGGACGTTGGCCAGGTGGCTCCCGAAGACACCGCGATAGGCATGCAGCTCGTCGATCACCACGTAGCGGAGGTTGGCGAACAGCTTGACCCAGCGGGTGTGGTGCGGCAGGACGCCGGTGTGGAGCATGTCCGGGTTGGTCACCACGATGTGCCCCGCCTGCCGGATCGCCTGGCGGGCACTCACCGGCGTGTCCCCGTCGTAGGTATAGGTCTTGATGTCGGCCTTCAGCTCGCCGACCAGGCCGTGCAGCTCCGCAAGCTGGTCCTGGGCGAGCGCCTTGGTGGGAAACAGGTAGAGGGCGCGCGCCTCTTTGTTCGTCAGCATCGCGTGCAGGACAGGCAGGTTGTAGCAGAGGGTCTTTCCGGAAGCGGTCGGCGTCACGATCACTGCGTGCTCGCCGCGCAGCGCCTGGCGCGCCGCCTCGGCCTGATGGGTATACAGCTGGCTGATGCCACGGGCTGCCAGGGCGTGGGCCAGCCGGCTGTCCAGCTCCTCGGGAAACGCCGCATATCTTGCCGGCCGAGCCGGCAGGGTGTGGTCGAGGGTCAGGCGGCGGCGAAACTCATCCTGGGACAGCAGCCTCTCAAGGACAGACTCGACCGACATGCCCAGGCATCATAGCGAACAGATGTTCGCCACGCAACCTCTGCTAAAGTCGGGCGCCAGGTTGCCCTACGGCTGGATCGTCTATCTCCACGTCGCGTCCGTGCTCGGCTTTCTCGCCCTCCACGGCGTCTCGGTCGTAATCCCCTGGCAATTGCGTCGCAACCAGGACCCCGCCGGCGCCCGACTCCTGCTCCTTCTCTCGATCAGCACGGTGCGCTTCGCCTACGGATTCCTGGTGGCCGCTGTCGTAACCGGCGTCCTGGCTGGGCTAGCCGGACACTGGTGGGGCCAGCGCTGGATCTGGGCTGCGCTCGTGCTCGTGATCGTCATGATGGGGGTCATGGGAGCGATGTCACGCGGCTACCACGAGGCCCGCCAGGCTGGCGGCGCCGTCGCCAGGCCGAATCCGGTCGGCTTCACAGTGGTAGGGGCAGGTGGGTTGCTGATCCTGCTCTGGCTGATGGTGCTCAAGCCCTTCTAGCGAAGGGCAGGTCTATTCCCGCAGTCGAAAGTACTTGAAGCCTTCGGCCAGGGCGATGCCCTGGCCTTTCCCCATGTCGGCGGCTCGCTCGCGGACGAAGCCCTCCATCTCAGCCCAGTCACCGATCTGGCTCCTGTGCTCGCGCAACGCCTGGATCTTCTGGTCGAAGGTCTCGGTTATGTCGACCCACGCGTCCGGTTCATTGGAACCGGTCAGGTACACCTCTTTGACCCGGTGCGGCTCGAGACCCTCGTCGAGCAGCTCGGGGAAGATCAGACGGGTGTCCGCACTCGGCATGATCGCGTCCAGGGTGGCGTCCCCGGCTGCCCGGTGGTCGGGATGGTTGATGTAGCGCTGGCCGGTCCAGCGACGGGTCGGATCGGGACAGACCACCACGTCCGGCTTGCAGCGGCGGATCCAGCGAGTAATCTGCCGGCGCAGGTCGAGGGTTGGTTGTAGCGAGCCGTCGTCGTAGCCGAGGAAGAAGACGTCTTTGACCCCCAGTTTCATGGCCGCGGCACGCTGCTCCGCGTGTCGGATCTGGGCGAGTCGCTCGGCCGTCATCGCCGGATCGCTGCTGCCCCGGTTGCCGTCGGTGATGATCACGTAGGTGATCTGGCGTCCCTCTTTGGCCCAGCGCACCCGGACGACGCCGTTGGGCGATTCGGTCATGCGGTGGTCGGGATCGCCGTGGAGACCTCGTAGTCGACGAACTCCTTGAACTGCGCCCCGTCGCCGCAGACCGGGCAGTTGGGGTCGCGCTTCAAGCGCAGGGTCCGAAACTCGACGCTGAGCGCCTCGATCATGAGCAGCCTGCCGATCAGCGGCTCCCCTATGCCGAGGATCAGCTTGACCGCCTCGTTCGCCTCGAACAGACCGACGATCCCGGGAAGGACACCCAGGGTACCGGCCTCGTCGCAGGTTGGCGCCAGCTCGGGCGGCGGCGGCTCGGGAAAGACGCAGCGGTAGCAGGGGCCTTCGAAC
>VBDY01000159.1 GCA_005882775.1 Chloroflexota bacterium | reverse complement strand
GTACCAATAGAGAGGATGGTTGATGACGCGGCCGGCCCGCACCACGAAAAACGTTCGAAGGTAGCGGGCGCGCGCGCCGAGCCTGGTCAATGCCAGCGTGCTCTTCACCTGGACGGCCAGCCCGGAGCCGTACTGGCCGTGGACATGGATTTCGAAGTCCCGACGCTCCTCGTCCGTCAGTGGCGCCGCGAGCTCGATCCGACCGCCGCTCCCCATCATCAGGTACTTGGCGAATTCGTTCTGGGCGATCACCCCGTGCTGGACGTTGCTTAGCGGCATCTGCCTAGGAGTCCAACGCCGGGCCTAGCGGGGTCTTTCGAGCCGAGGTTGGGCGCCCTACTCTGGCAGCACGTCGCCGAGCGCTCGTCTCACCGCTCGGACGATGGCGTCAAGGAGGCCGAAACTCACCGGGCTTCCAAGGGGTCCTCGAACCAGGAAGTCGCGGTCGATGGTGGTGATCTCCTCGCAGAACGCCACGCTGTCGTTACGGAGACCCCCCGAGCCCGTCCGAAGCGGTACGCGAGTCGGCCCCAAACGGCCTATTGAAAACAGCGGCACGATGATCAAGTCGTCGCGCAGCCGATTGCGGACGTTCTCTGAGATCACAAGGGCCGGTCGTGGTTGGTGCGGATCATCCGGCTGTCCGGGAGTGTAGACGAGCCAGACTTCGCCCCGACGCGGCCATCCGGCCGCCGGACGCCTACCCCGGCTTGCGATTCAATCTCCGCGCCACGGCGGCTCGCCTGGTGCGACGCCAGCTCGCTGCCTCGCCGGTACTCTCCTTCGGCGGCTCGGCGAATTGATCGGCCATGGCTTCGTCCTGGCGCGCGGAATACCACTGAGTGAGGGCGGCGTCCATGACCTTGCTGCGATCGAGCTGCTCGTGCCGCTGGACGTAGAGATCCACCGCTTCGAGTAAGGCAGGATCGACGGTGACACTCACTTTAACGCGGCGTCCAGTTGATGTCCTACCTTTCATCCGACCAATTATACGCCCCCCCACCCTGCCCCCACCCTGACTCTTCCCGGAGTTGGCCGAATTGACTAGCTGCGAACTCATCCTTTATATCTAGAGCGACATCAGGGAAGATGCCACTCTTGGTGGCTGGAGGAAAGGATGAGACGACGCGCACTGGCCCTGCTTACCCCGCTTGCCCTGGCTCTTGCCGTGCTGCCGGGCAACACCACTCCGGCGGCCCTGGCCGCCCAGACACCCGCGATCGGGTTTGGAGCGACAACCGTGGTCGACGACCAGCGACCCGCGGGGGAGCCGGGCGTGAAGGTCTGCGGACCGAGCGCAACCTGGAGCCTGGGGAACTGCGGCGGCGATAACCCGTACGCCACTGCTCCGTGGGGCTTCAGCACCACCAGTAGCTTCATCTGGCGGTCAGAGGACAAGGGGCGCACCTACAAGCTCGTACCAAGCAATAGCACTACCGGGAAGCCGGATGCGTGTCCGGGTGGCGGGGATAGCGACATCGCAGTCTCGCCCGGGGCAAGCCAGGGCCAGGACTACCTCAACTTCGCCGACCTGCAGGCGCTGACGAACTTCTCGACCGGGACATCGCGCAACGGCGGACAACTGTGGGCCTGCAACTCGGTGACCGCCGCGACGACGCTCGTCGACCGGCAATGGTTTGGAGTCTCCGGGAACCCGGCGGGCGCGTCGGCGGTAGGCGGCAACGGCGCGAAGGTCTACCTCGATTACGACATCGCGGCTGGCAGCGTCACGCAGCCAACCTGTTCGCTAGATACACAGGCCAACGGAAACGCCTTCATCGTCCAGCGGTCGACCGACGGCGGGCTCACCTGGGGACCGACGGTGATCGCCGACTGCAACGACGGTATAGCCGGCAACATCGAGGTCAACCAGACGACCGGTCATGTCTTCGCGGTGCATTCAGCGTACAGCACGCCGACCCAGTCGAATACCGACCGGGTGACGGTGAACCGGTCGACGGACGCCGGGACCAGCTGGACGCGCGCCACGGTCTTCGACTGCGCGGGCACCTGCCTGGTCGGCAACGACTTCGCGGTCATGGCGATCGACAAGAGCGGCGGCCTGTACGCGACCTGGTCCCAGGCGCCGGCCGACGCCTCCGGCAACATCACCGGCCCGAGTCACATCTTCTACTCCTACTCGGGCGACGATGGCCTGACCTGGACCACAGAGAAGCAGGAACGCAGGCGCAATCGACGTGGTCTGGTACGGCACGAAGAAGGCGCCTGCACCCACCGTGACCAGCTACGACTCGGGCAAGCAGGTAACCGACTGGTTCCCCTACCTGGCGCAGTCCTTGAACGCAAACGGGAGCGCGCCGACCTTCACCAGCCCGACGGCTGTGTCGCAGCACCCAAGCCACAATGGCGGCATCTGCACGATGGGGATCGGCTGCACGGCCGGCGGCGACCGGAGCCTGGCCGACTTCTTCCAGGTGGATATCAACAGCGCGGGCGCGGCTGTGGTCAGCTGGGCGGATACCTCGAACAACGGCAGCAACGGCAACAACCAGGGCGCGTTGATCATGGCCGCCACGCAGAACCGAGGCTCTACCTTGTACGGGACGGCTCTGAGTGGATCTTCGGTAGTGTGCCGGGGCGTTAGCTCGATGCCCTGTCAGACCGACCCGACGGGCGACGCAAAGCTGGAGGCCGATGGCCTGATCGGCGCGAACCAGCCCAAGCTGGACATCACCGGATCCTCGGTCAACCTCGACCCGAAGAACCCGACCCGGCTGGATGTGCGCCTGCAGGTGGCAAACCTGAGCAGCCTGCCGAAGACAACTGACGGGATCCCGGAAGCGTATGTCGACTATCTGACGAGCTGGAACTACCACATCCCAGGGAACACCCAGGCCAACTACGACTCGACCGGGAACATCTACTACGCGTACCTCGAGGTGAATACAGCCACCGGGGCGGTGACCGCCTTCGACGGCAACACCTGCACGATCGCGAGCACCCACCCGAAGTACCTGGTCTATCCCGGCCAGAAGCCGATCCAGTCGCACGTGGACACCTCGCACGGTGTGATCGACCTGTACGTGCCGCTGGGCGACGTGGGCAGCCCACCGGTGGGAGCAACTCTCTACAGCGTGACGGCCCATACGGTAAGCCAGGCCGCTCCGGCCGGGCCCTTTACCTGCACGACCCGGGACGCGAATGGGAACAACCAGGACCCCTCGGGCCAGGTATTCAACGTCTACGACAAGAGCGCGGCGTATACCTCGATCCTGTCAGCCAAGAGCTGAGGAACGGGAGGGAGCAAGGGCGGCCCGGCGGCCGCCCTCTTTTTTTGGCACTCCTGACGTTTCCGTGGGTCATGCCCGATTGGAACCGTCGCCGGCGCCGGAGCAGGTCGAGGCAGTGATTCTGCGCGACGGTGATCAAGCAGCCGCGAGCGTGGCTTCCATTCGGCGGCGCCGTCAGCGATGAAGCGGCGCGCAGGTATAAACTGCACGGGCGTTCGCCTCGTACAGATCCGATAGCCAGCACTCGATCCGAAAACGGAGACTGCGGCCATGTTTGGTCGCCGCTCAAAGCCGGCGCGGGCTTCCCTCCAAATCCTCCGATCCTCACCATATTTTTCACCCCAGGAGCCTGTCAACTTCGCCCAATTTCAAACGTTTACCTGGTGAATGGCGGAAGCGCGGCGGCCGAAAGGTGGGCGCTGGCGGATCTACAGCGAAGGGGAGGGAAAGCATCACTCGAGATCCGGCAACGGGAACGATGCTCGCGTTCTATTCCCTGACCGAGCCTCAGCGCTGGTGGTCCGAGCGTCATCCCGGTGACCCTCCGTTACAGGAAGCGCCAAGGTGTGCTCGCTGCGGCGCCTACTTCGGGCCCAGCGCTGAGGCCACAGCCTTGATCGCCACGGACTCGTTTCCCTCCGCGGCAGGGAAGGATGGGGCCTCCACCAGCTCCTCCTTGCCCCCCTCATTTCAGAACAGAGATCGCCGGGATTCCTCCTGATTGAAAGAGCTCTAGCTAGCTGCCGACTATTTCCGCAAGGAGGTGGTGGCCCATTTGCCGATCCCAAGTGCAGACGTGACCTGAAAAACCGGTACGTCGACGTAAAGGAGTGATCAATGATTAGACGAACCAAGCTCCTCGCATTACCCGTAGCGGCCCTCCTGACTGTGCTGGTGTCGACGACAGCTAGCGCCAGCATCACCGCCCTCAGCTTCAACAGTCCGGCCCACCTTTCAGTGACCAACACCGTGGCGACGGTGACCGGGCAGGTGACCTGCTCTACGGACGATGTCGCTGCGAACGTATTCGTCGAGATATTGCAGAGCCAAGGGCGTCACCTAGTAATTGCTAGCGGCGAAACATCGGTCTCGTGCGTGAGTGCCGGGTTTGGCGGGACCACTCAACCATGGACAGTGTTGGCGAACACATCCCAGGGTCAGGCACTCAAGACCGGTTCGGCCTCGATAATTGTCAGCGCCAACAATGAAACATTCACCAGCAGTAAGACCGTTTCAGGGTCAATCTCACTGACTCACTAACGTCTAGCAAGTGGCCTACGCTCGCTCGCAAATCCTAACAAGCGCGTAGTTCAAACAATCACCCTGGGCTGCCCCTCGACGGACAGTCGTTGAAACCCAGATAGAGGGGCAGCCTGGACCGGGGAAAGCAGACCCCCATAGGTCGCGTGACGAGGCGCTTTCTGACCGTGCATGACAGGGGGAACCTGACTCTGCCAACCGACATCCGCCGTCAGTACGGGCTCGATAAACCCGGAGTGCAGGTCGAAGTGGTAGCCCGTCCCGGAGTGATTGAATTGCGCCCCCACTTTGCCGTGCCTGCCGACCAAGCATGGTTCTGGGCGCAGCGCTGGCAAGCGGGCGAACTGGCGGTGGACAAACACGTCGCGGCAGCGCGGCTCACCGTTGCTCGCGACGTCGACGATTTCCTGGCGGCCATGGACAAGGTCCGGAAGAAGAAGCGGACGACATAGTTTGACGTTCGACTGGACGCCCCAGTTCGAGGCCGACCTCGCTCGCCTCTCTGATCGGGAGTTCCAGCTCTTCCGGAAGGTCGCAAAGGAGGATTTCTCCCCCGCGTGCGACAGGCACGTTGCAAATCCGGGCGCTGCCTGGCCCAAACAGCTCCGAGTCCACTGTGATGCGCATCGACGCATAACGGGTGTGTATAATAATCCGTACAATGCGTCAGTTCGTCAGGAAAAACATCACAATGCCGGCTGCTCTAGATACGCGCTTGAGAAAGCTCGCCAAGAGACGTGGTGCGTCGCAGAGCGGTCTGATCGTCCATCTGGTTGCCGTCGGACTCGCGACAGAGTCGGGGAACGGCGACCCACTCCTCCGCTATTTGGGGTCCATCGAGGGTCCTTCGGACTTATCCGCCACAGTCGATACAACGGTCTACGGCGCTGGCCGTCCTCGCTGACAGCGGCCTGCTCATTGCAGCAGTCAACCGAGGGGACCGGCATCATGCTTGGGCAACACGTCACCTTGTAGCCGCGAGACAGCAGCACGTGATGATCGCAGTGCCAGATATCGTCGTCGGTGAGGCATTCACCAAGCTCCGGTACGACAGACGCGTTAGCCCACGGAAGCACGCAAACATCGCCCTAACAGTCTTCAGGCTGGTCGACGACAACGCCGGTTTGTTTGAGCTGCGGCCGACGGGTGGTGGAACCTACAGGAAAGCCCGAGACATACTCGCCCAGTATGCCGACCAATCATTCTCGTATGTCGATGCCGTCGTCTTCACCTTAGTCGACGCCGATCCGGCGATCCGACAGGTTCTCACCGTCGATGGTCGGGACTTCTCCGCTTATCGATTCGCCCATGGCGTTGAGGTTATCTTGCCTTGAATGGCTAGGGTCATCATCCTGGTACCCAATTACAACCGTGAGGGCTCACTGCGTCAGTGCCTGGAATCGGCACTGGCCCAGAGCCTTGACGACTGGCGCCTGGTGGTCGGAGACAACGCCTCTGAGGACGGGTCGGCCGATGTGGTTCGCTCGTTCGGCGACCCACGCATTCGCCTGGTCCAACGAGAACGAAACATTGGCTACATGGAGAACACCAACCAGCTCCTGGCCGAGGCGGACAGCGAACTGGTCGCTTTCCTGCACTCCGACGACTGGTGGGAGCCTGACTACCTGGCCACCATGGTCGGATTGCTCGAACGGGCGCCGCGGGCTCTGATCGCAGTCTGCGCCTCCCGCATCTTCTATGACTCTGGCCCTTCCAGGATCTGGGCGCCGCACAAGAGCTGGGCGATGTCGGCTGGCGAGACGATCTTGAGCCCAGTGGACGCCACCCGGATGCTCGTGCGCCGGTGGGCTCCATTTACTCCGAGCGACGTACTCGCCCGGCGGGAGCTCTATCAGCGATTTCCCCGCTTCGATGCAACCCTGCCCTACACCAACGACTGGCTGATGTGGACGCGGGCTGCCTCAGTCGCCGACGTCGCACTCTGTCCCTACCCGTTGGTCAACAACCGCAAGCACACCGCCAGCGTGACCGGGGCAGCGGACCGCGATCACCGCTGGGCGCCCGAGTCAGTCCGAGTCGCGCGCACCATCGCTCTGGACTGGGGCGCAAAGCCGCCATATCCGGGGGCTCTTTCTGAGCTGCAGCTCATGAACGAGATCAGGATGCTGATCAAGGCCTACCAGTTGGCGGAGCAGGGTAGGCGCTCGGATGCTCGAAGCCTGGCTCGCCTCGGCCGGGACGCCGCGCCCTCCTGGCCGTGGGCGGTCTTCGCGCAGGTTTGCACCTGGGGCCTGGCGCTGGCGCCCTCCTCGGTGCTACGCGGGTTGCGGCAGCTTGCCTTCCGTGCCGGCAGAGCCCTGGCAGCTCGCCGTCGTCGCGAAGGAGAATTCCAGCCGTCCTACCGCGATTCGCGACACCAGCTGACCTGGTTGCTTCAGGATGCCCTCACAGTGCTGGCCGAGCCCGCGGAATCGAGTGGAGGGGACGGCAAGGGGTGAAGAATCACAGCACTGCTCGCCCGACTGAGTTGCGGGTCATACGGATCAGGGAACTCGAATAGGGCCGCGAGGGCGACTCCGACGGACGCGATCACGATGGCCGCGCTGACGGCGGAAACTACGGTAGGGTGCGCCACACCGCGCAGCCAGCCGGCCGCCCAGGCCGCTGCGACGACCAAGGCTGTCCCCAGGTGTGCAACCGCCAGTCCCCAGGGCGCTCGCGAACGTCCGACTTTCCGGGTGATGGCGTAGGTCCGTTTGACGTTGAAGATGGCTTCCAGGGAGGCCAGGAGAACGAAGGGCCACTTGGCCAGGCGCAGGATGGCAGCTCGCCAGTGCAAGCCGGCCTCCGTCCGTGGTTGCAGGAAAAACCGCTGCCGGTAGAGCTCGGACGGTTGCAGGATCAGCACGAGCCCCGCGAATAAAGGAATCGCCGGTCGTGACAGCAGCGGGACGGTTGCTCCTGTGACGAGCATGTACGCGAGAGCGCCCAGCCCGAGGGCCGTCGTTATTCCATAAAAGTAGTGGAGTCCGTGCAACAGACTGGCCAAGCGCTCAGGCATAGATAAGCGACCAAAAAGGCTCCGGTAGACCCGGAACTTTATGTCAAGCACCGACCTGGCCCAGCGGCGCTGCTGAGCGAGATAACCAGCCC
The DNA here is from genome assembly GCA_005882775.1 of Chloroflexota bacterium. GTDB lineage: Bacteria > Chloroflexota > Dormibacteria > CF-121 > CF-121 > VBDY01. Next base: position 18,282 of record VBDY01000159.1, on the reverse strand, counting down.
AGTCGACCGGGACCAGCCCGACCGCCAGCTTTTCTGGAACGTAGACGCCGCGCCAGCCGGCGCTGCGGTACTGGAGAGTGATCAGCAGGTCATCGGCGTCGTGGGCCGCGAAACCGCCGACCTCTCTCAAGGCGGAAACGCGGTGGGTGTTGTGGCAGCCGGTCACAATCGGATACCCGAGCGCATACGCAGTCATCTGAATCGAGGAGTAATAGGCGTAGGTCTCCTCGGCAGCACCCCTTGCCACAAAGCTGGCCCCCTGGTTGTAGTAGAGCTGGGCCGCCTGCACGAAGCCTACCTTCGGATCGTCAAAGTAACCAAGGACCCTGGAGAGGAACCTGGGCGCCGGGATGTGATCGGGGTCGAACCCGACGACGATGTCATAGTTTGCGAAGCCGATTTCCGCCAGCCAGGCGTTGTAGTTTCCGTGCTTTGTTTTGGCCTGGAAGGGACCGGATGAGGTCTGGTAGTCGGACAAGCCTTTGCGACTGAAGTGCCGCGCGCCCAGCGAGCAGCAGAGGGCCTTCACCCGGTCGTCGTTGCCTTCGTCGAGCACCCAGGTGTCGTGCGGGTAATCCATGGCGAGCAGCGCCTGGAGGGTCTCGGCGAGCATCTCGATCGGCTCGGCGCCGGGGACAAAGGTGGCTGCCACACCAACACGCCAGCCAGCAGCCGGCTTCAATGGGCGCGGCCGGCGCATGAACGGCATCGCAAACCATCGACATTCGTAGAGCAACAGCCCCAAGGCGAAAGGCGCGGCGATGAGCCCAAAGAGCAGGGGGCGGTGCAGCGCATCTCCCTTCACCACCCAGTACCAGGCCACGAAGGCGACGGCGACGACATTGAGGGCGCTCAGGGCCGCGAACAGGGGGTAATCCCACCAGGCAAACACGGCCTCATCCACCACATGGTTCTCAGTGGAGGGTCGCCCTGCCATCAGCGTTCGGCCTCCACGGGGGCCGGTCGAAGCCAGGACTCCAACTGGCGCGGCCGGTCGGTAACGGCGGCTCGATAGACAGCCGGCGCCATGAGCGCCGCTTCGACGCAGATCACGGCGGCCCAGCCAAGGCACAGCCCCCACAAGCCACCAACGTGAGCTCCCACCGCGGCTCCGGTGAGTTCGAGAAAGCCGCCCGCCGCAATCAGCATCGTCGCCTTCCCCAGCCGTCGATCGATCCGGCAAAGGCTCACGAAATGGTCCTTGATGATCAGCGGGAAAACGGCCAGCACCAGAATGCGAAGAGCTGGTCCGGCATGGCTCGCATAGGTGCCTCCGAATAGATGAAGTATGGGGTCACCAATTACCGGCAGGAGGATGTTCGCAAGCACGCCGACCAACAGCGAGACCGCGAGCGTAAACCGGATGGCTCGGCCAAGCAGGGCCGGCGTCTTCGAGCTGACCGTGTACAGGACCAGGCAAAGCGCAGCCGGCGCCACCCAGACAAAGGAAAGGGCCACCATCCAGGCGACGTAGAAATAGGCATTGAAGGCGGCCGTGAGAGTGGTAGTGACGACGATCGGCAATGCCAGCACCGGAAACTGAAGCGCCAGGTTCAAACCATGATGGCCGAGCGCGCTTCGCCGGAGTCCTCGAAGGGCCGACCACTGCGGCCGGGCTCCCAGGTGGAACCATCCGCGGGCGCTGCCCAGGGCGACCAGCATCGCCAGCGACAGGAGGTTGCCTACGATCCAGGTTTCGTAGATCGTCATGCCGGTCCTTTGTTTCAACCAGAGGCTGACCAGGACGAGGGCGCCGAGCTTCACCACCGCGAACACTGCGTTCCGGCCGAGCTGCAGGCCCCCGAACAGCAAACCGATGAGCGCCTGGTCGGCGACCAGGGTGGCGGACGTCAAGGCGACACCAACCGCGAACACGGCGATCGCTTCGGGGGTTGCCTGAAGCGGCCGAAAATCCGTCGAGACGACGGGAGCGAGGACCGCGAACAAAAGTCCCAGGACGCCGCCGGCCAGCCCGGAGAGGAGCACGGCGGTGGATATCAGCGAACTCTCCCGGCCGCGCTGGCGTGGGAGCTCACCCATCAGCATGGTTCCCAGCCCCAACATCCCACCGTAGGCGAGCAGAGTCATGGCTGAGATGGAAGCGGAGGCGAGACCAACGGCACCCGGGGAGAATCCGCGGGCCGCTACGAGCCAGTAGACGAAGCCCAATCCGGCGGTGACCGCGGTGGTGGCGATCAGGCTGCCGGCATTGATCAGGATCGCCCGGTTGGCAGCAGTCCACAGCCCGCGCATCATGGTCACGACCCTTCCTCCGCAGCCAGACCGTCGGGCTCAAACGATGTCGTCAACAGCTGTGCCGTGGCGCCGACCAGGCTCACCAGGATGAGCACGGCAAGGGTCGCCTCTGGCGACCAGACGTTCGCGTAGATCATCGTCGTCGACACCAACGCATCGAGCGCCAGGCTCAGACCCACCGCCAGCGTCAATCCCGGCAACAAGTCGAGGCGCATGAGCGGAACAAGCGCCAGGCCGGGGCCCCCAAGCAGGAAGGGAAGCACGAACAGGGACCGGATCGGATTTCCGAGGCCGAGGATGACGGCGGATCCGGCTGCGCCGGCGAGTGCCAGCACGATCAGCGGCAGCGTCGCCAGCCGGCGAATCATGCGGCGACTCCGGCGCTTAAAACCGGGGTGAGGATCATCGAGTCGGCGTTGCGGTACACCACCGTGAATCGCCCGGAGGCGACCATGGCGTCCACCAACCGATCGAGCGAGCCCCGTGCGGCTCCGGTCGACGCACCAGGGCCGGGAAGGCCGTAAAAGAGATCGACCTGGGCGGCCTCGCTTCGAGTGAAGAGGAAGTAGGCGTGATCATGCCGGGCGTCCGTCATGAGGCGAAGCACCGCTTTGACGTCGGTCTGGCCCAGGGAGCTGGGTGGGAGGTAGCGGTAGTCATACGCCTCGATCTGCTGCAGTTTCCAGGGGGTATAACCGGTCGACACCAGGATGGAGCCGGGCGGCGCGATCTCGTAGAGGTGGCGAACGCCGGCCAGCTCGTCGTTAGTGATGTAATCGATTCGCTCGTTTCCGTAGCGCGTGACCAGGAACCCGCCCAGAAGGAGCATGCTGGCGCCGGCGACGAGGGCGGTTGAGCGCCACCCGGCAGCCGGTCGCTTAAGGCCAAAGAGCCACGAGGCGGCGAAGAAGGCGATCGCCGGCAGGCTGAAGAGATACGCGCGCAGGGCGATCTCTCCCCCATAGACCTGCAGGGGAACGACGGCCAGCGGCGCCACGGCCAGGACCCCGATCGCGAGATCGCGGCCGTGACCGGTCCCTCGAATGGCACCCAGCAGGGCCATGCCCCAGAGCGCCAGCGTAATCGCGATCCGCATCGCGACCACCAGCAGATGGTCGGGGCTGCCTTGAACCCGGCTCGTGAGGTTGGCCGAGACGATCGAATTCACCTGGCCGACCGACCCAGTCACCATGCTCGAGTGCCCGGCCAGGAATGGCTGCGCGACCACGAGGATCCAGGCCACGGTCATCGCCGTCATGACGATGGGGAGCGCCCGCGGGGTGACCCGGCGCAGGAGGACCAGGGCTCCAACGGTCGCAATCAGGAAGAAGGGTGTCAGGGGATGGCTGGATACGACAGCGGCGAAAATCACCAGCAGGGTGGCCATCAGGGCAACGCCTTGCCAGCGCGTGGATGATCCTGAAGGCTCCTCGGCCGGCCGTGAGCGGAACCAGGTCAGGAGCATGGCCACGATGAGCAGGTAGAAGAAGTAATTGAGCGCCTGGGGTGACAGGTAATCCTGCCCGACCCAGTTGGCGAGGAAGAACCACCACACGCCGAGCCAGGCCAGCCGCCTGTTGTCGGTGGCGGCAGTCATGATCATGTAGAGGGGCCCGACCCAGAGGGCGTTGAAAAAAACCGGTGCCCACGGCGCCAGGTCGAGGGCGCTCGAGAGACCCGCGATCCTGGTCACGAACGCCGTCAGCACGAAGAAGCCCGGCCAGCTGAAGTAGGCGTCGATCGCGGTGTTGAGGTGGCCGGTCCGGGCGATGTACTCGGCGAACCCCGCGTGGCGATAAACCACGCTGAAACGGGGGGCCTCTTCCACCAGCGCCGTGATCCCATACAGCATCAAGATCAGGACGCCGAGGTGAAGGCCCAGAAGCGCCGGGCGAAGACTCTGATGGTGGAGGCTGACGGCGAAACTGATGGTCAGGAGCACGAGAGCAAGGAATATTCCGGGGGTCAGCACCGAGATGAGTCCCAGATCTGTCATCCGCCGGACGTTGACGCCTGGCAATGAGAGCGCCCAGATGGCCAGGGCCAGGATGGTGAGCCCAAGCGGGATGAGGTTGACGACCGCGCCCCCGCGTCCGGCCATGGCCGTCGCGGCGCCGGCAAAGGCCCGGTCGCGGAGCGGCATCAGACGACTCGGAAGCATGGCTCGTTCCATCTCGCCCTCAGGCCAACCGCCAGCGACCCGACAGCAAACCCGCCGTCGCAAATCCAAGCCCGGCGACGATGGCGCCGGCCCGCCCGAGTCCCCAAACGTCCCCGTGAAGCGCCACACCGGCGAGGTCTTTTGCGACGGCGGCGGGCAGCGTCCGCAGCGCATGCCGGCGCTCTGACGCAAGCCCGTCCGTACTGCCGACGGATTGCGCGACCAGTGCCTTTGACAGGCCTTCCGCATAGCAGCGCGTGCGGTAATACCTCCATGTTCCCCGGCCAGCAGGCACCTGGTGGGAGACCCTGACCTGCGGGTCATATAGAAAGAAGCGCTCGGGCCAGGCGCGCCGGGCACGAATGCAGAGCTCGGTTTCCTCGCAACCGGCCGGGTAGGTTCCAATCCGCCCAATCCCGCTCTGAAACCCGCCGACCACCTCGAAGACCTCGCGGCGGAAGGACATATTGCATCCAAGCATGTTGCGAACTTCGCCCGCCGATTCCGGCAGGCCGCGGTAGCTGCAGCCCACCACCCAATCGAACTCTTGCGGGAACCAGGCAGGGCGGCCGGCCTGCCAGACCGGGGCTACAAAGCCGCCCACCCCCAGGACCCGCGTGTCCTGGTATCCGGGCTCGAGACGCTCGAGCCAGTCCGGTGCCGCGCTGGCGTCGTCATCCAGAAAGGCGATCACCGACGCGTTGGTGCTGGCCAAGCCCGTGTTGCGGGCCCCGGAGAGGCCTGGCGACTGCCAGTTCTCGACGGCAGTCAGCCCCGGGAATTCGTGCCGAACACGGCTCAGCAGACCCGGGTTGTGGTCGACCACGACCACCAGGTCACGGGCCGGGCGCGTCTGCCGCAGGACCGATCCGACAGCCTGGACCAGGTCATTCCAGCGTCCCTCGGAGTAGGTGCAAATGACCACGGCGATGTCGGTGACCTCTTTACTCATCCCGCCAGCTCCTTCGCGGGGATTCGGGCAACCTCTTGATAGACCGCGAACAGGGCCGACGCGCAGTCGTCCCAGGTGGGGAGCTGGAACCCGGGTGCGATCCTGCGCTGTTTCAACTGGCGGATCATAGCGGCGGCGATCTCGTCAGAGCTGGCGTCTTTAGGAACCGCGGCAGCGAGCGACCGATCGGCGAGTTCTCGCAGCGCAGAGGTGTACGCGACGAGCACCGGCCGGCCGAGGGTGAGAGCCTCATGGACCGCAATCGCCTGGGACTCGTACTCGCTGAGCAGGACGACGAGGGCAGCCTGGGAGAGCAGGGACGCCATCCCCCGGCGGTCGCCGGATGGCACCGGCCCCACCGTGACTCGGTCGGCGATACCCAGCGCGTCCGCCATCCGCCGCAACCGGTGCGCCTGTGGGCCCGAGCCGGCAATGCGCAGCCGAGCCTTCGGGAACCGCTCGAGCACGCGCGGAAAAGCGGCCAGCACCCTGTGATGTCCTTTGTAGCGCTCCAGACGGCCGACGGACGCGATCAGCGGCCCAGCCTCCGACGAGGGCGCCGGCACCACCTCGGGGAGGTTCGAGCCGTTCGGGATGACGGCAAAGCGATCCCGGGGGAGTCGCAGCCGCTCGGCGAAGAATTCTGCTTCGAAGCCGGACACCGCCACCAGCCGCTCCGCTCGAGCCAGCTGTGGCCGGAGCGTCTTCCACTGGAATCGCATGACCAGGTTGCGAAACGGTGATGAATGACCACCGCTGTGAAGGGTCACAAGATACGGGATACCCGCGGCCGCCGCAGCGCGCATGGCGAGCGGGGCGGTAAGCGTGTGATACCCCTGGCAGTGGACGAGGTCCCATTCTTCTTGCCTGATGGCCCGATAGATTCCAGGCGCCAACGAGTAATCGGCCCTGGCGGGCCAAGCGCGGAACCGGCGCAGCCGAGCGCCCGCGACCTGATCGCTGGTGGGCAATCGCCACCCGGGATCGGTGGTCAGGACGGTCACCCCAACGCCGGCAGCGGCCAGCCGGGGCGCCACCTCATTGACATGGGTCTCGATGCCACCGATAGACGGGAAGGCCCGGGTCGCGACCATGGCCACCCGCAGCGATCGGGCTGATATCGCCATATCAGTCACTCTCGCTCAGAACGGTCAAGACGTACCCCGGTCGGGGAAATCGTCTTGCCAGCCCGGCCGCCAGCTGACGGAACCTCCTGGCGATTGACGGGCTGGTGGTTCGGATAAACATTCGCTGCAAGCGGGCAGCCAGGCGCCATGTTCGCGATGGCGCCGTTTCCTGGGCGAGCCGTGTCAGTTTCAGAGCGCCGGTGCGATTTCCTCGCTCGTGCAGCTCGTGGCTCTTCATGATGAAACGAAGGGCGTTCATGGCCCAGAGTTCCCTGGCTGCGCCCGGATAAGGCGGACCGTTCGCCTGCCACTCTGCTTCGAGGATTCGCGCCACCCTGATCCACTCGTCCGCCCAAAGGACATTCCGCTCCGCCTGCCCGGTGATGCTGGAGGCATGCTTGCGATTGTTCGCCAGCGGCCGCCGGCAAACCGCGACCGATCCGAGGGAGGCGGCCCGTAGCCACATCAGCCAGTCCGTGCTGTATGGGAGGGAGTCCTCGAATCCGTCAAAGCGTCGATACAGGTCGGTCCGGGCAAGCACGTCGCTGGGAACCAGGAAAGGCCAGGTCCGCACCAGGATCCTGGTTGCCTGAGGTGCGGGCAATATCGCGGTATCGCCGCCGCCCGTCTTGAGCCACTGGATGTGGGCCGGGCCGGAATCGAACACCTGCCTGACGGCGCAGGCTGCCATCAATGCCGCCGGGGCCGCCTCCAGCAGGCCGACCAGCCGCTCAAGGAAATCCGGCTCCCACCAATCGTCCGAGTGCAGGACCGCGACGAACTCAGAGTCGACCTCGTTCAGTAGCAGGTTGGTGTTGCGGATGTAGCCGACATTTTCCGGCCGGCAGACCAGTTCGAAGCGCGGATCGCCTAAGGATCGGACGACTTCCCTGGACCGGTCGGTCGATGCGTTGTCGCCGACGACAACCCGCCAATCGGTAAAAGTCTGGGCGCGGATCGATTCGAGGCACGCCGGCAAGAAGGCCGCCCGGTTGTAGTTGGGGACAAGGATGGTCACGTAGCTCATGGCCAGGCCACCAGATCAGGCCGGCACCAGGGCGTTGAAATGCGCGGTCTGTTCCGCCCGCAGGCGGTCGCTGATCCTGCCCTCCGGCAGTTCCACGTCGTCGTACGACAGCACCTGGTCCCGCGGAATCTCCCGCCTCAGCCGGCAGCCTTCGACCAGGCCGATGGGGAGCAGCCGCTCCGCGGCGGTGACGTCCGAGTTCTCGCACTGGCCATACGTCATGAAGTGGCCGTAGCCGTCGAGCACCTCGCCCGCCTTGAGGTCGCGCTTGGCTGCTGCCACCACGTCGACGACCGGGCCGCCGAGAGGGGTTACCGCAGCGTCCCCGAAAAGGACGGCCCGGGCGACCGAGAACGGGACTTCGAACTGGCATAGGTGAAAAGGGGTGTAGAAGCAGTACAGAGGGCCCGGGCCCATCTTGTACATATCAAGGTAGAAGCGGCGCCTCGAGTCGGCCTCCGTGGCGATCACGTAAACTCCCGGACCCGGCCGGGCGCCGACCACGTAATCGACGATCCCGCCCCAGGCGATGAGCTGATCCGGGTCGTAGACCTGAGTCATCTCGTCTATGTGACCGCTGTGCTGGTGCCCCATCATCCCGCGCCGGGCAACTCGCATGCCGGTGGCATTGGCCACCACGGTCTGCTCGAAGGAGATCTTGGTCCCGTCGGCAAAGCTGGTGACCATGTAGGGCTGCTGCCGCCAGCGCCGGGCGAACGCCTCCTGGGTCAAGGGGGTCCGGTAGTGGTCCTCGAGACCCTTGATGTTCCCGCAGAGCAGGGGCGTGAGTCCGATCCCCTTCACGAAACGGTAGAGGTTCATCTCGGCGCCCGGCTGGTCGCCGTCGCAACCGGTGATGACCACCCCGGCACTATCCGCATGCCGCTTGAGGATCGGCCCCAGCGTGCCATCGAGCTCGGCATTGACCAGGACCATGTGCTTGCCATGCTGGATCGCGTCCAGAGTCACCTGTGCTCCGAACTCCACGGTTCCGGTCGCCTCAATCAGGGCGTCGATGCCATCGGCCCGACACAGGACTGCCGGATCGTCGGTGACCGCGAACTGCCCGCGGGCGATCGCGTCCTCCAGCTCGGCGCTGGTGGCGACCCACCGCACCGACTCGACGCCGGCGCCGGCATACGCGGCCTGGGCTGCCTCGACGTGACGGTTCGATATGGCCACCAACTTCATCCCTTTGACCGAGCCGATGATCTGCTCGGCCAGGGCGTGACCCAGAGCGCCGGCCCCGATCATGCCGACCCGGATCGGATTCCCGGCCGCTTCCCGAGCCGAAAGCGCCCTGTCAACGATGATCATCGCGGTGCTCCGACGGCTGACCGCAGTGGTGGCCAGGCAAGGTCCTTCAAAGAGACCTCGACGGTCGGCAGCGGCCATCGATTCCCGAGAATTGGGTCGTCATATCGGACACCCCGCTCGCATTCAGGCGCGTAAGCGTGGCCGGCCAGGCAGAGCAATTCTGCCCCGTCGGTGAGTGCCTGGGTGCCATGCGCGACCAGCTCCGGCACGTAGAGGGCCAGGCGATTATCCGCGGCGAGCTCCACGCCGAAGGAGCGCAGATATGTCGGCGAGTCCGGCCGCACGTCGAGAATGACGTCATAGATCGCGCCCACGATGCATCGGACCAGCTTTGACTCGGCTGCCGGCGCAACCTGGTAGTGGAGGCCGCGCACGGTCCCCTTGCGGTGGCTGCGCGACTGATAGGACTGAACCGGTGCGAAATGGAGTCCGTGCTGGCCGAACTCCTCGACACAGAAGGTCCGAGCCAGGAAGCCTCGATCATCGCGACGTGGCTCCGGCTCGACGATGAAGGCGCCGGCCACCTCAGTCGAATGAAATTTCATTGGGTCATCACGCCGCCAGTACCCGCGGTCGCAGGCTGGCATCGACCTCGGCACCAGCTATCAGCCGCTGGAGATGGGCAAGCCGAACCAGGCCGTCTGTGGAACGCAAGTCGAGGCGTCGGAAGTTGGCGAGCAGGTCCTCGATGCCGGTCCGCAGGTCATAGGCGCACGAGAAGTCCGGCAAAACGTTGCGCACGCGTTCGAACCGCGTCCGATAACTGCGCCGATCCTTACCAGCTCCCTCGGCAATTGTCAGCCTGGCCCCGGGGACGATTTCCGACACAGCCCGGGCGATCTCGATGACCGTGTAGTTCTGGGCGTCGGCGCCGACGTTGAGGATGGCGCCGTTGATGGAGGTGCTGGGGGCGGTCAGCCCGAGCACGAACGCCCGGGCGATATCGCGCACGTGAACCAGAGGCCGCCAGGCGGAACCATCGCTGTTGAGCCGGATCTCGCCCCGCAGATAGGCGCCGGACGCCAGGTCGTTGACCACCAGGTCGGTCCGCAGTCTCGGCGAGTACCCAAACGCGGTGGCGTTGCGGAACGAAACGACGCAGAAGGACGGGCTGACAAGCTGCCCCAGACCCTGCTCGGCGGTCGCCTTTGATTCACCGTACGGCGTCACCGGACGAAGCGCGGAGGTCTCATCGACCCAGGGCTCCTCGGGCGCCCCGTACACGCTGCAGGACGACGAGTTGAGGAAACGGCGAACACCGGCCTCGCGCGCGATGCGGGCCAGCCGGACCGTGGCCGCGCCGTTCACCTCGTGGGTGAGGGCCGGGTCCAGGAAGCCGAGTGGATCGTTGGAAAGGCCTGCCAGATGGACGATCGCCTCGAAGCCGCTAACGTCATCCGGCGTGACGTCGCGCAGGTCGCGGGCGATGGTCGGCACCTCGGCGCTGGGTTCGAGAGCGCACCCCCTGAACAGACCGCTGTCCAGCCCCACGATGTCATGTCCGGCTTCGTTCAACGCTGAGACGACGACCGGTCCGATGTAGCCCAGATGTCCCGTGACAAGAACCCGCATCAGGCGCCGGCTCCTACCGGGATCAGACTCCCCGCCGGCTCGACCGGCAGGCTGGGGCCCGAGCTGAGGAGACGGTCCAGATAGTCACGGTCCTCGAGCGTATCCATGCACTGCCAGAACCCGTCGTATTTGAAGGCGAAGAGCTCGCCTTCCGCGGCCAGCCGCTCGAGCGCTGTGCGCTCGAGGACACAGGTGTCGTCGTCAGAGAGATAGTTGATAATTTCGCGGTTGAAGACGAAGAAGCCGCCATTGATGTAGCCGGACGCGTCGCCGATTGGCCGGTCGGGCTTTTCTGCGAACGTCATGACCCGATCGTCATCCCCGATGACCAGCTCACCGAAGCGTCCTGACCCCAGGCTGCCGGGCGAGGGGGCGCGCACGGCGGTAACCGTGGCGATCCGCCCGTGGCGGCGGTGGAACGCGATCAGGGCAGGGATGTCGACATTCGCCAGCCCGTCGCCATACGTGCACAGGAAATACGGACCCTCGACGTACGTTTGAGCGCGGTAGATCCGCGCCCCAGTCTGGGCCGCATACCCCGTCTCGACGCAGGTGACCTGCCAGTCGAGCGTGTCGGCAGCTCGGCCAAGCATGCGGGGCGCGCCCTCGCCGAGGTGCAGGCTGAAGTCGTGATTTCGGATGCGATAGTTCAGGAAGTAGTCGCGGATCATGTCCCCGCCGTACCCCAGGCACAGGGTGAACCGCTTGAAGCCGTGGCCGGCATAGTGGCCCATAATGTGGTAGAGGATCGGCCGACCGGCCACCTTGACGAGTGGTTTGGGCAGGAGTTCGGTGACAGGCCCGAGCCGGCTGCCCCGTCCGCCGCACAGGATCACGACCTCGGGGGTTGGCTCGGGGACTGAGAGGATCGACGCGGCAGCTGCCGCTGATTGACGGATCGCCTGCTGGACCACCTGCAGCCGTTTGCGAACTCGCAGAGAAAACCGTTCGCGCCCGATGATCTTGAGCACACGCCAGCCATCGGCAAAGGTACGGAGCCCGCTCTGGCCACTCAGTCGAGGTGATTCAAAGCTGGCCACCTCAACCACCTTCAGGCCGACTAACAGAGCCCGAATGTTCATCAGCGTCTCGACCTCGAAGCCGTCACGGTCGAGGGCCAGTTGGGGTAGCACCCGCGTCCAGAAGGCGTTGTAGCCGTAGCAGAGATCGCTGAACCGATGACCGAAGAGCAATCGGACCAGGGTGGTGAATGCCCAGTTGCCGAGCCGGCGGACGATAGAGATGTCGGTGCTGCCGCCGCCCTGCATGAACCGTGAACCCTTGGCGAAGTCAGCGCCTGCGAGCAGGGCGCCGACGAAGGCTGGAAGCTCTGCCGGGTCGGACGACCCGTCCGCATCCAGCATGACGATGATCTCCCCCGTGACGGTGGCAAATCCGCGCCGCAGCGCGTCGCCCTTCCCGCGGCCCGTCTGGGTCACGATCCGGATGTCCGGAAGGCAGCGGCGCGCCACCTCAACCGTGTCGTCGGTCGAATTGCCATCGACGAGGATGACCTCGTGCACCCAGCGGGGGATATGTGGCAACACGGCTGGCAGGTTCCTGGCTTCGTTCTTCGCCGGAATCACCACACTCACCGGGGGGTATGACGATGGCCCGGACAGGTGTGAAACCACCTCTGGCCGTGTGCTCATCGTGGACGGAGAGTGACGCGCGGACGTAGGGACTTTCCAGCGAGAGGCATGGCTGGACCTCCAAATTTTCGTGGACGCCCAACTCCCGGTCGGTGCCGCTCGGCAGCGGCGTTCCCCTCGATCGTCTGCGGCTTCCCGGTCGAAAGAGTACCAATAGTGAAACGCAGGTACAAGGTCTGCTGATCGATTTGTGGACGCTGCGTTGAGCTGATCCGAGCCCGGATGTAATCTTGACGCTTTACGGTCGGATGGCGAGCCCCGGTTGGCCTAAAGGTCCTGATAGCGGACGCCTTGTCAAGTTTGCACTCACGGTTGTCATAGGCGAGACTATTGGCCGGCCTGCTGAGCCTGACTCCGCGGGCCAGATGCCCGGGTGCGATTTGCCGACTGTCAAGCTCCAGTTGCCAATTTCAGCGTTGCTTTACAACCAAACCGCTGAACCGGCCGGGGTCATAATCTGGCTCGGGCATGTCCACCCCAGAGTTCGACATCGCGGTGGTGGGAGCGGGCCTCTTGGGGCTTGCGACCGCGCGGGAGCTGCTCCAGCGTTACCCTGGCCGCCGGCTGGCCATCCTCGAAAAGGAGGCTGCGATAGCCAGTCACCAGAGCGGTCACAACAGCGGGGTCATCCATTCAGGCATCTATTACGCGCCCGGCTCGCTGAAGGCCCGGTTGTGTGTTGAGGGGGCGTCGCTGCTCACAACCTATTGCGATGAGCGGGGCATCCCCTACCGGCGTGTCGGCAAACTGATCGTCGCGACCGAGGAGGCCGAGCTGCCCAAACTGGAGGAGCTCTTCAGGCGCGGCGAAACGAACGGGGTGGCGGGGCTGACCCTGTTGCAGGCTGAACAGATCGGCGAGGTCGAGCCGCATGCACGCGGTCTTCGGGCGATCCACTCACCCAGCACAGGCATCATCGACTATCAAGAGGTTGCGCGGTCGCTCGCCAAAGACGTCCAGAGTGCCGGCGGGAGCGTGATAACCGGGTCGGCAGTCAGCGGGCTCAGCCGCGCCAACGGCAGCTGGTCGCTGCGCACGACCACAGGCCCGGTCAGGGCCCACTCGTTGATCACCTGCGCCGGGCTTTACTCAGACGTGCTGGCCCGGATGACGGGGGCCTCGCCGGATCCGCAGATCGTCCCTTTTCGGGGAGACTACTGGAGGTTGCGGCCGGGCCGGCAAGCACTGGTACGGGGACTCATTTACCCGGTGCCGGACCCGTCCTTCCCGTTCCTGGGCGTCCACTTCACCAGGCGGATGGATGGCGACATGTGGCTGGGTCCCAACGCGGTGCTCGCCTTCGCGCGTGAAGGCTATCGCCTCTCGACGGTGCGCCCGGGTGAGCTGGTCGGGATGCTCCGCTGGCCGGGGCTATATAAGATGGGCCGACGTTACTGGCGCACCGGGCTTCGCGAGATGTACCGGGCGGTCAGCCACCGAGCCCTGCACGCTGAGCTCAAGCGGTATGTTCCCGATCTGCAGCCGGAGGATATTCTTCCCGGCCCCTCCGGCGTCCGCGCCCAGGCGCTGTCGCGAGCCGGAGCCCTGATCGACGACTTCGTCTTCTCGCAGGAGGAACGCGTGCTGCACGTCCGCAACGCGCCGTCGCCAGCTGCCACCTCGTGCCTGGCGATCGCACGGCGGATCGTCGACCAGTTCGCCGCCACAAACTGATTCGAGCGGGTCAAGCCCGAGAGTAGACCACCACCCAATCAACCTGCACGTTACCCGCGGCCGCGTTACTTGGTGAGCCGCCGCTGAGTTGGGTCTCGGTCTGAAGCACGTAGTTCATTGGATTGGCAGGCACCTGCGTGGTCGAGACCCCAACAAGCTGTCCGTCAAGGACAAACGTGACCTTGCCCGGTTGCCAGTCGATGGTGGCGATGTGCCAGCCCGCGTAAGTCGCGCCGGTGCGGAACGCGGCCTGTCCGCCGGCCGGATTGGCGTAGTGCATGAATGCGTAGATCGAGCCGTTAAGGTTGCCTTCAGGGAAGTCGATCTCACCTTCTGCGGGCCAGAGGCCGCTGTCTGGCCAAAGGAGCCAGGCGGTCTTGTAGCCGGCAACGGGATCAGCCCGGAAACGAACGCTGTAGCGACCGTATGGCTGACCCTCCAAAGCAGGCAAATGAGCAACCGGCGCGGACACCATGTGCACGGCTGCACCGTTAATGATTTCGGTGTGCAGGTACATATTCAAGACACCGTGGCTGACGCTCAACACCCTCGACGGGTAATAAGTCCCGTGCCCACTCGTATCGTGCCGACCATCGGGGTAGACACCCCACCTGCTCGCGTAGACCGTGCCGGGGAAGCTGCCGACGGGAACCGCGGTCTCGAAGTCTTCGGTGAAGACCTGATGCCAGCCCGGGATATCGCCAAGCGGCATGGCCGTGCCCGGTTTCGCCGGTGCCGGTTTGCTCGAGGCTGACACCGCGGGGGCCGGGGTTGCCCGAGCCCGGGCGGTCCCGCTCGCGCTGGACGGTTTGACCGCTGCTCCGACCCGCGCAGTCGGTGTCAGAGCCGCCGCGGCGCGCGAATTCGGGGCGGGCACCAACATCACAAGCAGGAGGATCCCGAGCGCAGGGAGCACCGCAATCACGACACCCAGCGCGCGCCGCAGCACGCCGTGACTATAGCTCCCCCGAAGATCGCGCTCGAGCCCGAATACGCCTTACGAATTTCGTTACGGACCGTCACTGCTGCGTGGACGGTGCTTGGCCGCCGCCGTAAGGGGAGCCCCTCAGAGTCTTCCGCGGAGGGAGAGATATGGGGGACTCGACTCGTTCTCGGTGGGGCCGCGCGGGGCGCGCGCTCACCGTAGTGGTTGTTCTACTCGGCGCGATCAGTAGCTTCCTGGCGTTGCCGCTTGTGCTGGGCCGAAGCTCGAACGCGTCAACAGCCCTGGCACAGCCAGCTCAGCTCGGAGTAGCAGCCAAGCCGTCCAGCCCAGGGCACAAGCACCAGGCATCGGCGACTCCTACGCCGACAAGGACCCCGGCGCCCTCGCCGACGCCGACGCCAACGCTGGGACCCACCCCCGTGCCTACCTCAGGGCCCACCCCAGTTCCAACTCCAGCGCCGACCCCGATTCCAACTCCAGGGCCCACCCCGATTCCAACTCCAGGGCCCACCCCGACCCCAGCTCCGACGGCCACGCCAGTCCCGACTCCAGTGCCGACTCCAACTCCCACGCCGACGCCGACGTCGGGCACGGCCATGCCGGTGGGCGATATCACCGACGCCAACGGTAGCTGGCATCAAGTCTTCGCCGAAGACTTCAACACACCCGTGCCCCTGGGGAGCTTTCCCGGCCCTGTCTACGGTGGCAGGTGGGGTGTCTATCCCAATGGCTGGCACGACACCAGTGGCAACGGGACCTACTACCCATCCAGGGTGTTGAGCGTCAACAACGGTCTCTTGAACATGTACCTGCACACCGAGATCATCAACGGTGTTGCCGTTCACATGGTGTCCGCGCCGGTTCCCCGTTTGCCCGGCAGCACGGGTTTCGCAGGGCAAGCCTTTGGCCGGTACAGCGTCCGGTTTCACATCGATCCCGTTCCCGGCTACAAGACCGCCTGGCTGCTCTGGCCGGACAGCAACGTGTGGCCTGCGGGCGGTGAGATCGACTTCCCGGAAGGCAATCTGACCGGCTCCATCAGCGCCTTCATGCACTACGCGAGTCCGGCTGGCGGTCAGTCAGCCTTCCCGACCGGCATACCCGAAGCCGGTGCCTGGCACATCGCCACAACCGAATGGCAACCGGGCAGGGTCACCTTCATTCTCGATGGGCGCGTCATCGGGGTGGCGCTCACCCTGGTGCCCACCGATTCCATGCATTTTGTGCTTCAAACCGAGACTCAACTCAGCGGAGGCGCACCGAGTAATACGGCCGCGGGCAACGTTCAGCTCGATTGGGTCGTGATTTACTCTCGGGCTTGAGGGCTCAGGAAACGCCCGCCGCCTGCCGGGCACGGTAGGCCTGCCGGTAGCGGATGAGGGCCTGGGCCGAATCGCCCTGCTCCTCCAGGACCTGGGCATAATCGAAGGCCACCCGGCCGGTCTCCATCGGGCTGTCCACCGCGGCCGCGATCTCGAGTGCGCGCTCGAAATGGGCGCGTGCTTCTGCATGTTCCGCGTCGGCATGCCTGATACGCCCAGCGATCCGTTCCGCCGAAAGCCTGGCGAGGGGATCGGCTGACAAATCGGTCGCCTGCAGGGCCGCCGTGATGCGTGAGACAGCGACCTCCCGGTCGCCGGCGTCGAGCGCCGCTTCCGCCGCGCCGGCCAGGAGATGCGGCAGCAGGTCCATATCGCCTACCTGGCGCAGTTGTGTCGCACCCTCGAGGAACAAGCTCTCGGCCTCCCTCGGTCGACCCTGACTGAGGAGAATCTCCCCCATGTTGTTGCGGAGCTGCGCGCCCATGCGGATGTCCTGGAGGGTCTCAAAGGCCCGAAGGCTGCGCTGCGCATAGTGCAGCGCTCGGGTGAGGTCGCCCGCCCGCTGGAAAGACATGGCGAGACCCTCGTAGATGCCGCCCAGGGTCGGCATGTCGAGCACGTTCTGCGCCCCGGCGATGGCTGCCTGGTAGCTGGCGATGGCTTCTGTAGGCTGGCCCGAAACGTAGTGGAGGTTGGCGCGATGCCCAAGAATCCTTGCTTTCAGCACCGGGTCGGTCAGCCCCGCATCCTCGTAAGTGGTGAGCGCCTTATCCCACCATCGCCCAGCTTCGTGGGGATGGCGCAGTTGGTAATGCGCCCTCCCCATCTGGTCGTACATGTCGACCACGAGGGCCCGCCAGCCGAACGCTTCGCCCGCCTTGATGGCGGCTTGCAATACCTCAATCGCCTCAGGGATGGCGCGCAGCTTCAGATGCGATTCGGCGAGCACGAGCTGGGCGCGAGCTCTCGTCTCGGGCAGGATCCGAGACCGCGACAGTAGCTGGAGCATGAGCTCGCGAGCCCGCTGTCCATCCCCCCGGCGGAGTCGGGTTTCCGCTTCGAGCAGCGTGAACTCGTGTGCCGTGGTGGAGTTGCTCGGGTCCTGCAGGAAATACTCAATCGGGCGATGGAGGCGCTCGGCAATGATCTGCAGATTACGGGTGGATGGGCGGCTGCGTCCGAGCTCGATTTGATTAAGGAAGGCGCGACTGAAGTCCTTCTGGGCGACGGCCGCGAGGCTCAGCCCAAGCTCCATTCTGGCCTTACGAACCCGGGCACCCAGCTGCTCGGGCGTGCGTGGACTCATGAGGCGTTTCGTAGCCGTCGCCGTCAACTATCCTCCCGTTCTAATTCGCAGGGCAGCCGCTAGATAAAACGCGCAACAGGTCTACAGCGTACGGTCGTTTGGCCAAATGTCGGCGAGCAGGGCTCCCTCCGGAGCGCCGTTGGGCCAGATGACCGCTTGTCCGGTGGGGGCTCGGCCCCCAGACTGGGCCACGGTAAATGAGGCGGCGATCCCGAGCGCGACGGCAAGCGCCAGGCAAAAAGCGACTAACGGATTGGCTCTCAACGTATCCCCTCCCTCTTCTAACCAGCCGCCGACCGACGAGAATCATATCCCATCCTGGCCACGAACTTCGCGGGTGCCTGCTATTGCTTGAACGAGAAGGTGTGCACCCTGGCGTCCCCGGTTGCGAGGACTAGCCGCTGGTATTGGTCATCCACTGAGTACCAAGCGGCGATCCAAACGATACCGGTGAGTGTCGTCAAGGCCTGATCAACGGCGCGGCGCCCTTCCGGTCTGTTTGAGGGGAGGGGGAGAGAAAGCGCCTTACGGGCTGGGTGGCGAGGGAAATCGGGGTTCGAGGCTCGGCGGGAGGCGTTTTACACCCCGCCGGCCCCAAATTTGCATCAGCACGAGGGCCAGCACGAATACGGCTGCAGCCGCGATCCATACGCCGGGCGATGGAACGGGTATTGCCAGTGCGGCCAAGGCCCCGATAGCTCCGGCGACGGCCGCCACGATCACGGTCAGCATCCCGGGCAAGGTCTGAGGCACGTGAAACACCGATCCCAGCTTTCGAGCAGCGGTCAGATCAACGCCGAGTGTCTGGAGAGCGCCAGGTAAATCGTCATACGGGCTGGCGACGAAGTGAGGCTCGAGCTCCGGATGGAGCGCAAGGTACGCGTTTCGGAGCCTGTTCATTCCGATCACCCACCGGTAGTCATCACGATTGAGCGCCATCAGTCGGGCGACCGTGGCGATGCCCGCGAAC